>NZ_BAAIFY010000002.1:0-289113 GCF_054653575.1 Nocardioides pyridinolyticus | reverse complement strand
CCCGACCGCAGGCGCCGCACCACGTCCGTGCCCGGTGGCTGGACCGAGACCAGCACGTCCGCCTGCTCCACCGCGCCCGCGTCCACCGACGCGCCCGCGGCCTCGTAGTCGGCATCCGCGATCAACGCATGCCGGCCCGCGTCGGGCTCCACCACCACGTCGTACCCCAGGCCGGTCAGCTTGCCCACCAGCTCAGGCACCAACGCCACCCGCGCCTCGCCCTCCCGGGTCTCTCTCGCCACAGCGATCTTCACCGGGCTCCTCCCGGACACGGACGCGCAGCTCCCTGGTCGACCAGGTCTCCGGCCATGCGCACTCCCACCTCGGTTCGTCACCTTCGTCGCAGGCGCGGCGTGAGCGTCCCGGCTCGGCCGATCCTGCTTGACAATGCGGTCAAGCTGCCGAATGCTAACAGACCGAGCGACCGATCGGTATAGGAGATGTGGATGATGGCACCCAACCCCTCGTGGTTCGCGCTGTACCCCCCCGATCTCCCGCTCCGGATCGCGCCGCCGTGGCCGACCGTGGTCGACGCCTGGACGGCGCGCGTCGCCGCGGATCCGGACGCGACCGCGGTGCGGTACTTCGACGGCTCGCTGACGGCCGCGGAGCTCGACCGGATCTCCGATGCGTTCGCCGTGGGCCTCCAGGAGCGTGGGGTGCGCCTGGGTGACCACGTGGGGATCTACCTTCAGAACACGCCGCAGTACGCCGTCGCGCTGCTGGCGCTGTGGAAGCTCGGCGCCGCCGCGCTCCTGTTGAACCCCATGTACCGCAAGCTCGAGCTGCGCCGCCTCGTCGACGACGCCGGCGCCGTCGGGATGATCTGCAGCGACACCGACCTGGCCGAGACCCGCGAGACGCTCGCGGGAAGCACGGTCTCGTGGCTGGTCACCACGTCCTCGCTCGACTTCCAGACCCGGAACGACCCTCGGGTCTTCGCGACGACCCAGCGCGCCGAGCCCTCCAGCGACGGCGACCTGCTGGCCATCGTCGAGCAGCACCGGGACCGGCAGCCGGCAGTCGCGCCCGGCACGGTCATGCCCGACACCGTCGCGCTGCTCGCGTACACCTCGGGGACGACGGGCCCGCCCAAGGGCGCGATGATCACGCACGCCAACATGCTCAACGTCATCGCGACGTACGGCTCCTGGATCGAGCTCGGCCGCGAGGACGTCGTGCTCGCACTGGCCCCTCTGTTCCACATCACCGGCGCGGTCGTGAACGCCGCAGTGGCGCTGGTCCACGGGGCCACCCTGGTGTTCACCCACCGGTTCCAGCCCGAGGTCGTTCTCGACGCGTTCGCCGAGCACGGCATCACGTTCACCATCGGCTCCATCACCGCGTTCAACGCGCTCTACGAGATCCCGGATGCGGGTCGCCAGCACTTCGCCTCCGTCCGGCTCCTGTTCTCCGGCGGGGCGCCGATCCCGCCGGCGACCATCGAGCGGTTCGTCCAACGCTTCGGCATCTACATCCACAACTGCTACGGGATGACCGAGACGGCTTCCGCCGTCGTGGCCGTCCCGCCCGGGGTCCAGGCCCCGGTGCACGAGCCGAGCGGGACCCTCTCGATCGGCGTGCCGGTCCCGAACCTCACGGTCCGCGTGATCGACGCGCAGGGCGATCCGGTCGCACCCGGCACCCAGGGCGAGCTCGAGATGAGCGGCCCCCAGGTGGTCCCCGGGTACTGGCGCAATCCCGATGCCACGGCCGCGACGATGCCCGAGGGGCGGCTCCGGACGGGCGACGGCGCGATCATCGACGAGCAGGGCTGGATCTACCTCGTCGACCGATTGAAGGACCAGATCAACTCCTCCGGCTACAAGGTATGGCCCCGCGAGGTCGAGGACGTGCTCTACGAGCACCCGGCGGTGCACGAGGCTGCCGTGGTCGGGGAGCCGGACGACTACCGCGGCGAGCGCGTGGTGGCCTACGTCTCGCTCACGTCGGCGGGCCGAGACACCCCACCGTCAGAGCTCATCGCGTTCGCCCGCGACCGCCTCGCTGCCTACAAGGCGCCCCGGGAGGTCCACGTCATCGAGAGCCTGCCGAAGACGCAGACCGGCAAGATCCGCCGCGCCGAGCTGCGCGAAGGGTCGAGCTGACGCCGGTCGCTCAGTGACCGGACATCCCACCGTCAACCGCCAGCGCGATGCCGGCGGTGTGCGACGACGCCGGGTCAGCGAGGACGATGTCGGCTCCGGCCGGGCCAGCGCCACCGCAAACCCCGCTCCGAGTCCCGAGCCGGCTCCGGTGACGACGACCACGTGCCCCTCGAGCGCGCACCGGTCGAGATCGACGCCGCTGTCAGGCCACGTCACCTCGCCGGGTAGGCCTCGTGACGCGAGAGCGTCCACGTCGGACCCGTCTGCTGTCGGTCAGGCCGGCGGTCGCTCTGCCGACGGGCCGGGCTCGCCGGATGTCCGCCACGCGTGAGCTCCTCGTCGGCGCAGTGGCAGCCGGAGCTCGTACCCGTTCAACAATCCCCCGGGTCGCTTGATCAGCACCGCCAGGGTGAGCAGGCCGAGGACCACGAAGCGCAGGCCGGGGCGTCCGTCGAACGACCAGCCCGCGAAGTCCCAGCCACTGTCGAGAGGATCCAGGAGCTGCCGCAGCATCTGCACGGCGAGCGTCCCGATGACCGCGCCGGTGATGCTCATCATCCCGCCCACGACGAGGTAGGTCAGGAGCGTGAACATCATGGCGACGTAGAAGAAGTCGGGGCTGATGGACCCCACGAAGTACACGTAGAGCGCTCCGGCCAGCGCCATCGTGCCCCCGCTGCAGGTGAGCGCGACCCACCTGGCCAGGTTGATCCGGATCCCCACCGCGCGGGCGGCGGCCTCGTCCTCACGCGCGGCCTGCGCGAAGCGCGCCTGCCTGGTGGACACGAAGGCACAGGTCAGCCAGATCGCGGCGATCGCCACGACCAGGGCGGGCCCGGCCCCGGAGATGTGCGGCACTCCCGGCACGGCGCCCCGGCCGCCCGTGACGTCCTCCCACCCGCTCGAGACGTTGTAGATGACCAGGAGCAGCGCCAGCGTCGAGATGCCCGCGGCCAGCCCGTTCAGGCGCCAGATCAGCAACCCGAAGAGCGCCGCGACGAGCACGCCGGCGACGAAGGCGATCACCAGCGCCAGGTACGGGTCCAGCTCCGTGGTGGCCAGAGCCGTCGGGAGGCCGGGCAGTCGGTAGGACTTGATCGCGACCGGAAGGGTCAGCAGGGTGGCGACGTAGCCGCCGACCGCCATGAACCCGACGTGGCCGAAGCTGGGGATCCCGGTGACTCCGGAGTACGAGTAGAGACCGATGACCGCCACCAGCATGATCAACGCCTCGACGCCGGTCCTCCCGAAGCCCAGCACGCTCATGAGTCCGAACGAGGCGAGGACCAGCGCGGTCAGCGCGATCGGTGTCGTCCAGTCGGGAGCGGTGGCGAGCCACCGCGATCCCAGGGTCCTCGCGGTCGTCTTCGAGTCGGTGTCGGTCACGTCGCGCTCCCTGCGGGGCCTGATGAGTTCTGCACGCACGGGTCTAGGCACGGTCGAGAACCGAGCTGGTGCGGATGAAGAGTCCCTGGGGTCGCCACACGAGGAGCAGCAGCACTCCGGCGAAGAGCAGCGCGTCCCGGAACACCAGGAGATCGGTGGGCAAGAGGTACTGCAGGATCTGGGTCACCGCGCCGAGCAGGAAGCCGCCCAGGGCGGCGGCGCCGAGGCTCCCCATCCCCCCGACCACGACGGCGATGAACCCGAGCAGCGCAGGGGCGAGACCACTCGTCGGGGTGATCCCGCCGGTCGCGGCGATCAGCAGGTAGCCGACGACCCCGGCGATCGCACCGCTGAGGACGAAGGCAACCCGGATGACCGAGTTGGCCTTGACACCGATCAGCCGGGCAGCGTCGAAGTCCTCCGAGGCCGCCCGCATCCCGATCCCGAGCGAGGTCCGCATCAAGAAGGTGCGCAGCACCACGACGATGACGACCACGGCCAGCACCGTGACGATGCTGTACCCGGGGACGTTGACGGGGCCGATCGACTGCGACGTCGCGAGCGACGATCCGGCCGCGATCGCCCGGGGGCTCGCGCCCACCGTCGCGAGCGCGGCGTTCTGGAGGATGAAGCCGACCGCGAACGCGGCGATCAGCATCGTTGTCGGGCTGGCGCTGCGCAGCGGCCGGAAGGCGACCCGCTCGATGAGCACCGAGAGCCCGATGCCGACCACGATCATGCCCGGGATCAAGACCCAGGCCGGCTGGTCCTGCAGGAAGTAGGCGGCGTACGCCGTGGCCACGATCGTCTCGCCGTACGCCATGTTCACCAGGCGCATGACGCCGAAGATCAGGGCGATGCCCAACGCGATGATCGCGTAGAGGCTGCCGGCACTGACGGCGTCGGCCAGCGCCTGGAGCACCTCGTTCACTCAGCTCTCCCCTCAACTCGTCCGGAGCTGCCAAGCGACTCGCCCGGCTTCGTCAGTGGGTCACTCCGGCGACCGGAGTACGCCTCGAAGAACGTCCCTGCCTCGATGGAGGCACGCGCCTCGGCGCCGGTCACCCCCGGCTGGAGCCGGCCTCGCGCCAGGACGTGGACCCGTTCCGAGATCGAGACCGCCTGAGCCACGAACTGCTCGACCAACAAGATCCCGACGCCCTGGTCGGCGAGCCGTCGCAGGATCGCGAAGACCTCCTCTACGACCTGCGGCGCCAGGCCCATCGACGGCTCGTCGAGCAGCAGGAACGCCGGCGAACCGACGAGTGCCCTCGCGATCATGAGCTGCTGCTGCTCACCGCCGGACAGGTACGACGCGCGTTGGGCCAGGCGGCCCTGCAGCTTCGGGAACAGCACGAGGTGGTCGGCCACGCGGACCCGCTTCGTGTCGCGTCCGAATGGTGCCGCGGCCAGTCTGAGGTTCTCCTCGACCGTCAGCGTGGTGAACACGTGCTTGCCCTCGGGCACGAGGGCCAGCCCCGACCGGACCACCCGCTCGGCAGACACACCGGTCACGTCGACGTCGCCCAGGTGCACCGTGCCACGGTGCGGCTTCACCAGTCCCGCCACGCAGTTCAGCAGGGTGGACTTCCCCGCGCCGTTGGGACCCACGACGCTGGTCACCGAGCCCGGCTCGATGACCAGGCTCGCGTCCTCGAGGGCCGTGCGCCGGCCGTACTGCACCGTGAGCGACGCGACGGCGAGCGTCGAGGCCTTTCGCGTCCCCGTCACGACGCCGGCTCCGAGCCCGTCTCACCGAGATAGGCCGCCTGCACGGCAGCACTCTCGAAGGTCTCCTGCACTGTGCCGTGGAAGAGCAGCTCGCCCTCGGTGAGGACGTAGGCGGTCCCGCAGACCGACTCCACGAACCGCATGTCGTGCTCGACCACCAAGATCGCGGCCCCCTCCTCCTGCGCGCGCTTCAGCAACGCCTCGAACTCCTCGGTCTCGACCTCGGACAGCCCGGCGGCGGGCTCGTCCAGCAGCAGGAACCGCGGCTGGGTGGACAGTGCCCGCGCCAGCACGATGCGCTGGGTCACCCCCTGCGGCAGCGACCGGCAGCGACGGTGTCGTACGTCCTCGAGCTCCAACGCGCGGATCAGGTCGTCGGCGCGAGCCTGGGCCTCGGCCCGGGACGCGCCCATCGAGACGGCACCGATGAGGACGTTCTCCTCGACGCTCAGGTTGCTGAACAGCCGGGACCCTTGGAACGTGCGGTGGATACCCTCCCGGGCCCGGCGGCTCGCGACCAACCCCGTCACGTCGGCGCCGTCGATCGAGATGGTGCCCGAGACAGGGGCGAGGAACCCGCTCAGCACGTCGAGCAGCGTGGTCTTGCCGGCCCCGTTGGGACCGATCAGGCCGACGACCTGGCCGGCAACGACCTCCACACTGACGTCCTTGAGCGCCTGCACACCACCGCGCAGTACGGACACTCGCTCGCATGCGAGCACAGCCATGGCTCCTCGTCCCTCGTTCTCGTGGTTCTGCGAATGGTCCGCGACCGATCCGGACTACGGCTTCGGCACCGACGCGGGCGTCACCATCTCGACGAAGCTCGGCTTGCCGCCCTGGACCTGCATGATCGCCACCTCGTTCTCACCCAGCATGCGGATGTGCGACTCAGAGTTGTAGGTGACCGGTCCGACCAGGAGCTCTTCGTTCTCGAAGGTCTCGAGCGCCGCCACCACGTCGTCCGCCTCCGTGCTCCCGGCCTCCTCGATCGCCCGCACCAGCGCCTCGATCGCGCTGTAGCCGGGGATCGTGAAGGAGGTGAAGGGCACCGTGCCCATCTCCGCCTCGACCGTCTGCACCAGGTCGTTGACCTTGGGCCGCGGGTCGTCGCCGTACAGGCTCGCGTACGCCGGGAAGTAGACGTCGGAGACAGCGCCCACGCCCTCATCGCCGAGCCAGCTGTCGCCGTCCCAGGTGAAGCTGCCGAGGAGCGCAGCGTCGATCCCGGCGGCCCGGATCTGCCGAACGGCGGTGGTCAGGCCCGGGTTGTACGTGCACAGGTTGATCGCGTCGTAGTCGCCCTCGGCCGAGCGGAGCTTGCTCACCTGGCTCTGCAGGGAGGTGTCTGAGTTGCTGAACTCATCCTCCCCGACGATCTCGCCGCCGAGCGACGTCCAGGCGTCGGCGAAGTAGTCGCAGACGGACTTGCTGTACTCGATCGAGTTGTCCCGAAGCTGGTAGACGGTCCGGTAGCCCAGTTCGTTGTAGGCGTGCTCGGCGATGGCGGCCGCCTCGACGTTGGTCGCGATACCCATCGAGAAGCCCGTGGGCAGGATCGTCGGGTCACCGGCGCGCGGCGATCCCGCGCACAGGTTCATCGCCACCAGACCCCGTTCCTGGGCGACCTGCGCGGCCGGCACCCCGTAGTCGAAGTCGCAGTCCACGAGCAGCACGTGGGCGCCCTCGGCGATGACCTTCTCGGCCGCGGCGGCGCTCTTGGCGAAGTCGGTCTGGGAGTCCTCCCAGATCAGCCTGATCTGCTTGCCGTCCACCCCGCCCGCGGCGTTGATGTCGTCGATGGCCTCCTGCACCGACACCATGGCGGGCCCGCCGTAGAACGTCTGGGCGCCCGTCTTGGCCACCGAGGCGCCGATGATCAGCTCGTCGATATCCGCCAGCTGCTCGCCGCTGGACGGTGCCTCCTCCGAGTCCGACGATCCGCACGCGGCGAGCCCGGCCACGGCGAGCACGACCGCCAGCGCGGACGAGATCCGACGTGATTTTCTCATGGTGCCTGTCCTCTCGTTGTACTTCGTTCGGTGCAAAGCGGGTTCCTCCCGAGAGGACGTACTGGAAATGGTTCGCGCTAACGCGGATCGGGAATGGCGGAATCCCAGCCGAAGCGCCGTTCGTAACGGCTGGCGAATTCGATCAGGCGTCCGTCGTCACCGTGCCGGCCGATCACCATGACACCGACCGGCAGACCGTCGACCGAGGCGGCGGGAATCGAGATCGCGGGATGCCCGGTCATGTCGGTCTGGGCGCAGTTCGACAATGGCTCCCAACCCCTCAGCGCCTTCTCGGCGAGACCGAGGGAATCCAGGTGCTCGAATGTCGCGTACGGCGTGGTGGGCAGGACCAGGAAGTCGACCTGCTGCAGGGCCGCGTCATAGGCGGCGCGCAGCCACGCCCGCTGGTTCTGGGCCGCCGCGTACACGGATCCCCCGTAGTAGCGGCGCAGGTGCTCACCCAGGAGGGCCACCATCTTGATCTGGGGTGGGAGCTCGTTGCCCCGGCTGCGGAGGCCGGCGTTCAGGGCGGCGGCGAACTCGGGGGCGTAGCGCCCCTTCCAGTGATAGCCGTTGCCACCGCCGAGTGCGGTGGCTGCCATGCCCTCGATGAACCCGGCGAACGCGACCCCGCCTCCTTGGAGGTGCTCGGGGACGCTCACCTCGGCGACGACGGCACCGGCGTCCCCGAGGCGCCCGGCTACGGCCCGGACCGCTTCGGACGTCTGCCGACGGGGCTCGTCGTCCTCGGAGAAGCCCTCAGCGAGGAGGCCGATCCGCACCCCCCGGAAGTCGTCCGCGGTCGACTCGAGCGCAGCGGTGACGGTGTCGGGGTCGAACGTGGTCGCCGCCTGCCGCGGATCGCTCTCGTGCGGTCCGGCGATGGCCAGCAGCAGCCGGCCGAGGACGTCCACGCTGCGCGCGATCGGACCGGCGTGGTCGAACGTCGCGTCGATCCCGGCGATGCCGGTGTACGGCACCAGACCATGGGTCGGCTTGAGGCCCAGCACCCCGCACCACGCCGCGGGGACCCGGATGCTGCCGCCCTGGTCGGTGCCGATCGCGCCGTCGACGATCCCGTCGTACGCCAACGCGGCGGCCGATCCACCCGACGATCCGCCGGCGCTCCTGCGGAGGTCGAACGGGTTGAGGATCGGACCGTAGGCACTGGAGTCACCGCCGCCCGAGAACGCGAAGTCGTCCATGTTCGTGATCGCGGTGATCCGGGCTCCGGCGCGCAGCAGCCGCTCAGTGACGACGCTGTCCACGGGCGGGCAGAACCCCCGTAGCACGGCTCCGCCGAGCGTCAAGGGCACGCCGGCCACCGACACCGAGTCCTTCAGCCCCACCTTCAGCCCGGAGAGGACGCCGTCACCGTTCACCGCCCGGACGTCGACCCATCGCACCACGGCGTTCAGCGGGTCCTCGTCCGGGGTCGGCCGCCGGCCAGCGCTGCGGATGACCTCCAGGTCGCTCCCAGCGGCGCTCGGCCCGGCCGGGCCGGCACGCGTCGAGAGGTCGTGGTCGTCCACGAGGTCGAGCGTGCCGAGCACGGTCGAGATCAGCTCGGCGTACTCGGCCGCGTCGTCGGCGTCGAGATCGAACCACCCGATCCCCGCCGCCAGCTCGTGGAGCTCGGGAACAGAAATGCGACGCAGCATGGGCGGCGTCCCTCCTCTCGCTGGACCGTCACAGGGCGGGTGCGCGTACCGGGATCTTCTTGGCCTCGGGGATGATGTCGCCGAAGCGCTCGACCAGCTCGAGGTACTCGTCGTAGGTGCCGGACTGGACGTCGAGGTGCACCACGCAGCGCGAGTAGCCGGCCTCGGCGAACGCCTCCATGTCGGTCAGGACCTGGTCGGGGGTCCCGGTCAGGGCCTTGCGCGTTGCCGCCTTCGACTCGGGCGCGCCGGCGTCGGTGGGCCGGGCGGAGACCATGACGGAGAACTCGAACTCGTCGCCGTTGCGTCCCAGGTCGTCGAGCTGGCGGAGCAGCTCGTCGTGCAGCTTGTTGTAGCGCGTCGGGTCCGGGTACGGGTCGAGGAAGAGCAGGTACAGGCCCGACCCCCACTTGGCGGCCCGGCGGGCACCGGCCTTGGTGGCCGCGCCGAAGACAATCGGGACGTTCTCCTGGATCGGCTTGGGGTTCATGGAGACGTCCTTGAACCGGTAGAACTCGCCGTCGTAGTCGACCCACTCGTCATGCCACGACTTGAGGTAGATCTCGACGCACTCCTCGAGCATCCGGCCCCGGGCCTCGAAGGGGAGGCCGAGGGCGTCGAACTCCTCCTTCATCCAGCCCGCACCGACCCCGGCGATGAGGCGGCCACCGGAGATGATGTCGGCCGCGGCCAGCTGGCGCGCATCGTGCAGCGGGTGCCGGTAGGGGCTGATCAGCACACTCGGCGAGAAGCGGATCCGCGTCGTGGCGGCGGCCACCGCCCCCATCGAGACGAGACCGTCGAGCATGTAGGCGTCACCCGGGTACGCCCGCTCGCCGGACCAGTTGGCGGGGTGCCCGGAATCGCTGGACCGGGTCATCAGCACGTGGTCGGAGAACCAGAGCGAGTGGTAGTCGAGCCGCTCGGCGAGCTGCGCCACCTCGACCACGTCGACATTCCTGTCGGGAGCGGGGAGAAACGCGTTCTCCTCATTCCGGAACAACAAGCCGTGGGTGGGCATCATCAGCGAGACTTCCATGCTCTATCTCCGGTTCTTTCGTAACGAAAAATTCACATGTTCTACGTCGAGCGCGCCCCGACGGCCGCTTACATGGCAGACCAGATCTGCAATTGCGTCGCGCCAGGCGGCCGGTACCGACCCCTCGACGGTCGAATGCAACATCGCTTGACTGACCGATCGGTACAGAGCGAGTATGGCTCTCGTCAAACGACGGTGTCAACGAGGACCGCAAAGAATCTCAAAGCCGCTGGACCGGCTTTCCGGGGTCGGTCAATGCCCCTCCGAGAGCGCCCACTGACCGATAGAATCGAGAGCAATGAGTGACGGGGCCCACGAGGGCGACACGAAGGTCAGGATCCGGCGCATCGCCGCGGAGCTGTTCGCCCGAGACGGATACCACGCCACGGGGATGGCCGCGCTGACCGACGCCGTGGGCCTGGGCCGCGGCGCCCTCTACTACCACATCGGCAGCAAGGAGGCCCTGCTCCACGCGATCAGCATGGACGCGATCGACCAGCTGCTGCCGACCGCGCGCGACATCGTCGAGCAGGACACGTCCGCGACCGAGATGGTCCGCGCGCTCGCCCGGGCCCTCATGCGCAACATCGCCACGCTCCGCGCGGAGTGGACGGTGTTCTTCCGCGAGTACACCGGACTCAGCGGCGACGGCCGCCAGGAGGTCATGGCGGCCCGTGAGGACTACGAGAGCCTCTGGCGCCGCGCGGTCGAGAAGGGGATGGCCACCGGAGAGTTCACGATGGTCGAACCCATCGTCGTCAAGGGGATCCTCGGCATGTTCAACTACTCCTACCTCTGGTTGAGCCCGAACGGCGCGATGAGTCCCGAGGAGGTCGCCGACCGGTTCACCGAGGTGGTGCTCGCCGGGATCACCGCCGCGGGACCCGGGAAGTCGTCGCCGGGCACGGGTTCGTAGCCGCATCGCCGGGCACCCTAGAGTGCTCCCATGACGACCGGCGCGGACTGGCGCGAGTACGGGCCAGCCACGCTGCCCCGGGTGCTCGATGCGGCACTGGGTGCCTTCGCCGAGCAGGGGTACCACGGCACCAGCATCCGCGACATCGCCGCGCGGGCCGGCCTGTCGGTCCCCGGTGTCTACCATCACTACCGCTCCAAGCAGGACATCTTGATGGACCTGATGGTCGCGGTGATGCAGGAACTGCTCGACCGCAGCCGCGCGGCACTGGAGTCCGCCGAGGCCGAGCCGGCGTCCCGGTTCGACACGCTCGTCGAGTCACTGCTCCGCTTCCACATGTTCCGGCGCACGCAGGCGTTCGTCGCCTCGAGCGAGATCCGCAGCCTGCTCCCCGACAACCGCGTCGACTACGTCGCCCTGCGCGACGAGCAGCAGCGGATGCTGGAGGAGGTGATCGCCGCCGGACACGCCAGCGGCGACTTCGCCACCGAGCATCCGAAGGACGCCGCCCGCGCGGTCTCGACGCTGTGTGTCGGCGTCGCCTCCTGGTACCGAGAGGACGGCCCGCTGTCCCCGGAGGACCTCGTCGAGCGCCACCTGACCATGGCGCGGGGCCTCATCGGCAGCCGCTGAACCGGCGAGACCCCTGGATCACATTGACCCCTGCACGGTCTGCCTGACACGATGCCCGAGCGAGTGATCGGTCGGGACGAGAGGGAGAAGACGTGCAGGATATGCAGGCGGTGGTCGACGCGACCCGCGAGTTCGTCCGGAGGGAGGTGCTCCCTCTCGACGACGAGCACGACGGTGACATCGAGGCCGCGGGCGGTGCGGAGCTGCGCTCCCGCCTCCAGGCCCGGGCACGGGAGGCCGGGCTCCTCGCCCCGCACGGGCCCGTCGACTGCGGAGGCCTCGGCCTCTCGATGAGTGAATGCGCTCCCGTCTTCGAGGCGGCGGGCCACTCCCTGTTCGGGCCGATCGCACTCAACCTCAACGCCCCCGACGAGGGCAACGTGCACATGCTCGACCACATCGCGTCGCCGAGCCAACGCCGTGAGTTCCTCGAGCCGTTGGTGCGGGGCACCTACCGCTCGGCGTTCGCCATGACCGAGCCGGCGCCCGGGGCGGGGTCGGACCCCACCTTGCTCACCACCCGGGCCTCCAAGGTGGACGGCGGCTGGCTGATCAACGGCCGCAAGACGTTCATCACCGGTGCCGACGGCGCTTCGTTCTACATCGTGATGGCCCGCACCAGCGGTGAGCCGGGCTCCCACGGCGGAGCCACCATGTTCCTGGCCCTCGGGGACACGCCCGGCATCGAGGTGGTCCGCCACGTCCGGACCACCGACCGCTCCATGCTGGGCGGCCACTGCGAGATGAGCTTCACCGACGTGTTCGTGCCGGACGACCAGGTGCTCGGCGGCGTGGACGAGGGCTTCGACTACGCGCAGGTGCGCCTCGGGCCGGCGCGGATGACGCACGTGATGCGCTGGACCGGAGCGGCCGTGCGCGCGCACGAGGTCGCGGTCCGGTACGCCGCCGAGCGAAGCGCCTTCGGCTCCCGGCTGGCCGGCCTCGGGATGGTGCAGCAGATGATCGCGGACAACGAGATCGACCTGGCTGCCACCCGCGCCCTGCTCCTGGACGCCTGTCGCGATCTCGACTCCGGCTCCCGGGCCTCGATGTCGACCTCGATCGCCAAGACCTTCGCGGCCGAGGCGCTGTACCGGGTCGTGGACCGGGCGACCCAGATGTGCGGCGGACTCGGCGTCTCCGCCGACCTCCCCGTGGCCAAGATCGCCCGCGAGCTCCGGGCGTTCCGGATCTACGACGGCCCCTCCGAGGTCCACCGATGGTCGATCGCCAAGCGCGCAGTCCGCGCGATCGCGGGCGCAGCCCGGTGACCTCACTGTCTGGCGAGGAGCTCGCGGCTGTCGCGGAGCACCTGCGCTCCTCCGGCGTCGACGTCGCCGGGCCGCTGCGCGCGACGTTGATCGCCAGAGGGCGCTCCAACCTGACCTTCCGCCTCGAGGACGGCACCTCCCGCTGGGTGCTGCGCATGCCTCCGCGTGCGGGCCGGACCCCCTCGGCGCACGACGTCGTCCGCGAGTACCGCGTGACCCGCGCGCTCCGGGGCACCGCGGTGCCCGTCCCCCCGGCGGTCGCCGTGTGCGAGGACGAGTCGGCGCTGGGTGCGCCGTTCGCGGTCGCCGGGTTCGTCGAGGGCCGCACCTTCCAGTCGCGCGCCGAGCTGGCGACCCTCGGCGATCCGGTCCTCGAGGCGGTCATCGGCCACCTGGTGGAGGTGCTGGCGGCACTGCACCGCATCGACCACCACGCGGTCGGACTCGGGCGCTTCGGTCCACCGGACGGCTACGCCGCCCGGCAGATCAAGCGCTGGTCCGGGCAGTGGGAGCTGGTCGGTGCCGACGACGCGGAGGTCCAGGCTGCCGCGACCGCGCTGTCGACGCGGCTGGCAGCGTCGATCCCCGAGCAGCGCGCGACCGGGATCGTGCACGGCGACTTCCGCATCGACAACACCCTGCTGCGGGTCGAGGGCGCTCCCGAGGTCGGGGCCGTCGTCGACTGGGAGCTGTCCACGATCGGCGACCCCGTGGCCGACGTCGCCATGATGTGCGCCTACCGGCTCCCCGCCTTCGATCTCATCGTCGGCGGGTCCAGCGCGTGGACCAGTGACCGGCTGCCCGACGTCGACAGCCTGGCCGCCGCGTACGAAGCCGCGGGCGGCGTACCGCTGGCCGACTGGGGCTTCCACCTCGCGCTCGCCTACTTCAAGGTCGCGGTCATCGCGGCCGGCATCGACCATCGCTTCCGTGCGGGCGCAGGCTCCGGGCCCGGCTTCGACTCGTCGGGACTCGCGGTTCCGCACTTCCTGGCCGCCGGGCTCGACGCACTCGGAGCACTCGGGGCACGCCGATGAGGTCGGCGCTCGTGACGGGCGCGTCCAGGGGCATCGGGCGGGGTGTCGCGATGAGCCTGGCCCGCCAGGGATACGGACTCACCGTCACCTCCCGCTCCGCGGTCGACCTGGTCGCGCTGGCCGCCGACCTGAGGGACGTCGGCGCACCCGAGGTGGTCCACCTACCCGCCGACCTGGCCGACCCGGATGCTCCGACCAAGGTGGTCGAGCTGCACGCGCGGACCTTCGGGTCGATGAACAGCCTGGTCGTCAACGCCGGGGTCGGCACCGCCGGCAGCGTCGCGTCGTTCCCGGTCGACCGGCTCCACAAGACCCTCCAGGTCAACTTCACCTCCGGCTTCCTGCTCACCCAGGCGGCGCTCCCGCTGCTCCGGCAGGCCGCCGTCGAGGACGCCAGCCGCGCCGCCCGCATCGTCGCGCTCTCCTCGATCACCGGCGCGTACGCCGAAGCCGGCCTGGCCGCGTACGGTGCCAGCAAGGCCGCTCTGATGTCGCTGGTGGAGACCGTCAACCTGGAGGAGTCCGGCAACGGCGTGTGCGCCACGGCGATCGCTCCGGGGTACGTCGAGACCGACATGTCGGCCTGGATCACCGACACCATCCCGGCGAAGACGATGATCCGGGTCAGCGACGTCGTCGCGGTGGTCGACATGCTGCTCGGGCTGAGCAGGACCGCCTCGATCACCCAGGTCGTGATGACCCGCAGTGGGAGCTCCGGCTACGGCGCGTGAACCGCGTGCGGCAGGATGTCGCCATGGCCGACGCGACGGCGTACCCGCCCGCCCCCTGGCCCATGGTGGGGCAGCTCTGGCTCACTCTGTTCCGGCTGCGTGAGCCGGTCGACGAGCTCCGGCCGGCGGGCATCTACGGCGCTGCGTTCGTCAGCTACGAGCCCGGGAGCCCGCTCACCTACTCCGAGCTCCTGGTCGCCCGGCCGATCCCCGCGCCCGAGGGCAGGGGCCGCCGCGTCTCGATCACCGACATCTGGGTCGACTCCCCCGCGTCGGTGGCCGGCGGCCGGGAGCTCTGGGCGATCCCGAAGGGCCTGTGCGACTTCGACCTCGACACCGCGCACCGCGGCCCACTGTCCTCGACCGACTGGTCGGCCTCGTTCGGCCGCAGGCCGATCGCGTCGGCGTCGTTCACCGACGTGTCGCGCGCGATGCCACGGACCCCGTTCAAGGCCAGCACCTGGCAGCCCGGCATCGAGGACACGGACGGCGAGGACCGCTCGGCCGTCCTCCAGGGCTCGGCCAAGGCGCTGCCGTGCCGCGGCCGGTGGGACTTCGCCGCGGACGGCCCCCTCGGATGGCTGCGGCCCGCGCGGCAGCTCGCGTCGTTCCGCCAGGCCGACTTCCGGATGTCCTTCGGCTGACGCGCCGACCCGCTAGTCGGGGTCGTTGGCCTCGGACGCGCGGCGGGCGGAGTCGCGGATCTCGAAGAGCTCGGTCGCGAGCCCGCCCACCGCGCCCGCGATGTCGCGGACGGCCCCGGTGATGATCGTGGCCACCTGCCCCACCGTCGCGGCCGCGGCCTCGACGGTGTCCTGCACGGCGTCCTTGCGGATCTCGCCCTTGCTGAGGTGGTCCTTCATGAGCCCATCCTCAGGCGGCGACCGGCTCCACCACAACCGGCGCCTCAGCCCGCGGACGGCGCGGCGGCAGCGCGAGGCGGCAGATCTTCCGGGCGACGCTGCCGAGCTGCTTGCGCAGCGGGCCGGTGTTGTACGGCAGGCCGTAGCGCTCGCAGATGTCGCGCACCTCCTCGGCGATCTCCGGGTAGCGCCGGGCCGGCAGATCGGGGAACAGGTGGTGCTCGATCTGGTGCGAGAGGTTGCCGGTCAGCACGTGGAACAGCCTGCCGCCCGTGATGTTGGCCGAGCCGAGCACCTGGCGGTAGTACCAGTGCCCGCGGCTCTCGTCCTCGCACTCCTCCTGGCGAAACGACTCCACGCCGGCCGGGAAGTGACCGCAGAAGATGATGTTGAAGGCCCAGACGTTGCGGACCAGGTTCGCGGTGGCGTTGCCCGCGAGCGTCAGCGGGAACAGCGGGCCGGTCAGCGCCGGGAATAGCACGTAGTCCTTGAGCGCCTGGCGCTTGACCTTGCGCATGATCCCGGCGTGGAGGGCCTTGTTCTCCTCCATCTTCCGGCGCCCCGCGACGATGTTCTCGACCTCGAGGTCGTGCATCGCGACGCCCCACTCGAAGAACACCATGAGCAGGAAGGCGTACAGCGGGTTGCCCAGGTAGTACGGGTGCCACGGCTGGTCCTCGTCCATCCGGAGGATGCCGTACCCGATGTCGCGATCCAAGCCGTGAATGTTCGTGTAGGTGTGGTGGATGTAGTTGTGGCTGTACTTCCACTGCTCGCTCGGGCAGACGTTGTCCCACTCGTACATGCGCGAGCTGAGCGCGGGGTCGCCCATCCAGTCGTACTGCCCGTGCATGACGTTGTGGCCGATCTCCATGTTGTCGAGGATCTTGGAGATCGACAGCGACGCGACCGCGAGCGGCCAGGCCGGGGGCAGGTAGAAGAGCGCGCGGCCCGCGACCTCGAAGGTGCGCTGGGCCTTGACGACCTTGCGGATGTACGCCGCGTCGTCCTCGCCGAGGTCGTCGAGGATGCGGCGGCGGAGAGCGTCGAGCTCCTCGCCCAGGGCGTCGAGCTGCTCGGGAGTGAGCTTGGTGGTCATGGGTCTCCTCCTCAGAGGTCGACGACGCAGTCGCCGACCGGGGCGTTGACACAGATCTGGATGTCCTCGCCGGGAAGCGAGGACTCGACACCGGTGAGCACGTTGCGCACGGTGCCTTCGGTCTTGCGGGTGGTGCAGGACAGGCAGATGCCCATCCGGCAGCCGAACCCCGGGGTCAGCCCGGCGGCCTCGGCCTGCTCCAGCAGCGGCGTCCCCGCATTCACGGCCGTCCGGCCCGACCGCTCGAAGACCACCTCGCCGCCCTCGGCCCCCGTGCTGACCCGCGGCGGACGGAAGTACTCGACGCGCAGCGCGTCGCTCCCGTCGTACGCCGCCTGCACGGCCTCGACCATCGGCGCCGGGCCGCACGCCCACGTGGCGACGTCGCGGTAGCCGGGCACCAGGCGCTCGAGGTACGCCGGCGACAGGTTGGGGTCGCCGAGCTCGGGGTGCAGCAGGTGCACGTCGGTGCCGTGGCCGTCGCGCCGGATCTGGTCAAGCTCGTCCGCGAAGATCTGGTGGTCCGGGCTCTGCGCGTAGTGCAGGAACGTGATCCGTCCGCGGTGCGCGCGGCGCTGGAGGCTGCGCAGCATCGACATCACCGGGGTGATGCCGGAGCCACCGCTGATCAGCAGCACGTGCTCGGGGACGCGGTCCGGGAGGACGAACTCGCCCTCGGCCTGGGACAGGTGGACCATCGTGCCGGGCTTCGCGCGCTCGACGAGGTAGCGGCTCACGCTGCGCTGGTCGGGGGCGTCCGGGTTCGCGCGCAGGGTGATCGTGAACCGGTCGCCCGGGCGCGACTCCGCGCTGGAGACCGAGAACACCCGCGTCGTACGCCGGGCGCCGTCGACCTCGACGCCGACCTGCACGTGCTGGCCGGCGCGGTGGCCGCGCCAGGTCGAGGTGGGCTGGAGGGTGAGGGTGGCCACGGGCGGGTGGCCCGGCACGTCGACCTCGCGATGGACGTCGACGACCCGGGCGCGCACCTCGTGCGCGGCCCACATGGGGTTCAGCTGCTCGAGGTAGCGGTCGACGCCGTGGGGCGACGTGAGGGCGACGACCGCCCGGGACCGGAGGATCCGGTTCATGTCCGCTCCTTCCTATTCAGTGAACGTTCGTACACTCAATATCGTGGCCGCATACCGTGGGTATGGTCAAGGCCAGGCGCGGTGACGCCCGCCACGCGCCGCCCCCCGGAGCACGCCCGTGCACCGGTAGCCTGAGGGGATGGCCGAGCCGATCTCCCGGGTGGAGCGCAAGGAGCGCACCCGCCGCGCGATCCTCGACGCCGCCCTGGAGCTCTCCGACGAGAGCACGCTCGCGGCGATCTCGCTGCGCCAGGTGGCCCGGCACGTCGGCATCGTGCCCACCGCGTTCTACCGGCACTTCGACTCGATCGAGGCGCTCGGCCTGGCGCTGGTCGACGAGGCGTTCGCGTCGCTGCGCCAGATGATGCGCGACATCCGCCGCGGCGACCCGGCCCTGGCCGACATCGTCGACCGCTCGGTGTCGGTGCTGGTGGACCACGTCCACGAGCAGCGCGCCTACTTCCTGTTCATCGCCCGCGAGCGCGCCGCCGGCCCGCCTGCCGTGCGCGACGAGATCCGGCACCAGATCGAGCTGTTCGAGCGCGAGCTCGCCACCGACCTGGCCCGGCTCCCCGGCACCGACACGTGGTCGGGCGAGGACCTCCGGGTGCTCTCCAACCTGATCGTCACCGCGATGGTCTCCACGGCCGAGTCCATCCTCGGCGCCGCCGGCCGCCGGGACGTCGAGAAGGAGCTGGTCGAGCAGGCCCGCATCCAGCTCCGCATGGTGCTGGTCGGGGCGCTGAACTGGCGCTCGAAGCCGTGACGCTGGGGTAGTCCCTGACGTTCGCGGGGTCGGGAGCGCTCCCACACCCCGATCTCGGCCGGGACTATCCCCGGACGGCGCGGCCAGCGCTGTCGTCGGTTCATCACGGTCAGCAGGTCGATCGACGCTCCCCGCGCTGGGTACGCCGCGGGAGGCGCAGATTCACCCACCTACCGTGATGAATCGGCAGCTGCGCGAGACGGGAGACGAGAGACGGGCGTGCCTACCCCGCCGGGCGGACGGTGACGTCGGGGATGGTCGCGTCGCGGGGAAGGTCGAGGACGTGGAGGATCGCGTCGGCGACGGTGTCGGGGCGGATCCAGTCGGCGGCGTCGTACTCCTTGCCCTCCTGGCGGTGCACCTGCTCCTGCATGGGCGTGGCGGTGCGGCCCGGGTAGACGGTGGTCACGCGCAGGTCGGGCTCCTCCCGGCGCAGGGAGTCGGCCAGCGCGCGCAGGCCGTGCTTGGACGCGGCGTACGCCGACCAGCCCGGGTGGGCGGTGAGGCCGGCGCCGGAGTTCACGAACACCACGCTGCCGCGGGCCGCGCGCAGGGCCGGCAGCGCGACCCGGGTCAGGGCGGCGGGCGCGACCAGGTTGACGTGCAGCTGAGTGGCCCAGTCCTCCAGGGTCAGTGAGGACACCGGGCCGAGCCCGACGACGCCGGCCGCGTGGACGACCGAGTCCAGCGACGACGGCAGCTCGAGCGACTCGACCGACTCGGGCCGCGCCAGGTCCGCGACCACCACCGCCGCCCCGTCGTACGCCGCCCGCAGCTCGTCCGCCCGCTCCGCGCTGCGCGCCACCAGCACGACGGAGTCACCGCGGTCGAGCAGGCGGCGAGCCAGCACTGCGCCGATCCCGGAACCCGCGCCGGTGACCAGGTGGACGGAGGAGTGGGTCATCTGGTGAACACGATCTTGCCGAACTGCTCCCCCTCGAGCATCGCGGCGAAGCCGTCGCGGGCGTCGGTCATCGGCAGCACCCGGTCGATCAGCGGCCGGGCACCGGTCGCGTCGAGCAGGGACACCAGCGAGGCGAGCTCGCCGCGCGTGCCCATCGTCGAGCCGATGACCGAGAGCTGGAGGAAGAAGATCCGGGTGAGCTCGGCGTCGTCGAGGTTCGGGCCCGACGTCGTGCCCGAGGTGATGATCCGGCCGCCGGGCCGCAGCGCGCGGATCGAGTGCGACCACGTGGCCCGGCCGACGGTCTCGATGACCGCGTCGACCTTCACCGGCAGCCGCGCACCGGACTCGAAGGCCTCGTGCGCGCCCAGCTCCAGGGCTCGCGCCCGCTTGGCCTCGTCGCGGCTGGTGACCAGCACGCGCAGGCCGGCAGCCCTGCCCAGCACGATCGCGGCGGTCGCCACGCCGCCGCCGGCCCCCTGGACCAGGACCGTCTCGCCGGCGCGCAGCTCACCGCGCGTGAACAGCATCCGGTACGCCGTCAGCCAGGCCGTCGGGAGGCAGGCGGCCTCCTCGAAGGACAGCGAGGCGGGCTTGGGCACCACGTTCGAGCGGGGCACCGCGACCTTGTCGGCGAACGTGCCCTGGTAGCGCTCCGAGAGCAGCGACCGCTTCGGGTCGAAGGTCTCGTCGCCGCTCCACGACGGGTCGCTGATGACCGCGTGCACCACGACCTCGTTGCCGTCCTCGTCGTACCCCGCGGCGTCACAGCCGAGGATCATCGGCAGCGCCTCCTCGCGCAGCCCGACCCCGCGCAGCGAGAACAGGTCGTGGTGGTTGAGCGAGGCGGCCTTGACCGTCACGGTGGTCCACCCGGCGGGGACCTCCGGGTCGGGCCGCTCCCCCACCTCGAGGGCGGAGAGCGGGTCGTCCTGGGAGAAGCTGCCTGCGTAGACGGCGAACATGTCCCCGAACGTACCGGTGGCCTACCGGCGGGCCACACCGTCCTGACGTGCGGCGTTCGCCACAGCCTGCGCGACGGCCGGCCCGACGCGCGGGTCGAACGGCGAGGGGATGACGTACTCCTCCGACAGGGCGTCCCCGACGAGCTCGGCGAGCGCCCGGGCGGCCGCGAGCTTCATGCCCTCGGTGATCGCGGTGGCGTGCACGTCGAACGCGCCCCGGAAGATGCCGGGGAAGGCCAGCACGTTGTTGATCTGGTTCGGGAAGTCCGACCGGCCCGTCGCGACCACGCGGGCGTGGCGGTGCGCGACCTCCGGGTGCACCTCGGGAGTCGGGTTGGCCATCGCGAAGATGATCGCGTCGGGCGCCATCCGCGCGACGTCCTCCTCCGGCACGGTGCCGCCCGAGACGCCCATGTAGACGTCGGCCCCGGCCAGCGCGTCGGCGAGGGTGCCGGTGCGGCCGGTCTTGTCGGCGGTCATCTCGGCCAGCTCCCGCTTGACCGGCGTGAGGTCGTGGCGGCCCGAGTGGACGACGCCCTTGCGGTCGGTGACCGCGAGGTCCTTGATGCCCGCCTCGAGCAGGATCTTGGCGATCGCCACGCCGGCCGCACCCGCGCCCGAGATCACGACCCGCGTCGCGGCGGCGTCGCGGCCGGTGAGCTTCAGCGCGTTCCAGAGCGCGGCCAGGGCGACGACGGCGGTGCCGTGCTGGTCGTCGTGGAAGACCGGGATGTCGAGCATCGCCTTGAGCCGGTCCTCGATCTCGAAGCACCGGGGCGCGGAGATGTCCTCGAGGTTGATGCCGCCGAAGCTCGGCGCCAGCCGGGCGACGGTCTCGATGATCTCCTCGACGTCGGTGGTGTCCAGGCAGATCGGGACGCCGTCGACGTCGCCGAACTGCTTGAACAGCACGGCCTTGCCCTCCATCACCGGCATGGCGGCGGCCGGGCCGATGTCTCCGAGGCCGAGCACGGCGGTGCCGTCGGTGACGACCGCGACGGTGTTCGGCACCCAGGTGTAGTGCTGGGTCAGCGACGGGTCGCCGGCGATCGCCTCGCACACCCGGGCGACGCCGGGCGTGTAGGCGAGGGAGAGGTCGTCGCTGTTCGCGAGCGGAGCGGTCGAGCGGACCGCCATCTTCCCACCGACGTGCAGGTCGAAGACCGGGTCGCCGGCATGGGGATGGGGAGCAGACATGGCTGGAGGTGTCTTTCCATCAGGACGTGCGAGACAGATGCGGAGGTCGAGGCTCGACGCGGAAGGGTGGAGCGCGGAGCCGGTGGACCTCGGGGTTCTCCCGCTCAGCAGTCTCGCACAGGGTCAGAGACGGCGGGGCCGCGGCCAGATTCTGGCGACAGTGACGGCGATCACGTCCGCGTCGGCGACCGGCCCGCGGTGCCGCGAGTCGACGCCCTCGTCGGGGTTGTCGCTCAGTAGCCACCATCCCGGCGCCCCCGACCGCGTCGTACGCCGTTCGACGGCTCGCTTCACCGCGACCGTCCCGTCCGCGAACCGGGCCACCACCACGTCCCCCGTCCGGGGCGCCCGCCGATGGGTCACGACGAGTCGGTCGCCGGGGCGCAGCGTGGGCAGCATCGACCGACCACTGACCACGGCGAAGCCCCACGTCGACACGCGGAGTAGTGTCGCAGCGATAGACCTGTTCCCTAGGACAGACAACCGAAGACGAGAGGACCCGCATGTTCGCGAAGCTGTTCGCCCCCACCCTCGAGGTCTCCGCCCACTGCGACCTCCCCTGCGGCGTCTACGACCCCGCGCAGGCCCGCATCGAGGCGGAGTCGATCAAGGCCATCATCGCCAAGGTCGCGGACAACGACGACCCGGACTTCCGCACCCGCGCGATCCTCATCAAGGAGCAGCGCTCGGAGCTCGTGAAGCACCACCTCTGGGTGCTGTGGACCGACTACTTCAAGCCCCCGCACTTCGAGAAGTACCCGCAGCTGCACACCCTGGTGAACGAGGCCACCAAGCTGGCCGGCGCCGCCGGGACCAAGGGCGAGCTCGACGCCGGCAAGGCCGACGAGCTGCTCGCCAAGATCGACGAGATCGCGGAGATCTTCTGGGAGACGAAGAAGGCGTGACTCCGTCACGCCTTCTTCGTCTGACCCGCCGACCGAAGCGAAGCGAGGTCGGTACGGACGAAGGCCTGAGCGTGCGAAGGCCTTCGGGCCAGAAGGCCTGACGGCCTTCTCCGTCTCCCCTCCACGGCCCGCCCGGTTCCACCGGGCGGGCCGTGGCCTTCCCAGACCTGCCCCGCCGCCGAGCCGCCGCCGACCCGTTAGCGCCGGCGAAAGCCCGGGTACGTCCACGACGGGCCGGCTCCCCCCGCTACATTGCGGAGACGGTCCGCGGACCACCCCCACCGACCAAGCCCCCGAGGGACGACACATGGCACCGATCGGCGCGACCACCGGCTCGACCACGGAAGGCCGCGCCGACGTCGAGCTGCGGTTGCCGGCCGACAGCGCGTTCGCGTCGGTCCTGCGTACGACGACCGCCGGCCTCGCGGCCCGGCTCGACTTCCCGATCGACGACATCGAGGACCTGCGGATCGCGGTCGGCGAGGCGAGCGCGATGGTGCTGCCCGAGGCCGGGGTCGGCTCCGACCTCACCTGCCGCTTCTTCATGGCGCCCGGCGAGCTGACCGTGAGCGTCGCGGTCGACGTCGACGCGCCCCTGACCCCCGACCTCGACAGCTTCGCCTGGCAGGTCCTCACCACCCTGGCGACGTCCGCCCGGGTCGACGACGAGGACGGCAGGTTCGGCATCACGCTCACCATGGAGTCGGGTCAGACCGAGATCGGCAGCTGATGAGCTCGACACCGGGGGACGAGCCGGAGGCATTCGGCCGTACGAGCGTGGAGGTCACGCGGCAGCGCAGTGCCGAGCTGTTCCTGGTCTTCCGCGACGAGGACAGCTCCACGGCCGAGCGGGAGACCGCGCGCGACGCGCTCGTGCACCTCCACCTGCCGCTGGTCGAGCACTGCGCCCGCCGGTTCCGCAACCGCGGCGAACCGCTGGAGGACCTCGTCCAGGTCGGCACGATCGGCCTGATCAAGTCCGTGGATCGCTTCGACTCCGACCGCGGCGTGGAGTTCTCGACCTACGCGACGCCGACGATCATCGGCGAGATCAAGCGCTACTTCCGCGACAAGGGCTGGGCGATCCGGGTGCCCCGGCGGCTGCAGGAGCTGCGCATGCAGATCGGCGCCGCGACCGCCGAGCTGACCCAGTCGCTGGGCCGCTCCCCCACCCCGCGCGAGCTCGCGCACGCGATCGGCTGCACCGTCGAGGAGATCGTCGAGGGCATCGAGTCCAGCAACGCCTACTCCACCCTCTCGCTCGACGCCAGCGACGACGGCGAGGAGGGCGGTGCCGCCAGCATGCTCGACGCGATCGGCGTCGACGACGAGGGCC
This sequence comes from Nocardioides pyridinolyticus, assembly GCF_054653575.1. Classification (NCBI taxonomy): domain Bacteria; kingdom Bacillati; phylum Actinomycetota; class Actinomycetes; order Propionibacteriales; family Nocardioidaceae; genus Nocardioides; species Nocardioides pyridinolyticus. The sequence goes on along the minus strand of NZ_BAAIFY010000002.1, from coordinate 265,462 downwards.
TCGCGCACGTCGAGATCCGCGAGTCGATCAAGCCCCTGCTCGACCGGCTCGAGCCGCGGGAGAAGAAGATCCTGCTGCTGCGGTTCTTCAAGAACATGACGCAGTCGCAGATCGCCGACGAGATCGGCGTCTCCCAGATGCACGTCTCCCGGCTGCTCAACCGCACCCTGGAGCGGCTGCGCGTCTCGCTCGAGGAGCAGTCCTGACCCTCGGGAGCTAGCGGGGACCCCGGTCCTCGGGGTCGGCCAGCGCGTCGATGCTGACCGGGTTCAGCAGGCCGACCAGCACGACGAGCGCGACCGCGGCCAGCGTGACCGCGACCCACGTCGTGTCGCCGCCGCGGAAGCTCCAGGCCACGCCGAGCTGGATCAGCTGGGCCAGCACCATCGGGCTGCGGGCCCACGTGTGCCCGTGGGTGATCGCCCAGGCCGCACCGAGCAGGAGACCGCCGTACGCCGCGAAGAAGATCGAGGTCGTCACGGCGACCGCGGCGCGGTCGGTGGAGAGGTGGGCGAGCTCGAGCACGGCGTATCCGAGCAGCAGCAGGCCCTCGACCGCCACGAGCGAGGCGGCGACGACCAGGGGGGCGGGGTTGTCAGGGCGGCGTACCGTCACAGGAAGAGCCTAGAAGCGGCCCGCGCTGTGACGAAACGAACCATCCGGAGGGGTTGTTTAACGCTCCAACAGTTGCCAGGCTTGACCATGCGCTCGTGAATGCGTTCACTGCGCCGCGCCCGCTCGCGTGTGACGGGCGTCATCGCAGGTCTTGCCCGGCCCCGGACCTGTACATCTGAGCTTCAGGAAAGAGGGATTCCCCAGCCATGGATTGGCGCCACCGTTCTGCGTGCCTCGACGAGGACCCGGAACTGTTCTTCCCGATCGGCAACACCGGTCCGGCCATCCTCCAGATCGAGGAGGCCAAGCAGGTGTGCCGTCGCTGCGAGGTGCGCGAGCAGTGCCTTGCGTGGGCGCTGGAGGCTGGCCAGGACCATGGAGTCTGGGGCGGCCTCAGCGAGGACGAGCGCCGCGCGCTGAAGCGTCGCACTGCCCGCTCCCGCGTCCGCACCGCGTAGGCGGCTACTCGAGGGGCACGTCGAGCGCCGCGCGCGTGCCCGCACCTCCGGGCCGAGGTCCCAGCTCGAGCTGACCGCCGAGCTCGGACTCCACGAGCGTGCGGACGATGGACAGCCCCAGGTTCGTCGACCCGTCCAGGTCGAACCCCTCGGGCAGCCCGCCGCCGTCGTCCTCGACGGTCACGTGCAGCCGCCCGACCAGGCGCTGCGCGGTGATCACGATCTCGCCGGCGACGTCGGCCGCGTCCGCGTCGTAGCCGTGCTCGACGGCGTTCTGGAGCAGCTCGGTCAGCACCATCGCGAGCGCCGTCGCCGACTCCGAGGGCAGGACGCCGAACGACCCCTCGCGCCGCACGCGGACCCGGCTGCCGACCGCGCTGACGTCGCTGACCATCCGCCCGAGCGGGTCCACCACGTCGTCGAAGTCGACCTGCTCCTCGACGGCCTGGCTGAGGATCTCGTGGACGATCGCGATCGACCCCACGCGGCGTACGGCCTCCTCGAGCGCGAGCCGCGCCGACTCGGAGTCCATCCGCCGTGCCTGGAGCCGGAGCAGCGCGGCGACCGTCTGGAGGTTGTTCTTCACCCGGTGGTGGATCTCCCGGATGGTCGCGTCCTTGGTGACCAGCTCGCGGTCACGGCGGCGCAGGTCGGTGACGTCGCGGACCAGCACCAGCGCGCCGATGTGGTCGCCCCGCGGCCGCAGCGGGATCGCCCGCACGATCAGGGAGACGCCGTCGGTGCCGATCTCGGTGTCGCGGTGGGCCCGGCCACCGAGCACCGCGCTGAGGGTCTCCTCGTCCGGGCGGCGCCGCGGCGGCACGAGCTCGCGGGTGACGTCGGCCAGGGACAGCCCGCTGAGGTCGCCCGAGAGCCCGAGCCTGCGGAAGACCGAGAGCGCGTTCGGGCTGGCGTAGGCGACCCGGCCGGCGGCGTCGACGCGCAGGAACCCGTCGCCCACCCGCGGGCTGTCCGCGTGGTCGCTGCGCTGGCCGGCCGCCGGGAACTGCCCGTGGGCGATCATCTGGGTCAGGTCGGCCGCGGTCTGGAGGTAGGATAGCTCCAGGCGGCTCGGGGTGCGGACGCCGAGCAGGTTGGTGTTGCGCGCGACGACCGCGATCACCCGGCCGGCGCGGCGCACGGGGATCGTCTCGACCCGGACCGGCACGTCGTCGCGCCACTCCGGGTCCCCCTCGCGCACCAGCCGGCCCTGCGCGTGGGCGGCGTCGATCAGGGGCCGGCGGCCCACCGGCACGAACGTGCCGATCACGTCGTCGACGTACGCCGTGGGCCCCGTGGTGGGCCGCATCTGCCCCGCAGCCCAGAAGCCCTTGCCCTCGCGGTCCGGCAGCCAGAGCACCAGGTCGGCGAAGGACAGGTCGGCGATGATCTGCCAGTCCGCCTGGAGCAGCTGGAGCCACGCGACGTCGTCGGCGTCGAGGTCGGTGTGGCTGCGCACCAGGTCGGTGAGGGACGGCACGGGGGCAAGGGTAGGCCGCGGGGAGGGTTCCGCGGCGGGGAGGACCCCGGGTGGACGTCTGGACCATCTTTGAGAGGATGGACAGCATGTCGGGGTCGTACTGGAAGCAGGTGCACGCCACCGGTCTCGCGGTACCGACGGACCGCCCGCTGGACGACCTCACCGCCGAGCTCACCCGGATGCTCGGCGACCCGGATCCCGCGCTCCGCGACGGCACGGCCTACCCCACGCTGACCACCTGGGTCGACCGCGGGGTGTACGACGACCTGCTCGCCGGCCTGGGCGACGGCATGGCGATCGGGCTGCGCGTGGGGCTCGGCGAGCAGGGCACCGACACGGTGTTCCGGCGCAGCTTCTCCGCGCTGGTGCTCGGCGACTGCATCGCCCGCGACAACCAGCGCTCGCTGCTCCCGGGCGGCAAGATCCTCGAGTGGGGCGACCGGCTGGCGGCCTGGCTGCTGCGCGAGCGTGACCTGCGCGCGTTCGTGCCGGGCAAGGGCTGGGCGCACGCGGTCGCCCACGGCGCCGACAGCCTGGCCACGCTCGCGCGCTCCCCGCACCTGGCCCAGCCCGAGCTCACGGTGATCCTCGACGTGATCGCCGACCGCGTGCTGCTGCCCGTGGACCGGCTGTTCGGCAACGGCGAGCCCGACCGGCTCGCCTTCGCGACCATGAACGTGCTGCGCCGCAACGTCGTCCCGCTGGGCGTGCTGGAGCCCTGGATCGCCCGCCTGGCCGCGGCCGCCCGCCCCCGCGGGTCCTACGAGGGCCGCGACCCCTACTTGCTCGGCGGCAACGCCGAGGCCTTCCTGCGCGCGCTCTACCTCCAGCTCTCGCTCGGCGCCCGCCCGCCCCAGGTGCGCTCCGACCTGCTGCTCGTCGTCGTGGCCGCGCTCAAGCACACGAACTCCGCGCTCCTCTCCGCTACGGACCAGTAACCTCTGGGCCATGTCCTCCGAACTCAGCGGCCATGCGGGCGAGCTCGCCACGGCCGTCGCCCAGGCGCACGGCGTCGAGACCATGTTCACCCTCTCCGGCGCGCACGTCTTCCCGTTGTACGACGGTGCCGTGAAGGCCGCCGAGGCCGGCCGGCCGGTCCGGCTGCTCGACGTGCGCCACGAGCAGACCGCGGCCTTCGCCGCGGAGGCGACCGGCAAGCTGACCCGGGTCCCCGGGCTGGCCGTGCTCACCGCCGGCCCCGGGGTCACCAACGGCCTCAGCGCGGTCGCGCAGGCGCAGTTCGCGGGCTCGCCGATGGTGGTCCTCGGCGGCCGCGCGCCGCAGAGCCGTTGGGGCTCCGGCGCCCTCCAGGAGCTCGACCAGCCGCCGATCTTCGCCCCGGTCTCGAAGCTCGCGCGCACGATCCCGACCGCCGCCGAGGTGGCCGAGGGCATGCACGAGGCGTTCCTGACCGCGCGCTCCTCGCACCGCGGCCCGGTCTTCGTCGACGTGCCGATGGACGAGCTGTTCAACACCGCCACCGGCACGCTGCCCGACGTCGCGGCGCCGCGGGGCGCCGACCCCGACACCGACGCCGTCGAGCGGATCGCGGCGCTGCTGGCCGGCGCCTCCCGCCCGGTGCTGATCCTCGGCACCGATGTGTGGGCCGACCACGCGGAGGAGGCCGCCCTGCGGTTCGTCGAGGCGGCCGGCGTACCCGCGATCACGAACGGCATGGGCCGCGGCATCGTGCCCGGCGGCCACCCGCTGCTGGTCACCAAGGCGCGCAGCCAGGCGCTCAAGGGTGCCGACCTCGTGGTCGTGGTCGGCACGCCGCTGGACTTCCGGCTCGGGTACGGCGTCTTCGGCGACGCCCGCGTCGTGCACGTCGCCGACTCCCCCGGTCAGGTCGCCGCGCACGCCGAGCTCGCGGACTCGGTCTCCGGCGACCTCTCCGCGGTCTTCGACGGGCTGCTCGCGGCCCTGAAGGACCACGACTGGTCCGCCTGGGTCGCCGACCTCCAGGCCGGCGTGGCCGCCGCGGTGGAGCGGGACGCCGCGCTGCTCGGCGCCGAGGCCGACCCGATCCATCCCGCGCGGATCTACGGCGAGCTCGTGCCCCGGCTGGCCGACGACGCGGTCGTCATCGGCGACGGCGGCGACTTCGTCAGCTTCGCCGGCAAGTTCGTCGAGCCGAAGCGCCCCGGTGGCTGGCTCGACCCCGGCCCCTACGGCTGCCTCGGCGCCGGGCTGGGCGCCGCGATCGCCGCCCGGCTGGCCCGTCCCTCCTCGCAGGTCGTGCTGCTGCTCGGCGACGGCGCCGCGGGCTTCTCGCTCATGGACGTCGACACGCTCGTCCGGCACGACCTGCCGGTGGTGATGGTCATGGGCAACAACTCCGCGTGGGGGCTGGAGAAGGGCCCCATGCAGATGCTCTACGGGTACGACGTGATCGCGGACCTGGCTCCGCGCACGGCGTACGACGAGGTGGTCCGCGCCCTCGGCGGCGCGGGCGAGACCGTGACCGACCCGCGCCAGGTCGGCCCGGCGATCGACCGGGCCTTCGCCTCCGGCGTGCCCTACCTGGTCAACGTGATCACCGACGTCGAGGCGACCTACCCGCGGAACAGCTTCGGTGTCTGAGCTCTGATGCCTGCCATGGAAGCCACCCTGACGTTCACGGCCACCGACACCGACACCGCCGAGGCGGTCGGCTCGGGCAGCCTGCCCGTCCTCGGCACGCCCCGCCTGCTGGCGTGGTGCGAGGCCGCCACCTGCGCCGCGATCAGCTCCGCGCTCGCCCCCGGCGAGACCAGCGTCGGCACCCGCGTCGAGCTCGAGCACGTCGCCGCCTCCGCGGTCGGCCAGCAGGTGGAGGTGACCGCCACGGCGTCGTACGCCGACGGCCGGCTGCACCGCTTCTCGGTGATGGCGCGCAACGTCGGCGGCAAGGTCGTGGGCACCGGCGAGATCACCCGCGTGGTCGTCGACGCCGAGCGGTTCCTGAGCCGGCTCTGACGGCCCGTTTCGCGTCGAGACACCAGCAACGGCCCCTGGCGGGGATGAAAAGGGGCCGTTTTGGGTGTCTCGACGGGAGATGAGAGACTGACCCTTGGCCCCTGACCGGGCCAGGACCGTCCGATCAGGAGGAAGACCATGGGCAAGACCGGCCGCAAGCGCCGCGCTCGCAAGAAGAAGGGCGCGAACCACGGCAAGCGCCCCAACGCCTGAGCGCGAAATGCAATGAACCCCCGAGCGATGCTCGGGGGTTCTCTGCTGCTGGGGGCCTGTCGGGTCCAGGTCAGCCCTCGGTGCGGATCTCCACCTGCACCTGGCGGATGCGGAGCATCACGCGCTGCCGGAGCTCGTCGGGGGCGACCTCGGAGCAGGAGCGGGCCACCACGGCCTTCACCGTGCGCTGGAGGTCGTACTTCTCCAGGCAGGGGTTGCAGCTGTCGAGGTGGAGTCGGACGGCGGAGCAGTCGGCCTCGTCGAGCTCGTTGTCGAGGAAGTAGACGATCCGCTCGAGGAAGTCCGCGCAGTCGGCGAGCGAGGGGTCCTGCCCCGGACCGACGATGTGGTCGTGGCTCACGACGCACCCCCGTCCCGACCGACGCTGAGCAGGTCGTTGTCGCGCACGTAGTCGGAGAGCATGTCGCGCAGCTGGCGGCGGCCCCGGTGCAACCGGGACATCACGGTGCCGATCGGAGTGTCCATGACCTCGGCGATCTCCTTGTAGGCGAAGCCCTCGACGTCGGCGAGGTACACCGCCAGGCGGAACTCCTCGGGCAGTCGCTGGAGGGCGTCCTTGACCTGGGAGTCGGGGAGGTGCTCGAGCGCCTCGGTCTCGGCCGAGCGGAGCCCGGACGAGGTGTGCGACTCGGCACGGTGCAGCTGCCAGTCCTCGACGTCCTCGGACATCGACTGCTGCGGCTGACGCTGCTTCTTGCGGTAGTTGTTGATGAAGGTGTTGGTGAGGATCCGGTACAGCCAGGCCTTCAGGTTGGTGCCCGGCCGGAACTGGTGGAAGGAGGAGTACGCCTTGGCGAACGTCTCCTGCACGAGGTCCTCGGCGTCGGCGGGGTTGCGGGTCATCCGCATCGCGGCCGAGTAGAGCTGGTCGAGGAACGGCAGCGCGTCACGCTCGAAGCGCGCGGAGCGCTCGGCGTCCGTCTCGGTCTCGCGGTCGACGACCTCCGGGGTCGTCTCAGTGGGATCGGTCATCGTCTCCCAGAGTAGCCCGGGGGTGGGACGTTCGAGCACGGCGAGCATGTTCGAGGAACACGTCAGGCCGGTCGCTCATTCCCGGTGACCTCACGCACCAGCCACTCCAGCGTCGACTCCACGATGATCTCGAGCGCCTCCTCCTGGGAGACCGGGGCGCTCTTCGCGACCTTGAACGAGTGGTCCGCGGCCGGGACGACCGCGAGGTCGGTCTCCGGCGGGAACTCGTCGGGCCGGCCCATCGTGTCCTTCTCGCCCTGGATCACCAGGGTCGGCACGCCGGCGCCCTCGAGCTCGTGCAGCCGCGTCCTCTCCGGCTTGCCGGGCGGGTGCAGCGGGAACGCCAGGGCCAGGCAGCCGGCCGCGCCGAGGGCCTGCGCGCAGCGCGCCGCCGAGCGGGCCCCGGCGGAGCGACCGCCCACCACCAGCGGCGCCGTCCCGCGCAGGTGGCCGGCCGCGGCGGTCAGGCCCTGGTCCAGCGTGGGGGGCGGCGAGGCGACCTTGCGGCCGGCCACCCGCCACGGCTGCTCGAGCCGGACCACCGTGATGCCGTTGCGGGGCAGGTGGTGCGCGAGCGCCTCGAGGTCCGCGGTGTCGATCCCGACGCCCGCGCCGTGGCTCAGCAGCAGGGTCGCGTACGGCGAGCGCGCCCGGGCGGTCACCAACCGCGCCTCGCCCTGCGGCGTGTCGATCCGACGCTCGGTCATCGGTCCCCCTCGAGCGGCAGCGGCTCCACCAGCTCGGGCCCGTTGTTGCGGACGTTGCTCACCAGCGTGGAGACCGGGTAGGCCTCCAGCATGCCGGGGGCGGCGGGCACGAGCAGGCCGGTGTCACCGCCGGTGCGCGGGTCGAGCCACTCCGACCAGCGGTCCTTCTCGACCATCAGCGGCATCCGGTCGTGGATGTACCCGACGGAGTCCTCGGCCTGGGTGGTGATCACCGTGCAGGTCCAGCGGAACCGGTCCTCGGCGTCCTCGGGCTTGCTCGGGTCGCGCCAGATCTCGTACAGGCCGGCCATCGCGAGGATCCCGCCGTCCTTCGGGCGGATGAAGAAGGGCTGCTTCCGCGGCTTGCCCGCCGCCGTGTGCTCCTCGGTCGGGTACCACTCGAAGTAGCCGTCGGCGGGCAGCAGGCACCGGCGTACCGCGAAGGCCTTCTTGTACGCAGGCTTCTCCGCGACCGTCTCCATGCGCGCGTTGATCATCCGGTTGCCGATCGAAGGGTCCTTGGCCCACGACGGGAGCAGTCCCCACGTCAGCACCCGGAGCTGGCGCTCGGGCGGCTCGGCGCTCTCCCGGGAGGGCGGCCGCTCGACGACGGCGTAGACCTCCTTCGTCGGCGCGACGTTGTAGTCGGCCTCGAGCGGCGCCGGGATGCGCAGGTCGGCGATGTCGAACTCCTCGACGAGGTCCTCGGGACGCCGACTGGAGGCGTAGCGGCCGCACATGGCGGCCAGCCTAGTTGGAGCTCAGACGCGGGTGAGCTCGTCGAGCAGGCGCCCGGCGGCCTCGTCGGTCTCGGGCAGGCCCTCGATCCAGACGCGGGTGCGCTGGACGTCGGTGCTGTCGAGCATCCGGCGCAGCAGGCCGACCCGGCGGCCGATCCGGTCGTCGCGGTCGGCGACGACCACGACCCGACCGGGGCCGACGTGGCCGATCGTCTCGCGGCCGGCGAAGACGGTGCGGGCGGTGTCGCCGAGGCGGGCGTCGTACATGGCCCGGGTGATCGCGTCGTCGGGCCACGGCGGCGCGGCGACGACGACGAGCGCGTGCGCCTCGACGTGCTGGGCGCGGTAGATCTCGGAGATCCGGCTGCGCAGGTGCGGCCGGGTGGCGAGCCCGGTGAGCGGGTCGTCGCACGAGAGGTCGCCCAGGTAGCCGAGGGTCGCGTCGCTCCAGGCGACGGCGAGGGCGCGGGTCTCGGCATGGCCGGGCTCGGTCCCGAGGACCAGCCGCACGGTGAGGACGAGCGCGTCGAGCGCCTCGGCGAGCGTGTGGCCGTCGCGTGCGAGGTCTCCCCCGGTGACCTCGCACGCGACGACCGACCCCGAACCCGAAGCAAGGGCCTCCCCGACCGCCTCGAAGCGCGGCGGCAAGGCCGCCCTGAGCTCCGAGGACAGCTCCCGCCCTGCTTCGGGATCGACCGTGGTGCCACGTCGCTTGCGCGTCGCGAACCAATCCACGGTGGCTCCCCCTGCTGTTGCCCGACTTCGGCTCTGTCCGGCGATGGAACGGGTGAGGCGAGAACCCATGACGCGATTTTCCGGAACCTTCTCGGATTTTTCTCGTTGGACCCCCGTGGCCAGCCACCTCGCGACCCTCGACGGCCCGCCGAGTGACGGCGAGCTGATCTCGGCCGTCCGCGGCGGGGACGCCGACGCGTACGGCGAGCTGTTCTGCCGCCACGTCGAGGCCGCCCGCCGCCTGGCCCGGCAGCTGGTGTCCGCGGGCGAGGCCGACGACCTGGTCTCGGAGGCGTTCGCGAAGGTCCTCGTCGTCCTCCAGCGGGGCGGCGGGCCCGACCTCGCGTTCCGGGCCTACCTGCTCACCGCCGTACGCCGCCTGCACGTAGACCGCATCCGCTCCACGGCCCGGCTGCGCACGACCGACGACCTCACGCCGTTCGACCCCGGGGTGCCGTTCCGCGACACCGCGGTCGAGGGCTTCGAGAACGCTGCCGCCGCGCGGGCCTTCGCCTCCCTGCCCGAGCGCTGGCAGCTGGTGCTGTGGCACACCGAGGTCGAGGGCCAGAAGCCCGCCGAGGTCGCGACCCTGCTCGGCATGAGCGCCAACTCCGTCTCCGCGCTGGCCTACCGCGCCCGCGAGGGACTGCGCCAGGCCTACCTCTCCATGCACGCCCAGGACGTCGACGAGGACGCGTGCGCGGCCACCCGCGCCTCGCTCGGCGCCTACGTCCGCGGCGGGCTGTCCCGCCGCGACAGCGCCAAGGTCGAGCAGCACCTCGAGGAGTGCCGCCGGTGCGCGGCGATCTACCTCGAGCTCACCGAGGTGAACTCCCGGCTCGGCGCCGTGCTCGCGCCGCTGCTGCTCGGCGTCGCCGCGACGGCGTACCTGGGCACGGCGGCCGGCGGCGGCGCGGCCGCGGGCGGCGGCATCGTCGTCCTTCTGGACCGCGCCCGCGACGCGGTCCTCTCGCACGGTCCGACCGCGGCTGTGGCAGGCGCAGCGGCGTCAGCTGTCGCGGTCGGACTGCTCGTGGCGATCAACCAGCCGGCGCCCGACCTGCCCGCCGCCGTGGACGTCCCGGCCGCGCAGGCCGAGCCGACGCGGCTCCCGGGCGGGCCGATCGAACGCGGCGATGCCTCGCGGCGCTCGACCGCGACGGCGACGACCCCCGCGCGCTTCACCGGCTCCTCCGCCGACTCCTCGGTGGTGCCGACCGACGAGCCGACCGACGGGCCGGCCGCGACGCCTCCTCCCGACGAGCCACCGCCGGCCACGGAGCCCCCGCCCGGCGAGCCTCCCCCGACCGAGCCGCCGCCGACGCAGCCGCCCTCTCCGGGGCCGACCCCGCTGGTGCAGCTCGAGGTCGACCTCTCCGTCGGACCGGGCGGCGTCGACGCGGGCGTGTCCGGCAGCGTGCTCGGCGCCCCTCTCCCGCCGGTCGAGGTGACCGTTCCGGCCGGAGTGGGTAGAGAAGGGTCATGAGCCTCAGCCGCAAGGTCGCCCGCCCGATGCTCGCCTCGATCTTCGTCGTGGGCGCCACCACCGCCCTGAAGAACTCCGCCGGCACCGCGCAGAAGGCCGACTCGGTCACCTCGCGGCTGGTGCCGCTGGCCCAGAAGGCCGGCATCCCGCTGCCCTCGGACCCCGAGACGCTCGTGAAGCTCAACGCCGGCGTCCAGATCGGCGCCGCGCTCGCGCTCGCCACCGGCCGCCTCCCACGCCTGTCCGCCGCCGTGCTCGCCGCGTCGCTGGTGCCGACGACGGCCGCCGGGCACCGCTACTGGGAGATCGAGGACCCGGCCCAGCGCACCCAGCAGAAGCTGCACTTCTTCAAGAACGTCTCGCTCGTGGGCGGCCTGATGATCGCCTCGACCGACCGTGAGGGGAAGCCGGCCCTCACCTGGCGCGCCAAGCGCGCGGCGAAGGACCATCTCCCCTCCCGATAGTCTGCGGCGGTGAGCGACCTCCTCGATCCCTGGCCTGCGCCGCACGCGAACCACCCCGTCGACGCGGTCGTCACGCTCCCCGGCAGCAAGTCGCTCACCAACCGGGCGCTGGTCCTCGCCGCGATCGCCGACGGCCCGTCCGTCGTCCGCCGAGCACTGCGGTCACGTGACACCACGCTGATGGCAGCCGCGCTGACCGCGCTCGGGTCCCCCGTGGACACCTCCGGCGACGACTGGACGGTCACGCCCGGCGCGTTCGACCGCGACGCGGAGGTCGACTGCGGGCTGGCCGGCACCGTGATGCGGTTCGTGCCCCCGATCGCCGGCCTGTCCAGCGGGGCCGTGTCCTTCGACGGCGACGAGCACATGCGCAAGCGGCCGGTCGGCGAGATCCTCGGCGCCCTGCGCGGCCTCGGCGTCGACGTGCCCGGTGACGCGCTGCCCTTCACGGTGCACGGCACCGGCTCGGTGCGCGGCGGCACCGTGGTCGTGGACGCCTCGGCGTCCTCGCAGTTCATCTCGGCGCTGCTGCTGGCGGGTGCGCGGTACGACGAGGGCGTCGACGTGCGCCACGACGGGCGAGGCGCGGATTCTGGGCGAGTCCCCTCGCTGCCCCACATCGACATGACGGTCGCGATGCTGCGCGAGCACGGCGTCGAGGTCGACGACTCCGGCGCCAACCGCTGGGCGGTCGGCCCCGGCCCGATCCGCGCGGTCGACCACCTGATCGAGCCGGACCTGTCCAACGCGGCGCCGTTCCTGGCGCTGGCCGCGGTCTCCGGCGGCTCGGTCACCGTGCGCGACTGGCCGCGGGAGACCACGCAGGCCGGCGACGCGATGCGCGACATCCTGACCGCGATGGGCTGCGAGGTCGGCTTCACCGGCGACGGCCTGCGGGTCACCGGCAGCGGCACGCTCCTCGGCATCGACATCGACCTGCACGACGTCGGCGAGCTCACGCCCGCCGTCGCCGCCCTCTGCGCGCTCGCCGAGGCGCCGTCGCACCTGCGCGGCGTCGGCCACATCCGCGGCCACGAGACCGACCGGCTGGCCGCGCTCGCCACCGAGCTCACCGGGCTCGGTGCGGACGTCGTCGAGCACCCCGACGGCCTCACCATCAACCCCGCACCCCTGCACGGCGGGGTCTTCCACACCTACGCCGACCACCGGATGGCCCACGCCGGCGCGATCGTCGGCGCGGCGGTCGAGGGGGTGGAGATCGAGAACATCGCGACGACCGGCAAGACGTTCCCCGACTTCGCGGGATTCTGGTCGGGGCTGGTCACTCCAGAGGACCCAGCGCAGTGACCGGGCGGTACTCCGACCAGGACGTCGAGCACTACGACCGTCCCCGTCGGCGTACCCGTCCCCGCACCAAGGAGCGCCCCACCTACGACGACGCGGAGGACGCCGTCGTCGTCACGGTGGACCGCGGCCGGTTCACGCTGCTGCTCGACGGCCGCACGGTGATGGCGATGAAGGCCCGGCCGCTGGGCCGCAAGGGCGTCGTCGTGGGTGACCGGGTCCGCGTGGTCGGCGACACCTCGGGCCAGGACGGCTCGCTCGCGCGGATCGTCGAGGTCACCGAGCGCAGGACCGTGCTCCGGCGCACCGCGGACGACGACGACCCCGTCGAGCGCGTGATCGTCGCGAACGCCGACCAGCTCGTCGTCGTCACCGCGCTCGCCGACCCCGAGCCGCAGCCGCGGTTGATCGACCGCGCCCTGGTGGCGGCGTACGACGCCGGGATGCAGCCGCTGCTCTGCCTCACCAAGGCCGACCTGACCGCGCCGGACGAGCTACTGACCACCTACCGCTCGCTGGGCGTCCCGTGGGTCGTCACGCAGCGCGGCGGCGACCTCACCGAGCTGCGCGAGCGGCTCGACGGGCGGACCAGCGTGCTGCTGGGGTCGAGCGGCGTCGGCAAGTCCACGCTGGTCAACGCCCTCGTGCCGGACGCCGGCCGCGACGTCGGGCACGTGAACGCGGTGACCGGCCGGGGGCGGCACACCTCCACCTCGGCGTACCTCCTCCAGCTGCCCGACGAGGCGGGCTGGATCGTCGACACCCCGGGCATCCGGTCGTTCGGGCTGGCGCACGTGGAGCCGGAGAGCCTGATCGAGGCGTTCCCCGACCTCGACGAGATGACCGAGGACTGCCCGCGGGGCTGCACGCACGGCGCGGACGAGCCGGAGTGCGGGCTCGACGAGGCGGTCGCCCGGGGCGAGGCCGACCTGGTGCGGGTCGAGTCGTTCCGCCGGCTGCTCGCCGCCCGGAGCGAGCCGGCCTACTAGCCCCAGACCGCGCGGGCGCCGGCCTCGCCGGTGCGGGCCACCCACACCAGCAGGGCGACGGCCACGACCGCGAGCAGCACGTCGATCACCACGCGCAGCGCACCCGTGCGGGAGTGGAGCCGGCCGGCGACGATCGCGACCAGCCCGAAGGCCAGGCTGACCCAGAGCAGCTGCCCCCCGAGCTTCTCGTGCGTCTCGACCAGGGGGCTCGACTCGAGCTCGGGCTTGCTGTCGAGGAAGTCGCCTCCGGAGTAGTACGCGACGACGAGCGCGCCGGTCGCGAGGACGGCGAGCACGAGCATCGGCCAGCGCATCCGATCGCGCCAGCGGGGCACGAGGAAGGCGAGCGCCGCGGCCGCCGCGAGGGGGCCGAAGACGACGGCTGCGTGGACGACGAGGGGGTGCAGGGGGAGGCCGTTGATCTCCATGACAGGTACACGGTCCACCACGCCGGTCCGTTCAGTGAATAGGGTGGCGGTGTGTCGACTGACTACACCGACGATCTCCGGCTCGCGCACGTGCTGGCCGACGACGCCGACTCGATCACCGAGAGCCGGTTCCGGTCGCTGGACCTGCACGTGATGAGCAAGCCCGACCTCACCCCGGTGACCGACGCCGACCAGGCCGTCGAGGAGAGCATCCGCCGTACGCTCTCGCGGGTCCGGTCCCGCGACGCCATCACCGGCGAGGAGCAGGGATCGACCGGGCACAGCCAGCGCCGGTGGGTGATCGACCCGATCGACGGCACCAAGAACTTCGTCCGCGGCGTGCCGGTCTGGGCCACGCTGATCTCGCTCGTCGTCGACGACGAGGTCGTCCTCGGCGTCGTGTCCGCGCCGCTGCTCCAGCGCCGCTGGTGGGCCTCGGCGGGCAACGGCGCCTGGACCGGGCGGTCGCTGCTCAAGGCGAGCCGCTGCCAGGTCTCCGACGTGCGCCGGCTCGAGGACGCGTCACTGTCCTACGCGTCGCTGCACGGGTGGGACGAGCGCGACCGGCTCGACGACTTCCTGACGCTGATGCGCCGCTGCTGGCGCACCCGGGCGTACGGCGACTTCTGGTCCTACATGCTGCTCGCCGAGGGTGCGGTCGACATCGCCGCCGAGCCGGAGCTCGAGGTGTACGACATGGCCGCGCTCGACGTGATCGTGCGCGAGGCCGGTGGCCGGTTCACCTCGCTCGACGGCGCCGACGGGCCGTTCGGCGGCAACGCGCTCGCGACCAACGGGCACCTGCACGAGGCCGTGCTGTCGTTCCTCGGGACGCTCCCCGACGACGATGACGACCCCGACGTCCGCCGGACCGGTCCGGGCTCCGTCTCCGATCTGCGTGACCGGCGGCGCGACTGAGAGTACGGTCACAGCATGCGGATCGGTGACGTGCTGCAGGCCAAGCCCAGTCGCGAGGTCGTGACCATCGCGCCGGACGCCGGGGTGCGTGAGCTGCTCGCGCTCCTCGCCGAGCACAACGTGGGCGCCCTGATCGTCAGCTCCGACGGCGAGTCCGTCGACGGGATCGTGAGCGAGCGCGACGTCGTGCGCCACCTCCACCACGACGGGACGGTCGTCAACAACAACGTCCGGGCGATCATGACCGCGGTCGTGGAGACCTGCGACCAGGACACCCCTCTCGACGACCTGATGACGATCATGACCAAGCGCCGGATCCGGCACGTGCCGGTCGTCCACGAGGGCCGGCTGGTCGGGATCATCAGCATCGGCGACGTGGTGAAGCACCGCATCGGCCAGCTGGAGTTCGAGCGCGACCAGCTGGACAACTACGTCCACCGGAGCTGAGCGGACTCAGCGGGCGCTCTCGCTCTCCGCGAGGACGAGGGCGAGGTCGTCGTTCATCCGGCCGCCGGCGTACTCCAGCAGGCGCTCGACGAGGTGGTCGAGCGCGTCCTCGAGCGAGCCCTCGCCCAGCTCGGCGGCGAACTCGTCCAGCGGGAAGAACTCCCCCGACCTGTCGCGCGCCTCGACCAGGCCGTCGGTGAAGAAGAGCATCCGCGCGCCGGTCGGCCACGCGTGCTCGGTCATCGCGGGCGCGGATCCCATGCCCAGCGGCACCGTCGGCTCTCCGGTGTCGACCTCGGCGACCTGGGAGTCGTGGACGAGCAGCGGCGGGTGGTGGCCGCAGTTGGCGAGCATGACCCTGTCGCCGTGGAACTCGCCGACGATCGCCGTCACGAACTCCTCGTCGCCGATGAAGCGGGTGATGGTCTCGTCGATGCTGCGGGCGAGCGCGGCCGGGTCGGGCTCGGTGAACGCCGCGGCGCGGAACGCGCCGAGCACGGCGGCCGCGGTCTGCACGGCCTCGAGGCCCTTGCCGCGGACGTCGCCGACGATCACGCGGACGCCGAAGGGCGTGGCCGCGACCTCGTAGAGGTCGCCGCCCACCAGGGCCTCCGCCGACGCCGAGACGTAGCGCGCGGACAGGCCGACGGAGCCGATCGCGGTCGGGATGGCGCGCAGCACGGCGCGCTGCGCGGTCTCCGCGATCACGGTCATGCGGCGCAGCCGGCTCTCGCGCCGCTCGCTGAGTGCGGCCGCCTGGACGGCGACGACGCCGAGCAGGGCGCACAGCAGGACGCGGACCAGGAAGTCGACGGTATTGGTGGTGTCATCCCACAGGCGCGCGAGCACACCGCAGGAGGTGGCGACGATCGCGACGTACGCCGTACGGCGGGCCGTCGTGAGCATGCTCGCCACGATCGCGCCGGCCGCGAACACCGCGATCAGATGGGCCGGCGTCACGATCGAGAGCACGACGAGGGCCGCGATCACGGCGAGCCCGGCGAGCAGGCCGGGGTCGATACGCGAGGACGTCACGGGCGCAATCTTGTCAGTTGGCGTGACCTAGGGTGGGCGTATGGACAAGCCCGAGATCGACTTTCCCGACTTCGACCCGCCCGCTGACCTCGTCGTCACGGAGATCACCGAGGGCGACGGCGCCGAGGCGACCGCCGGCTCGACGGTGTCGGTGCACTACGTCGGCGTCGCGCACTCGACCGGCGAGGAGTTCGACGCCTCCTACAACCGTGGCCAGCCGCTGCAGTTCCGGCTCGGCGTCGGCCAGGTCATCTCCGGCTGGGACCAGGGGGTGCAGGGCATGAAGGTCGGCGGCCGCCGGCAGCTCGTGATCCCGCCGCACCTGGGCTACGGCGACCGCGGCGCCGGCGCCGTCATCAAGCCGGGCGAGACGCTGATCTTCGTGGTGGACCTGCTCGGCGTCTCCTGACGCCACCCGCCCGATCACCAGGGCAGATCACCGGGGCAGATCACCAGGGCAGGTTGTCCGGAGCGCCGTCCTCGGCGACCCGGGCGGCCTGCCCGGCCACCTGCACCACGTCGCCCTGGACGAGCTGGCGGCCCCGACGGGTCTCCACCTCGTCGTTCACCCGCACCATCCCGGCCGCGATCAGCGGCTTCGCCTCCGCGCCGGTCTCCACCAGGTTGGCCAGCTTCAGGAACTGGCCCAGCCGGATGGACTCGTCGCGGATCGGTACGTCGAAGGGCTCAGCCATGGCCCCATTCTCCCCTCAGGCGGTGGTCCTCGTCGAAGGGCACAGCGACCGCGTGGCGATCGAGACCCTCGCGCGGCGGCGCGGCCGCGACCTCGAGGCCGAGGGCGTCGAGGTGGTCGCGATGGGCGGTGTCACCAACGTCCGCTCCTTCGCGCTCCGGTACGGACCACACGGCCTCGGGGTGCCCCTGACGGGACTGTACGACGCGGCGGAGGAGCCGATCGTGGTGCGCGGACTCGCGGCCGCCGGCGTACCGGCTGACGGGTTCTTCGCCTGCGATGCCGACCTGGAGGACGAGCTCATCCGCGCCCTCGGCGCCGACGCCGCGGAGGCCGTGGTCGCGGCCGCCGGGGAGCTCCGGTCGCTGCAACGCCTCACGGGGATGCCCGCACAGCGGGGATGGTCCCGTGAGGCGCTGCTGCACCGCTTCCTGGGCGGAGCGGGTCGCAAGGCGCGCTATGCGGCCCTGTTCGTGGAGGCACTCCCCTCGGGGAACGCGCCTCCCCCACTCGCAGCGGTGCTGGACCGGGTGTGACCGATCAGGCTGCAGCGGTCTCGGGGTTCTCGGGGTTCTCGCGGTTATCGCGGTTATCGCGGTTATCGCGGTTATCGGCGCGGCAGTCGTCGAGGCGGGCCTCCGCCGCCTTCACGCGCTGGGCCTGTGCCTTCTTGGCCTTCTGGTTCTTCTTCGTCCTGTGCTCCTGGTGCTTGGCCTGGAACTCCGCGTACTTGGCGCTGGCCCGGTCGTACTGGGCCTGCTCCTTGGCGCACGGGTCGCTCGGCGCCGGCGCGTCGTCGGCGGCGGCGGGGCCGGCCGACAGGGCGCCGAGGGCGAAGATCGAGGCGATCGGGAGTGCGAGGGCGCGCAACATGTAGTCCTCCGAGATGCGGGGAGGGTGTGACGCCCTCTACCTGTCGCGAGGTGCCGTCGGCGTTACGCCAGCTGCCTGACTCGCGCGGGACGTCATACGAGGCGGCTGCCGGGACGACCAGCTCGTATGACGTCCGGGCGGACGCGGCCGTCAGTTCACCAGCACCGTCACCGCGTGGATGAGAACGCCGACGAGGCCACCGACGATGGTGCCGTTGATCCGGATGAACTGGAGGTCGCGGCCCACGTGCAGCTCGATCCGGCGGGCGGCCTCCTTGCCGTCCCAGCGCTCGATGGTGTGGGTGATCACCGTGGTGAGCTCGCTGCCGTACCGGTCGACGGCGTAGACGGCGGCGTCGGCGGCGAGGCCGTCCAGACGCGCACGGAAGGCGCCGTCGGAGAGCAGGCGGGAGGAGAACGACGACAGCTCGGCCAGCAGGCGCGCTCGGACCGCGCCGGTGGGGTCCTGGAGGGAGGCGAGCAGCGAACGGCGCAGGGCGTTCCAGAGCGAGACGGAGGAGGCGAGGACCTGGGGGTGGTCGAGCAGCCGCTCCTTGAGGCGCTCGGTGCGCTCCTGGGCGGCGGGGTCGGTGAGGAGGTCCTGGGCGAGCTGGGCCAGCATCGAGTCCAGGGCCTGGCGGGCGTGGTGGCGCGGGTCGTCGCGGATGTCGCCGACCCACTCGACCAGCTCGCGATGCAGGCGGCCGATGACCGCCTCGTTCAGGCGCGTGGGAGCCCACCAGGGCGCGCGCTCGCCGAGGATCTCCGAGACGGTCTCGGGGTTCTCGACCAGCCAGCGGTGCAGCTCGGTGAGGCCGAGGTCGACGAGCCCATGGTGCAGGTCGTCGCGGACGGTCTCCTCCAGCAGCGACCCGAGGAGCGGCGAGATCGGCTCCTCGCGGAAGCGGGGCACGAGGGCGTCGCGGAACAGCTCCTCGACGTGCTCGTCGCGGACCCGGTTCAGCGCGGCCACCGCGATGTCGGCCACCTCGTCGACGGCGCGGTGGGCGTGCTCGGGCGAGGACAGCCACCGGCCGAGGCGCAGCGACGGCGTTGCCGCGGCGACGCGGTCGCGGATGATCCCCTCCTGGAGGAAGTTCTCCCCCATGAACTCCTCGAGCCCGCGCCCGAGCTCGTCCTTGCGCTTCGGGATCAGGGCGGTGTGCGGGATCGGCAGCCCCAGCGGGTGCTTGAACAGCGCGGTCACCGCGAACCAGTCCGCGATCGCACCGACCATGGAGGCCTCGGCTCCGGCGTTGACGAAGCCGAGGAAGCCGTCCTGGTCGAGCGTGAGCAGGTAGACGGCCGCGGCGAGCAGCAGCAGCGACACGGCGAGCGTGCGCATCCGGCGCAGTCCCTGGCGGCGTACGGCGTCCGCGGCCGGGTTGGACGTGATCATCGCGATCGAGGTGGGCTGGTTCATCGCCCGCCAGTCTTGCCTACGCGGCCACATGCCAGAATGCGCCGCATGTCACGCACGGTCATCACCTTCGGCACGTTCGACGTGTTCCACGTCGGGCACCTCCGGGTGATCGAGCGGGCGGCGGCGCTGGGCGACCGGCTCGTCGTCGGCGTCTCGGCGGACGCGCTCAACCTGCGCAAGAAGGGCCGCGAGCCCGTCTTCAGCCAGGCCGAGCGGCTCGCGATCGTCGCCGCGCTCAAGCCGGTCGACGAGGTGTTCGTCGAGGAGAGCCTCGAGCTCAAGCGCGACTACATCGTGGAGTACGGCGCCGACGTGCTCGTGATGGGCGATGACTGGGCGGGGCGCTTCGACGAGTTCGGCGACGTCTGCGAGGTCGTCTACCTCCCCCGCACCCCGGCCATCTCCACGACCGCCCTGATCGAGAAGATCTCCGGCAACGCCTGACCCCAGCGGGCAGGGTTTCGGCCCACCCGCCGAGCGGGCACTCTCCCCGCGAGGCGGATCCGCCCGACACACCCCTTTCGTTCTCGAGGAGAAAGATGCGTCGTTCGCTCGTCGTCGCTGCCGTCGCCGCGGCCCTGGTGCTGTCGAGTCCCGGAAGCGGGAGCGCGGAGGAGCCGGACACACCGGTCACGCCGGTCACCCCGGAGCGCGCCCTCTCCACCGTGCAGGGGCTCCTCGAGCGCACCACCGGGGAGCAGACCGACCTCTCGTTGGCGATGCGCGAGCTGTTCAAGGCGATGCCGTCGCTCAGCGCCTCCGACCGGCGTACGGCACGCGATATCTTCGCCCGCCCGACCGACGGTGACGCCGACCCGGTGGGCGACGGCTACACGGTCCCCTCCGAGCGGAAGTGCGGCAAGAAGGTCTGCGTGCACTGGGTCGAGTCCACCGCGGACGCCCCGCCGAGCCGGGCCTGGGTGAACACCAACCTCAAGATCATGGGCAAGGTCTGGAAGACCGAGGTCGGCCAGCTCGGCTACCGCAAGCCCATCGGAGACAAGAAGCGCGGCGGCAACGCCAAGCTGGACGTCTACCTCAAGGAGCTCGGCGACCGCGGCATCTACGGCTACTGCACGCCGGAGCGGAAGGTCCGCGGCCACAAGTGGCTCGCCTCCGGCTACTGCGTGCTCGACAACGACTTCGCCGAGGCGCAGTACGGCGCCCCGCCGATGCAGAGCCTCCGCGTGACCGCCGCGCACGAGTTCTTCCACGCGGTGCAGTTCGCCTACGACTACGGCGAGGACCCGTGGCTGATGGAGGCGACCGCGACGTGGATGGAGGAGCGGTTCGCCGACGACGTCAACGACAACCGCCAGTACCTCCCGTACGGACAGGTCGGGAACCCGTCCCGCCCGCTCGACACGTTCAACCGGCAGGGCTTCAACCAGTACGGCAACTGGACGTTCTTCGAGTACCTCAGCAACCGCTTCGGCACCGGCATCGTGCGGCAGATCTGGTCGCGGGCCGGCGCCTACCAGGGCTCCGGCTACCAGTACTCCACCAAGGCCGTGAAGACCGTCCTCAGCGGCAAGCGCGGCGGCTTCACCGACGTGTTCCGGAAGTTCTCGGCCGCCAACACGGTGCCCGGCCGCAGCTACCCCGAGGGCGCGACGTGGCCGGTGGCCCCGGCGACCGCCTCCTGGACCTTGACCAAGGACGCACCCCGGCAGAGCGCGGCCACGCGGATCGACCACATGGCCTCGCGCAACTACGTCGTGCGGCCCGGTGACGGCCTCGGCGGCAAGCGCTGGAAGCTGCGGATCGCGATCGACGGCCCCGGCCCGCGGACCGCGCCGGCGGCGTACCTCGTCGTGAAGCGCAAGAACGGCCTCGTCCGCACCCCGATCGGTCTGTCGAGGAAGGGCACGGGCACCAAGACCATCGCCTTCAACGGCACCCAGGTGACGTGGGCCAAGGTCGTGCTCGTGAACGCCTCGACCCGCTTCTCCTGCTGGCACCGGACGTCGTGGTCGTGCCAGGGCAAGGCCCGCGACAACAACGCGCCGTTCACGATCAGCGTGAGGGCGGTCCGGGCCAAGCGGTAGGCCGCCGACCGGTCCACGACGCAGGCCCGACGACACAGGCCCGACGACCAGGCCCGACGACACAGGCCCGACGACCGGGTCGTATCGGCGCGCGGCACGAGCTGGGCGGGCCCTAGATTGACGCCCGTGACCCGCTCGCTGACCCCCGACCCGCTGCCGCCGAACGACCCGATCTCGACCGGCGGTCTGGGCGTGCCCCAGGGGGCCGCGCTCACGCTCGGCGCGGTGCTCGGGACCGGCGTCATCTCGCTGCCGGCGCTCGCCGCGCACGAGGCCGGGCCCGCCTCGCTGGTGGCGTGGTTGCTGCTGGTCGCGTTGTCGGTGCCGCTCGCGACGACGTTCGCCGCGCTCGGCGCCCGCTACCCCGACGGGGGCGGCGTCTCGACCTACACGCGCCGGGCGTTCGGCGCCCGGCCGGCCACCGTCGTCGGCTGGTGCTTCTACTTCGCGATCCCCCTCGGCGCCCCGGCAGCGGCCGGCTTCGCCGGGGCGTACGTCGCCGACGGCACCGGCGGCGGACGGCAGACCCAGCTGCTGACGGCCGCCGCGCTCATCGTCGTGGTCGCGGTGATGAACTGGTACGGCATCCGGGTCTCCGGCCGCGTGCAGCTGGCCATCGCGGGCACGCTCGCCGCGCTGCTCCTCGTCGCGACCGTGGTGTCGCTCCCCCACGCCACCACCGACAACCTCACGCCGTTCGCTCCGCACGGCTGGGCCGCGATCGGCACCGCCGCGGCCCTGCTCATCTGGGCGTTCGCCGGCTGGGAGGTCGTCACCTCGCTGTCCTCGGAATACCGGAACCCGGCGCGCGACCTCGGCCGCGCGACCGTGATCGCCCTGGTCGTGATGGGCGTGATGTACCTCGGCGTCGCGTTCGCGACCGTCGCGGTGCTCGGCAGCGGCGCCGGCAAGGCGCCGCTCTCCGAGCTGCTCGTGCTCGGCTTCGGTGAGCCCGCTCGCGGTGTCACCACCGTGGTGGCCGTGTTGCTCTCGGTCGGCGCGATGAACGCGTACTTCGCCGGCAGCGCCAGGCTCGGAGCGGCGCTCGGCCGCGACGGCTCGCTGCCGGTCTGGTTCGCCCACGGCTCGACCGCGGGCGAGGTGCCGCGTCGCTCGCTGGTGGTGGTGACCGGCGGCGCGCTCGGCACGCTCGTCGGCATCGCGGTCACCGGCATCGCCATCGAGGAGACCATGCTGCTGGTCACCGGCGCGTTCGCGATCGTGTACGTCGTCGGCACGGCCGCCGCCGTCAGGCTGCTGCCGCGCGGCAGCTGGGTGCGGCGCGGCGCCGTCGTCGCCTTCGTCTCCTCGCTCGCGCTGCTCGCCGTGTCCGGGCGCTACCTGCTCCCCCAGCTCCTCGTGGCGATCGTCGCGGTCATCTGGATGAGCCGCTCGCGTGCAGACGTCCCCGCCGCTCCGGACCCGGTGCGATCGCGGTCGTGACCGCCGGGCCCATCCCGCCGGTCAGCAGGTGGCCCCGGCTGGACTTGGCGGCGAGGTAGCGGGCGTTGGCGGGCGCCACGTGGACCGCCGTCGGCACCAGGTCGACCTCGAGCCCGTGGGCGCGGAGCTGGTCGACCTTGTCGGGGTTGTTGGTCAGGAGCGCGAGCCGCTCGACCCCGAGAGCGGCCAGCATCTCGGCCGCGGCGGTGTAGTCACGGGCGTCGGCGGCGTACCCCAGCGCGAGGTTGGCCTCGTAGGTGTCGAGGCCGCGGTCCTGGAGCGCGTAGGCGTCGAGCTTGGCGTAGAGGCCGATACCGCGTCCCTCCTGGCGCAGGTAGAGGAGGTGGCCGCCGGTGGCCGAGATCCGGCGCACCGCCTCGTGCAGCTGGGGTCCGCAGTCGCAGCGCTCGCTGCCCAGCACGTCACCGGTGAGGCACTCCGAGTGCAGCCGGACGAGGGGTACGGCGCCCGGCGACCCGAGCCGGATCGCGAGGTGCTCCGCGCCGTCGGCGAGCCCGTCGAAGGTCGTCACCTCGCCGACGCCGGACCAGCCGTGGAGACGCAGTGGCACGGTGATCGAGGTCCGGACGGTGACGCTCATGCGGACTCCTGGTCGTCGGCGAAGCGGGGCGAGAGGGCGTACCGCAGCAGCACGACCTCACCGATCCGGCGGGCCTCGGCGAGCGCGGCGGGGTGGTCGGGGCCGAAGGGGAACGGCCCGTCGTCGACGAACCGGCGGGCCTTGGCGTCGCCGACGAAGAACGGCGCGACCACCAGCTGGAGCTCGTCGGCGGCGTCCTCGGCGAGGAACTGGGTGTGGAGGGTCCCGCCGCCCTCGACCATCAGCCGGCGGACGCCGCGGGTGCCGAGGTCCTCGGCCAGCCGGCGCACCGAGACCCGGCGGCCGCCGTCCACGACGGTCGCGACCGCGCCGAACCGCGCCCGGGCGAGCGGCACGTGGGAGGACGGGGTGTAGACGAGCTTCTCGGCCTCGCCGGTCGTGAAGAACGCGGCGGCGGGGTCGAGGTCGCCGTGGCAGGTGAGGGTGACCTTGACCGGGTCCGGGGCGAGGCCGCGCTCGATCCGGTCGCGGCGCCGGTCCGGGCAGCGGACGAGCAGGCGCGGGTTGTCGTTGCGCACGGTGGTCGCGCCCACGAGGATCGCGTCGCAGCCGGCGCGGACGCCGTCGACCCGGTCGAGGTCGGCGTCGTTGGAGAGGATCAGCCGTTCGTCGCCGGCGCTGTCGAGGTAGCCGTCGAGCGAGACGCCGCAGCTGAGCAGCGTGTAGGGACGGTCGGGCTCGGGTCGGGGCTCAGGCACGGGCGACCACCCCTCTCGTGAGCAGCAGACCCCCGGGCAGGACCGCGACGAGCGCGAGCACGCCGTAGAGCACGGCGACGGTGGCGCCCTGTGCGGCCCCCAGGCCGGCGCTGGCGAACGCCCACGCCGCGACGCCCTCGCGCGGGCCCCATCCGGCGACGTTGAGCGGGATCGCGGCCGCGACGAGCACCAGCAGTGCGAGCGGCACCAGGTCGGTCAGGGACGCCGCGGTGCCCGCGGCGCGGGCCGCGACGAGGAACACGACCAGGTGGCCCGCGGCCGCGACGATCGAGGTACCGACGACCTGGGGCCACCGCACGAGCGCCGCGACCACACCGAGGCCGAGCACCGCCGCCGCCCACGGCGCCGGGCCGGCCAGGAGCAGGGCACCGGCCGCCGCGACCTGCACGGCCTGCCCGGTCCCCCGGTCGGCCACGACCGGCAGCGCGCCGTGCCGGTAGCCGCGGTGCACGTCGCCGACCACGCCGGTCGGCAGCGTGGCGTTGAGGAACTGCGAGCGGTAGTACGCCGCCACCGCCTCGCGCAGCGACACCTCCACCCCGAGCACGTGGGCCAGCGCCCGCCACCGGCACGCGCACGCGAGGGTCGTGACCGCGGTGACCGCCAGCGCGGCCGCGATCGCGAACGGCCCGGTGGACCGGACCGCGTCGACGAACGGCGCCGGCCCGACCCACCACCCGACCGCGGCCAGCACGCCGAGGCCGACACCGATCCGCAGCCACCTCATCGCGCCGCCTCCAGCGCCCCCGCCACCAGGCCGGCCGTGCGGTCCCACCCCGCCAGGGAGGTACGGCGGTCGCGCGCCGCCGCGCGGAGGGCGGCCCGGTGCTCGTGGTCGGTGAGCCACCGGCGCAGGGCGGCCGCGAGCGCGACCGGGTCGCCCGGCGGCACCAGCACCCCGCCGTCGCCGAGCGCCTCGGGCACGCCGCCGACGCGGGTGGCGACGACCGGCACGCCGTGCGCGAGCGCCTCGGTGACGACCATGCCGTAGGTCTCGGCGCGGGACGCCAGCACGAGGAGGTCGGCCTCGGCGTAGGTCGCGTCGAGCGCGGCGCGGCTCAGCGGGCCGGTCAGCCGGACGCTCCGGCCCACCCGGTCGGCGAGGTCCGGATCGAGCGCGGTCGACCCCACGCCGCGGCAGTCCCACGGCAGGTCGTCGAGCAGCGCGAGCGCGGCGGCCAGCACGTCGTACCCCTTGAGGGCGGTGACCGCGCCGACGCTGAGCAGCGCGCGCCCGTCGACCGACCCGGGGGCGACCGGGGCGGGGTCGACCCCCGGCTCGGCCACGACGACCCGCTCGAGTCCGTGGGCGGCGACGAGGTGGTCGCGCGCCCACCGGCTGGTGGTCACCACACCGGCGGCCGCGCGCAGCACCCGGCCCTCCCACGGCGCGCCGCTCGGCATGTGCACGAGCACGACCACGCGCAGCCGACCCACCTCGGCCAGCAGCGCCGGCGAGGCGAGCAGCGCGTCGACGAGCACGGTCGCTCCCCGCGGCACGGTGTTCGTGGTGGTGTGCACCTCGGCGCCGAGCGCGTCGGCGACCCGCCGGTCGTAGACGTTGCCGCCGCTCGGCCGGCGGGGGTCGTCGAGCCACGGCGGCGCGACGAGGTGGACCTTCCCGCTCACGGTGTCCTCACAGTGCCCTCACAGTGCCCTCACAGTGCCCTCACAGTGCCCTCACAGTGACACCGCCCTCTCGTAGCTCGCCCACGCGACGTGGGACTCGCGCAGCGTCACCACTACCCGGGCCACCGGCCCGAGCCCGGTGGCCCGCGTGGCGAGCCGGTCGGCGACCGCGCGGGCGAGCACCTCGGTCGAGGTGTTCACGCCCGCGAACGCCGGGTCGTCGTCGAGGTTGCGGTAGGTCAGCTCGCCGAGCACCTCGTGGAGCAGGCCGGTCGCGGCGCCGATGTCGAGGAGGATCCCGTCGGGACCGAGCTCGGGCCCGGAGAACGCCGCGTCCACCACGTAGGTCGCCCCGTGCAGCCGCTGCGCCGGCCCGAAGACCTCGCCGCGGAGGCTGTGGGCGATCATCATGTGGTCGCGGACGGTCACCGTGAACACCAGGCCCCCTCGTAGGTGATGGTGTGGCACAGGGCCGCCAGCTCGCCCCTCGACAGCCGGGCCATCACGTCCGGCAGGTCCGCGAAGGCCGACTCCCCCGTCAGCAGCGCGTCGAACGCCTCGTCGCGCAGCAGCCGCAGCGCCAGCGCGAGCCGGTCCGCGTGGGTCCGCCGCGACCGACCCCCGACGACGCCGACCTGGCTGGAGCGGATCGCCAGCCGCCGCGCGTGGAAGGCACCCCCCAGGGCGAGGTCGACCCGCTGGTCGCCGTACCAGCTCAGGTCGAGTACGGTCCCCTCCGGCGCGAGCAGGTCCAGCGAGCGCTGGAGTCCGGAGCCCGTCGCGCTGGTGTGCACGACGGCGTCCCTGCCCCCCTCGGCCCGGTCCGGCGTCGCGAAGCCCGCGCCCAGCCGCTCCGCGACAGCGGCCCGCGAGGGGTCGACGTCGACCAGCGTCACTTCGAGCTCGGGGAGGCGCGCGAGCAGCCGGGCGACGCTGCAGCCGACCATCCCGGCACCGACCACCGCGACCCGGTCGCCGACGAGCGGCGCGAGGTCCCACAGCGCGTTGAGAGCGGTCTCGACGGTGCCGGCGAGCACCGCGCGCCGGGCCGGCACGCCGTCGGGCACCGCGAGGACGGAGGAGGTCGGGACGACGTACGCCGTCTGGTGCGGGTGCAGGCAGAACACGGTCCGTCCGCGCAGATCCGCCGGTCCCGCCTCGACCCGGCCGACGCTGAGGTAGCCGTACTTCACCGGGCCCGGCAGGTCGCCGCCCTGGAACGGCGCGCGCATCCGCCGCCACTCGCTCTCGGGCACGCCGCCGCGGAAGACCAGCGCCTCGGTGCCGCGGCTGATGCCGGAGTGCAGCGAGCGGACCAGCACCTCGCCGGGCCCAGGCTCCGGCAGCGGCTCGGGGCGGATCTCGCCGCTGCCCGGCTCCCGTACCCAGAAGGCCTGCGCCGTGGACGCGCCGGTGAACTCCGGGAGACGCGGCTCCGTACGACTGGTCACACCCCCTACACGGAGGCGCCGTGCCGCTGGTTCACCGTCCCGCCGACGCGATCACGCTCGCGCGAGCCCTGCTCGCCGTGACCGTCGCGGTCGCCGGCCCGGACGGTGCTGGTCTCGTGCTGGTCGTGGTGGCGCTGGCTCTGGACTGGGTGGACGGGCAGGTCGCCCGGCGCACCGGCACGGTGTCGGACTTCGGGGCGCGCTTCGACATGGAGACCGACGCGTTCCTCATCCTGGTGCTCAGCGCCTACGCCGTGCCGGAGCACGGCGCCTGGGTGCTGCTGATCGGCCTCGCGCGCTACCTGCTCTGGCTCGCCGAGCGCGTGCTGCCGTGGCTGCGCAAGCCCGTGCCGCCGCGCTACTGGCGCAAGGTGGTCGCCGCCGTCCAGGGCATCGTGCTCGCGGTGGCGGTCTCCGGGCTGGTGCCCACCGCCCTGGCCACCGTGGCGCTGCTGGTGGCGCTCGCCCTGCTGGCGGAGTCCTTCGGCCGCGACGTGTGGTGGCTGTGGCGCTGCCGGCACGGCGACGAGGTGCCCTACCCGGCGGGCGGCGGCGTCACGCTCGTCGCGGCCGGCGCGGTCTGGGTGGCGCTGGTCCTGCCGGCCTCGCCCGGCGACCTCGCCCAGGTCCCGGGCGCCGCGGCCGTGCTGGCCGCGGTCGCGCTGCTCCCCCGCGGCCGGCGACCCGCGGCGGCGGTCCTCGGCGTCCTGCTCGCGCTGCTCGGCGTGGTGCGGGCGATGGACGTGGGCTTCGAGACGTTCCTCGACCGGCCCTTCGACCCGGTCGCCGACTGGTCCTACCTCGGGCCGGGCATCGGCGTCCTCGGGGACTCGATCGGCGACGCCGCCGCGGTCGCGACCGCGGTGGGGGCCGCGGTGGTCGTGGCCGCGCTGCTGGTGGTGCTGCCGCTCGCGACGGTCCGCGCCAGCGGCGCCCTGGCCCGGCACCGGCGACCGGCGGTGACGCTGCTCGCGGTCTGCGTGCTCGCCCCGCTGGCACCCGTCGGCTCGACGGGGGCCGCCGGGCTGGCCTACGACGAGGTGCGGCACGCCCGCGCTGAGCTCGCCGACCGCCGCTCGTTCGCGGCCGAGATCGCGGCCGACCCGTACGCCGGCGTACCCCTGCGGCTGGAGGGGCTGCGCGGCAAGGACGTCCTGGTGGTCTTCGTGGAGTCCTACGGCCGGACGGCGCTCGACCTGCCCGGTGTGGTGGCGACCGTCGACGACGGCACCCGGCGGCTCGACGCCGCGGGGTGGCAGTCCCGGAGCGGGTTCCTGACCTCGCCGACGTTCGGCGCGGCCAGCTGGCTGGCCCACTCGACGCTCCAGTCCGGGCTGTGGGTCGACAGCCAGGGCCGCTACGACCAGCTGATGGCCGCCGACCGGCTGACGCTGACCTCGGCCTTCGAGGACGCCGGCTGGCGCACGGTCTTCGACGTCCCGGCCAACACCCGCGACTGGCCCGAGGGGGCCGCGTTCTACGGGTTCGACCAGCTCTACGACTCTCGCAACGTCGGGTACGCCGGGCCGGAGTTCGGCTACGCGCCGGTGCCCGACCAGTACACGCTGGCGGACCTCGAGCGGCGCGAGCTGACCGGCGACCCGATCCTCGGCCCGGTTTTCGCCGAGGTCGACCTGGTCTCCAGCCACCACCCGTGGACGCCCCCGCCCGCGCCCGTCGCGTGGGACCGGGTCGGCGACGGGTCGGTGCTCACGGAGCCGGAGGAGACGCTCGACGACGTCGTCGACCGCTACGGCCGCGGGATCGAGTACTCCCTGCACACGCTGGTCTCCTGGCTCGCGCGGTACCGCGGCCGCGACCTCGTCGTGCTCGTGCTCGGCGACCACCAGCCGCACTCCTACGTGACCGGCCCCGACCCGGGGCACGACGTGCCGGTCTCGGTGATCGCGCGCGACCCGGCCGTGATCCGGCGGATCGGCGGCTGGGACTGGCAGCCCGGGCTGCACCCCGACGGCACCGCGCCGGTATGGCCGATGGACGTCGTCCGCGACGAGGTGCTCGACGCGTTCAGCCGGTGAGCTCCAGCAGCGGGCGCCCGTCGGCGTCCTGGACCTCGACGGACAGGATCTCGTCGGTCGTCAGCGCGGTCGCGCCGGTCAGGTGCATGGTCCTGCCGGGCAGGCCCTTCCAGGTGGCGACCTGCTCGGTCCCGTCGGCGGTGCGGACCACGAGGGAGTACACCGGCGGCTCGTAGGAGTGGCCCGCGCTCGGCACGTCGTAGCTGCACGTGAGGTCGAGCCGGGTGCCCCACGCGACCGACGTGAGCGCGACCGACGCCTCGACGGCGTCCTGGTCGATCGGCACCATCGGCTGCACCGCGACCGGCGGCTCCGGCGGCTCCGGCGCGGGCTGGCCGTCACGCGTCACCGCCAGGGCGGCGCCGAGGCCGATCACGACGACCGCGGCGGCCGCCACGAGACCGGCCACCCAGCGGCGGCGGTGCAGCTGATGCTGCTCCCGGCGTACCTCCGCGACGAGTGCGGGCAGGAGGGTCTCCGGCACGGGCTCGGGCTCCGGCGGCGACCTCACCACCTCGGGCGACACCTGCCCGAGCAGCCCGGGCAGGCCCGCGAGGTCGCGGACGGCGGCCGAGCAGGCGGGGCAGGTGGGCAGGTGACGCTCGAACGCCAGCCGCTCCTCCGGTGCGAGCGCACCGAGGACGTAGGCGCCGTCGAGCTGGGCGAGGTCGCAGGTCATGCGACCACCCCGTTCTCCTCGAGGGCGAGCCGCAGGGCGCGGAGTGCGTAGTGCGTGCGGGACTTCACGGTTCCTTCCGGTACGCCGAGCCGGCGGGACGCCTCGGCGACCGACTGACCCTGGTAGTAGCACTCGACGAGCACGGCGCGGTGCTCCGGCGAGAGGCGGGTGAGCGCGTCCGCGACCACCCAGGAGACGAGGAGCTGGTCGGTCCGGTCGACCTCGGCCGGGGCCTCGGGCACCTCGGCGACGGCGTACTCCCGCTGCGAGCGCTTGGTCCGCCAGTCGTCGATCACGATGTTGCGCGCGACCTTGAACAGCCACGCGCGCACCGAGCCGGCCGACTCGTCGAGCCTCGGCAGGCTCCGCCAGGCACGCAGGAACGTCTCCTGCGCGACGTCCTCGGCCCGCGCGCGGTCGTGGCCGGTCAGCCGGAGGCAGTAGCCCCACAACGCAGCCGCGTGCTCGTCGTGCAGCCGGGTCATCGTCGCCGCCGGGCTCTGGTCCGTTCTCGGGGCCATCTCACCTCCCACCCGTGTCACGGCCGGGAGGCCCGGCGGGTTCAACCAGTCTGCCGCGTGGCCTCGAGCTTCTCCTCCAGCGCCGCCGTGAGCAGCGCGACCAGGGCCTCGAGCTGGATGTCGACCGAGGAGCCGACCTCCTCGTCGGAGCCGTCGAGCGCGACGGCCGCCAGGCCGGCCTTGCTGTCGATGAGCTCGGCGACGCGGGTGTCGATGGTCTGCGAGGCGATGATCCGCCACGCCGTCACCGGCTCCTCCTGGCCGATCCGGTGGACGCGGTCGATCGCCTGGGTCTGCTCGGCGTCGGTCCACGACAGCTCGGCCAGGACGACGTTCGACGCGACCTGGAGGTTGACCCCGACGCCGGCAGCGGTGAGCGAGCACACGATGACGGCGACCTCGGGGTCGCCCGTGAACGCGTCGATGTTGCGCTGGCGGACCGCGGTGGTCTGGTCACCGCGGATCGAGGAGTAGCGCAGGCCGCGGGCCTCGAAGAGCTCCTCGGCGGCGTCCATGACCTCGATGTGCTTGGCGAAGAACACGACCTTGCCCACCGAGCGGGCCAGCTGCGCGGCGTAGTCGGCCGCGAGGCCGGCCTTCGCCCGGCCGATCCGGCGCATCATGCTGAAGACGTTCTCGCCGGTCGAGGTGTCCATGTCCTCGCGCTCCCACGTCGCCACGCGGCGCACGAGCTCGTGGTCGATGCCCTCGACCGTGCGGCCCTCCTTGCGGGTGGCCAGCGCCATCTCGTAGCGCTCCACGAGCCGGCGGGCGAGCTCGCGCTCGGCCTCGCGGATCGAGCGCCCGACCTCGTCGTCGAGCTCGACGGGCAGGTCGGCGACCCGGCGGGCCGGGATGTCGGCGGCGACGTCGATCTTGCGCCGGCGCACGATGCCACGGTCGACGACCGCCTTGCGGGCGTTGGGGTAGAAGCCGGGGTCGGCCGGCGTCAGGCCGGTCTCCTCGAGGGCGTCCATGAGGGCGCCGAGCGGCAACTTCTCGTCGATCCAGCCCAGAAACTCCCAGATCGCCTGGAAGTCCTCGATGTCGTTGATCAGCGGGGTGCCGGTCAGGGCCATCAGCAGCGGGCGGCCGAAGCGGCTCCGGATCCGGTCCGAGAGCTGCAGGACGTTCTGGGAGCGCTGGGACGACTTGTTCTTGATGAAGTGCGCCTCATCGACGACCATGCCGCGCAGGCCGTGGTTGCCCAGCCAGCCGACATGGCGGTCGAGGATCTCGTAGTTCACCACGAAGATGTCGGCGAAGCCGTCGACGTCCTCGCCGTCGCCGTGGATGACGCTGACCGTCTTGTCGGGCGTCCACAGGCCGACCTCGCGGGCCCAGTTCATCTTGACGACGTTGGGGACGACGACCAGGAGCGGGTACGCGTCGGCGGCCTGCGCGGCCAGCAGCGCCTGGGCGGTCTTGCCGAGGCCGGGCTCGTCGGCGAGCAGGAACGTGCGGTGGCCGTCGGCGGCGGCCGCGACCATCTGGGCCTGGTGCCGCATGAGCTCGCGGCCCGCCGGGAGCCGGACCTTCTCGGGCTCGGGCAGCGGCATGCACGAGACGCCGTTGCTGGCGTACTCGAAGGAGCGGAACAGCGGGCCGAGCAGCTCCCAGCCGGCGAGTCGGCGGGCGCGCCCGCTGCCGGCCTGGACGGCGTCGAAGTCGGGCACGAGGAACGGGTTGGCCAGCTGGCGGGCCATCACCGAGGGCGGGACCTTGCGCCGGGTGGCGATCAGGGCGGTGGGGTCGGTGGTCTCGGGCTCGACGACCTCCTCGACCGGCACCTCCACGCCACCCTGGGTGAGCATCCGGCGGCGCAGCTCGCGGGCCTCGTCGGAGACCTCGGCGTCCTCGGCGAGCAGCGCGAGCAGCGTGGGCTGCACCGCGGCGGTCTTCGCGAGGATCGTGGCGATGCCGTCGAGCCGCTTGAGCTGGTCGGCGCGGTGCGCCTCGGTCGCCTCGGTGTCGGCCTTGACCGCAGCCCGCTCCTCGCGGACCAGCAGGGCGACGACCTGGAACTTGGTGCGCGTGCCGTCGTTCACCTGGCGTCGCTGCACGGCGGTCTCGACCTCGCGCACCGCGCGGGCGAGCACCGGGATGATGCCCTCGTTGTCGAGAGCACGTCCGCGGCGCTGGTTGCGTGCAGGTGTGCGACGGTTCGCCGACTGGCGCTGGCCCTGTCGAGCCAAGGACCCCTCCTCAGATGTGCCCGAGTACAGAAGCGGTGCGGCAACAGCCGCCGCCGGCCGGGCACAGCCACCAGCGAAGCGAGCGATAGGGCGACCGATGCAGACGGCCGTTCCTGGAGTGTCACACCCTCCGACGGGCAGAGCTGCCCGTCGGTGCCCCGCCATGCTACCAGCCGGGGCGTGCTCGGCGGCATCTCCGTCATCGTGTGGGCGTCGGATGGCGAGACCACTGCCCGACCGACGCCCCGAGCGGCCTCAGCGGAAGGTGCGCAGCCGGAGGCTGTTGCCGACCACGAAGACCGACGAGAAGGCCATGGCGGCGCCGGCGATCATCGGGTTGAGCAGGCCCGCCGCGGCCAGCGGCAGGGCGGCCACGTTGTAGCCGAACGCCCAGAACAGGTTGCCCTTGATGGTCGACAGCGTCCGGCGCGAGAGCCGGATCGCGTCGGCGGCGACGCGGAGGTCGCCGCGGACCAGCGTGAGGTCGCTCGCCTCGATCGCGACGTCCGTGCCGGTGCCCATGGCCAGGCCGAGGTCCGCCTGGGCCAGCGCGGCCGCGTCGTTGACGCCGTCGCCGACCATCGCGACGACCCGTCCCTCGCTCTGGAGCCGCCGGATCTCGGCGACCTTGTCGGCCGGCAGCACCTCGGCCACGACGTCGTCGATGCCGACCTCGGCCGCGACCTCCCGCGCCGTCGCCTCGCGGTCGCCGGTCAGCAGGACCGGGTGCAGCCCGAGGGCACGCAGCTCGGCGACCGCCTCGGCCGACGTCGGCTTCACCGAGTCGGCGACGCGCAGCCACCCGCGCGGCGTACCGTCCCACTCGACCTGGACGCCCGCGGCCGAGCGGCCGACGCGTACGGCGTGACCCTCGACCGTGCCCTCGACGCCCTGCCCGGGCGTCGCCCGGAAGTCGGACACCGCCGGCAGCTCGCCGAGGCGCTCGCGCGCCGCCGTCGCGACCGCCCGGCCGATCGGGTGCTCCGAGGCGACCTCGAGCGCGCCGGCCAGCCGCAGCACGGTGTCGGCGTCCTCGCCGTCGGCTGCGGTCACGTCGAGCAGCGTCATCTCGCCGGTCGTCACGGTGCCGGTCTTGTCGAGCACCACCGTGTCGACGCGTCGGGTCTGCTCGAGCACCTCGGGACCGCGGATCAGGATGCCCAGCTGGGCGCCTCGGCCGGTGCCGACCATCAGGGCGGTCGGCGTGGCGAGCCCGAGGGCGCACGGGCAGGCGATGATCAGGACCGCGACCGCGGCGGTGAACGCGGCGGTGGCACCGGCGCCGGTGCCCAGCCAGAAGCCGAGCGTGCCGGCGGCGAGCACGATCACGATCGGCACGAAGATGCCGGAGAT
Source organism: Nocardioides pyridinolyticus (assembly GCF_054653575.1). Lineage (NCBI taxonomy): Bacteria > Bacillati > Actinomycetota > Actinomycetes > Propionibacteriales > Nocardioidaceae > Nocardioides > Nocardioides pyridinolyticus. Next base: position 231,803 of record NZ_BAAIFY010000002.1, on the reverse strand, counting down.
CCGGTCGGCCAGCCGCTGCGCGCCGGCCTTGCCGTGCTGGGCCTCCTCGACCAGCTTCGCCATCTGCGCGAGCTGGGTGTCGGACCCGACGCGGGTCGCGCAGACGACCAGCCGGCCACCCGCGTTCACGGTCGCGCCCACGACCCGGTCGCCCGGGCCGACCTCGACCGGCACCGACTCTCCGGTGAGCATGGAGGCGTCGACCGCGGACACGCCGTCCTCGACGACGCCGTCGGTCGCGACCTTCTCCCCCGGCCGGACCACGAAGTGGTCGCCGACCGCGAGCTGGTCGACCGGCACGAGCACCTCGGCGCCGTCACGGAGCACCGCGACGTCCTTCGCGCCGAGGTCGAGAAGGGCGCGCAGTGCCGCGCCGGCCTGCCGCCGCGAGCGCAGCTCGAAGAAGCGGCCCGCGAGGAGGAACGTCGTGACGCCGGCCGCCGCCTCGAGGTAGATGCTCGACGTGCCGGCCATCCGCTCGATGGTGAGCTCGAACGGGTGGGTCATGCCGGGCTGGCCGGCATCGCCGAGGAACAGCGCGTAGAGCGACCAGCCGAACGCCGCGAGCACGCCCATCGAGACGAGCGTGTCCATCGTCGCGCTGCCGTGGCGCAGGTTGGTCCAGGCGGCGCGGTGGAAGGGCCAGGCGCCCCACACGACCACCGGAGCGGCCAGCGTGAGCGAGAGCCATTGCCAGTGGTCGAACTGCCACGCCGGCACCATCGCCAGCAGGACCACCGGGACCGTGAGGACGGCCGAGACCAGCAGCCGCTGCCGCATCGCGCGGAGCTCCGGGTCCTCCCCGGGCTCCGCGGGCTCCGCCGCGGCGGCCGGCAGTCGGGCGCCGTACCCCGCGGACTCGACGGTGGCGATCAGGTCGTCGGTCGTGACCGAGTCCTCGAAGGTCACCCAGGCCTTCTCGGTGGCGTAGTTGACCGAGGCGGTGACGCCGGGGACCTTGTTCAGCTTGCGCTCGATCCGGTTCGCGCACGACGCGCACGTCATGCCCGTGAGCTCGAGCTCGGTCTCCGTGGTCACGACGCCTCCACGACGAGCTGGGCGGTCCGCACGACGCCGTCGTGCTGGAAGTCGAGGAACAGGTGGTAGGTGCCTGGGCTCGGGACCTCCGCCACGAACTCCAGGCCGTCGCCGGGGTGGACGTGGAGGTAGGCGAGGTCGCCGTCGCGCAGGGCGACCAGGTGGCCGGCGGCGCCGAGGTACTGCTCGAGGTCGGTGACCGGCTCGCCGTCGCGCGTGACCTCGAAGGTCAGCACCGCGTCCTCGCCGGGGTGCAGCTCACCGTCGAGCGCGACGGCATAGCCGTCGACCTCGGCGACCCGCTGCTCCACGACGGGCGCCGGGGCGGGCACGGCGCCCGGCACGGTCAGGTCGGCACCGAGCGTCAGGTCGTCGCCGCCCGCCGGGACGAAGTCCGCGAAGACGCGCCAGGCGCCCGACTCGAGGTCGACGTCGGCCGTCCACTCGCCGCTGCCCTCGTCGAGGACCGGGTGGACGTGCTGGAAGCCGGCGAAGTCGCGGCGCACCACGATCAGGTGGAGACGCTTCTCGTGCTCGACCTCGTACGCCGTGACGGGAGCACCGTCCGGGCCGACGACCGTGAACGCGAGCTCGCGCGCGCCGGGGCGCAGCACGTCGTCGGCGAGGCGGAGGCGGTAGCCGTCCCGAGCGACGGCGAGGCCGCCGGGCAGGTGCTCGCCCCGCTCCGCGTGGGCAGCGCCCTGGGCCATGCCGTGACCGGCCATCGGCTCGGGCTCGTCGTCGATGACGGGGCCGACGAGGGGGCCGACCGCCGCGCCGGCGACCCAGGCCAGGCCGAAGACCACCGCGAGCCCGCCGGCGAACGCCGCGACGCGAGCCCCGGCGTTCACGACAGCCGGTAGCCGGCCTCGACGACGGCCGCACGGACCTCGTCGTCGGCCAGCGGCCGGTCGCTGGTGACGGCGAGCGCGCCACTCGCGAGGTCGACCCGGACGTCGGTGACACCGGAGATCTCCTCGACCTCCTCGGTGACCGAGGCGACGCAGTGCTCGCAGGTCATCCCGGTGACGGTGTAGGTCGCGATGGTCTCGACAGTCATATGTTTACCATACCCCCCTAGGGTATCTGCAGCAAGGGCCCTCCACCTCCATCATCCCCATGGGACAATCCCGGTCATGCTCGAGACGTCGCCGGAGTCCCCCGGACCGCGCCGCGGCCGGCCGGGCTACGACCAGGCGACGGTGCTGCGCCGCGCGATCGACCTCTTCAACCGCCAGGGGTACGAGGGCACGAGCATGAGCGACCTGGCCCGCGAGCTCGGCCTCACCAAGTCGGCGATCTACCACCACGTCGACAGCCGCGAGCAGCTCCTCGCCGCCGCGCTCGACGAGGCACTCGACGGGCTCACCGTCGCCATCGACGCCGCGGCCGACGCCGACCCGGGCACCAGCGCCGCTGACCGGCTGCGCACGGCGGTCGAGCAGTCGGTGCGGATCCTGGTCGCCCACCAGCCGGCGGTGACCCTCCTGCTCCGGGTGCGCGGCAACAGCGACGTCGAGCTGGCCGCGCTCGCCCGACGGCGCGTCCTCGACGACAAGCTCGCCTCGCTGGTCGAGGCCGCCGCCGCGGAGGGCGCGGTCCGCGGCGACGTACCGCCGCACCTGATCAGCCGCCTGCTCTTCGGCATGGTGAACTCGGTCGTCGAGTGGTACCGCCCCGACGGACCCGTCTCCGCCGACGAGCTCGCCGCGGCGATCACCGCCCTGGCCTTCGAAGGCCTGAACGCGCGCTGAACGGGTACCTCCCGGGTTTGCCGCACCGGTGGGGAGGTCCCATGATCCCGTCCGAGCTCCACGAGCTCGAGTCCTCGACCCTGCTCGCCCAGACCGGACTGCTCGTCGCCGCGAGCGACCGGGAGGGGAGGATCTCGCTGCTCAGCCCCGGCATGCAGGATCTCTTCGACCTCCCGTTCGAGCGGATGACCGAGGACGAGCTCAGCGACCGCTTCCGGCTCTACACGCACGACGGCAGCGCGCCGCTGGCGACCGAGGACGTCCCGCTGGTCCGGGCGCGCCGGGGCGAGACCGTGCGGGACGAGCTGATCACGACCCGCACCGAAGCGGGGTGCCTGGTCTACCTGCGGTGCAACGCCTCGCCGCTCGTCGACCGCCTGGGCCGGCCCAACGGCGCGATCGTGCTCGTCCAGGACGTCACCGCCGAGCGCGCCGCTCTCGAGCGCCAGGCCGAGCTGCGCGAGCGGCTGCTGGCGACCGTCAACCACCATTTCCGCACCCCGGTCACCAACCTGCTCGGGTACGCCGAGGTGCTCGACGACCAGCGTCAGGCGATCCCACCCGAGTCCCACCGGGCCGTCGACGCCGTGCTCCGCGCCGCCAAGCAGCTCGGAGCGCTCCTCGAGACGGTCTCGGCCCTCGTGGACCTCGACCGCCACACCGAGCTCACCCGCACCTCCGGCGACCTCGCGGTGGCCCTGCGCCAGGCCGCCCGCACGCTCCAGCCCATCTTCGACGCCCAAGCGGTCGGCCTCCGCGTCGACCTGCCGCCGCGACTGCCGGCCGTCATCGACTTCGCCGAGGTCCGGCGGGCCGTGTCCGAGCTGCTGAAGAACGCCGCGACCTACGCCCCCGCCGGCAGCACCGTCGAGCTGCGCGCGCGGGTGGACGACGGCGGGATCGAGGTCACGGTAGCCGACCAGGGCCCCGGCATCGAGGAGGCCGACCGGGCCCGGCTGCTCCAGCCCTTCGAGCGCGGCGCCCACCCCCGCCAGGACGTGACCGGCAAGGGTCTGGGCCTCGCCATCGCGAACACCGTCGCGACCGCGCACGGCGGCGTCCTGGTCCTCGCCCCGCAGTCACCGCAGGGCCTGTGCGCCATGCTCCGGCTACCGGGTCACTTCAATACCGTCTAGCGCTCGACGACGCGGCTGCGGCCGCGGAACTCCGCCACCGGCGTGCTGTCGGCGGCCCGGACGACCGTGACGTCGTACACGCCGGAGCGGCCGCGCAGGGCACGCTCCTGCGCGGGCGCCACGAGCTCGTCGCCGAGGCGGCCTGGCTCGAGGAAGATGATGTCGAACCCGGCGGCGACCACCCGGCCCCCGCGGGAGTTGCAGGCCAGGGCGAACGCGCTGTCGGCGAGCGCGGCGATCAGCCCGCCGTGGCAGAGGTCCCAGCCGTTGAGCATGTCCGACCGCACGACCATCGACACCGTCGAGGAGCCCGGCGTGACCGACACCAGCTCCATCCCCAGCGCCCGGCTCGCGGCGTCGGCCGCCCACATGTCCTCCGCGCTCATGCGTCGAAGTCCACGCCGACCCGGTCGGACACGGGCACCGTCTGGCAGCTCAGCACGAAGCCCCGCTCGACCTCGTCGTCGTCGAGGGCGTAGTTGCGCCGCATGTCCACCTCGCCGTCGGTGACCAGGGCGCGACAGGTGCCGCACACCCCACCCTTGCAGGCGAAGGGCAGGTCGTGCCGGGTCGCGGCCGCGCCGTCGAGGATCGACTCCCCGCGCGACATCGCGGACACCGTCGTCCGTCCGTCGAGGGTCACGGTGACCTCGCTGGTCTCCCCCGCGAGCTCCCGGTCGGCGCGGACCAGCTCCGGCGGCGGCTCGTCGACGTAGAACAGCTCGAAGTGCACGCGCTCGCTCGGGACACCGAGGTCGGCGAGCACCTCGCGGGCGTCGGCGATCAGGCCGAACGGGCCGCACAGCCAGACGTGGTCGACGCCGTCGACCGGCACCAGCACCGTGAGCAGGCGGCGCAGCCGGTCGGCGTCGAGCCGGCCGGAGAAGAGCTCGACGTCGCGCGGCTCGCGGGACAGCACGTGCACGAGGTCGAGCCGGGCGCCGTACCGGTTCTTCAGGTCGGCGAGCTCCTCGGCGAACATCACCGAGCCCGTGGTGCGGTTGCCGTAGATCAGCGTCACCGTCGCGTCGGGGTGGGTCAGCACCGTCGAGGCGATCGACAGCATCGGCGTGATGCCGGAGCCCGCCGCGATGCAGAGGTGCCGCCCACCCTGCGCCGGGTCGGCACGGAAGGAGCCGGTGGGCGTCTGCACCTCGACGACGTCGCCGGGCCGCACCTCGCGCACCAGCCAGGACGAGAACATCCCGCCCGGGATCTCGCGTACGCCGACGCGCGGCCGGGCCCCGACCGGCGCACAGATCGAGTACGACCGCCGGTGGTCCACGCCGTCGACGACCCTGCGCAGCGTCAGCGACTGGCCGGCCGCGAACGCGAACTCCTCGCGCAGGTCGTCGGGCACCTCGAAGGTGATCGCCGCCGAGTCGTCGGTGAGGTGCTCCACGTCGGCGACCGTCAGCTGGTGGAAGCGCACGGGCCTAGATCTCCTTCACGTGGTCGAACGGCTCGAGGCAGGCCGTGCAGCGGTACATCGCCTTGCACGCGGTCGCGGCGAACTCCGAGACGAGCTCGGTGGCGCCCGATGCGCAACGAGGGCAGGCGATCGAGCGCCGGGTCGGCGCCAGCGTCAGCGCGACCGGCCCGTCGCGGCGCGGGGCCGGGCCGGGTGCGGAGATGCCGTGCGCAGCCAGCGCCGCCCGGCCGCGCTCGGTGATCCAGTCGGTGGTCCACGGGGGGCTGAGGGCGATCCGCACCTCGACGTCGCCGAAGCCCTCGTCGGTCAGGGCGTGCACGAGGTCGTCGCGCATGGTGGCCATCGCGGGGCAGCCGGAGTAGGTCGGCGTGATCGTGACGACGACGCGGTCGCCCTCCTCGTCGACCGCGCGCAGCACGCCGAGATCGGCGAGGGTCAGCATCGGCAGCTCGGGGTCGGTGACGGCCGCCGCCACGGCGTACGCGGTCACCACTGCCCCCTCACCACTGCCCCCTCACCACTGCCCCAACGGGTGGGCCCGGGCGACCGACTGCATCTCGGCGAGCAGCCGCGACAGGACCTCGGTGTGCCGGCCGTCGCGCCCGACGCCGCCGGCGACGGGGCCGGCCTGGGCGACCTCGGGGCGGTCGACGCCGCTGAGCGAGAACACCCGGTCGAGCACGGCCGAGACCTCGTCGGCGACGGTCGTCGGGTCCACGCCGACCGCACGCTCGTCCGGATGGGTGCGGAACAGCTCGTCGTACCAGGGCCACACCACGACCAGCCCGGCGTCGAGCCGACGCCGCGACTCCCTGGTGCCGCGCGCCAGCGTGAGGAACCAGCGGCCGGCGTAGTCGCGATGGTAGGTGACCTCCTTGACGCCCTTGGCCGCGATCGCGGACAGCACGGGGTCCGGGCTGCCGGTGAGGCGCTCGAGCAGCGCGAGCCGGTAGGTCGAGGCGAGCAGCAGCCGCGCGATGGTCCCGGCGAAGTCGCCGTTGACGGCCTCGACCAGGCGCACGTTGCGGAACTGCGAGGCGTCGCGGAAGAACGCGAGGGCGTCCTCGGGCGGGACGGGCGAGCCCCCCGGGAGCGCGGGTACGACGGACGGGTCGGCCGCCGCGGCCCGAGCCAGGAGCAGCCGCGCCTGGCCGAGCAGGTCGAGCGCGATGTTGGCCAGCGCGATGTCGTCCTCGAGGTCGGGCGCGTTGCTGGTCCACTCCGAGAGTCGGTGGGAGTGGACGAGCGCGTCGTCGCCGAGCATCAGGCAGTAGCGGGCGAGGGCCGCGGCGTCCGTGCCCGCGGGGACAGGCGTCTTCGACGCCCCCGCCAGCGGATCCTCACTGAGCTCGAACTCGTGGCCGGTGCCGAAGGCCCACTGCGACTCGTCGCCGCCGGTGAGCCCGTCGTAGACCGACTGGTGGTCCGCGTCGTGGTCGTGGTGGGCAGCGTTCATGCTCGTCCGATCACATGTGCGGGACGTCGTCGGGGATGGCGTAGAACGTCGGGTGCCGGTAGACCTTGTCGCCGGCCGGCGCGAACAGCGGGTCCTTCTCGTCCGGGCTCGACGCGACCACGTCGGCCGAGCGCACCACCCAGATGCTCACGCCCTCGTTGCGCCGGGTGTAGACGTCGCGGGCGTGGCGCAGCGCCATCTGGTCGTCGGCCGCGTGCAGCGACCCGACGTGCACGTGGTTGAGGCCGCGGCGGCCGCGGACGAACACCTCGTAGAGCGGCCACTCGCTCCGGATCTCGCTCACGGCCCGACCTCCCTCGCGGCGTACGCCGTCGCGGCCTCGCGCACCCACGCGCCGTCCTCGTGGGCCCGGCGCCGGTGGGCGATCCGCTGCGCGTTGCAGGGACCGCCGCCCTTCACGACCCGCATGAACTCCTCCCAGTCGGGCTGGCCGAAGTCGTGGTGGCCGCGCTTTTCGTTCCACCGCAGCTCGGGGTCGGGCAGCGTGACCCCGAGCGCCTCGGCCTGCGGCACCGACATGTCCACGAACTTCTGCCGGAGCTCGTCGTTGGTGTCGCGCTTGATCTCCCACGCCATCGACTGCGCGGTGTTGGGCGAGTCCGCGTCCGGCGGGCCGAACATCATGAGCGCCGGCCACCAGAACCGGTCGACCGACTCCTGCACCATCGCGCGCTGCGCGTCGGTGCCGCGCATCATCGTCATCAGCAGCTCGTAGCCCTGCCGCTGGTGGAAGGACTCCTCCTTGCAGATGCGGATCATCGCGCGACCGTAGGGCCCGTAGGACGTGCGGCAGAGCGGGACCTGGTTGCAGATCGCCGCGCCGTCGACCAGCCACCCGATGGTGCCGACGTCGGCGTAGGACAGCGTCGGGTAGTTGAAGATCGATGAGTACTTCTGCCGGCCGTCGATCAGCATCTGGGTCAGCTCGCCCCGGGAGACGCCGAGGGTCTCGCACGCGGAGTAGAGGTACAGGCCGTGGCCGGCCTCGTCCTGCACCTTGGCCAGCAGGATCGCCTTGCGGCGCAGCGACGGCGCCCGGGTGATCCAGTTGCCCTCGGGCTGCATGCCGATGATCTCGGAGTGCGCGTGCTGCGCGATCTGCCGCACGAGCGTCGCGCGGTACTGCTCGGGCATCCAGTCGCGCGGCTCGATCCGGTCGTGGGCGCCGACGATCCGCTCGAACTCCTCCAGCAGGCCGGCGTCGATCCCAGGAGTAGCCGTCATCGTCCCTCCGATTACAGACCGAACGGTCAGTAATAGTCTAACGTCTCCGCACCCGGTGTCGAGCGGGAGAATTTCTGTCATATTGCCGAGACGACGCGAATGCGTCCGTCCCGGAGGAGGCACGCTCATGCTGCAGCTCGCTCGAGGTCTCTCACGGCGCCAGCAGGCCCTGGCCGCGACCACCGCCCTGCTCGCCCTGCTCCTGGCGGGCTGCGGGGGCGACGACGGCGGAGGCGGAGGCGACACCGGCACCGAGCCGGTGGCGAGCGGTGAGGCGGTCTGCGACACGACCGACGCGACCGACGACCTGCTCGCCAGCATCTGCGAGGCCGGCGTCATCACCGTGTCGACTGACCCGGCCTATCCCCCGCAGTCCTCGCTCGACCCGAAGTCGGGTGACTACGAGGGCTTCGACATCGACGTCGCCACCGAGATCGCCAAGCGGCTCGGCGTCGACATCGCGTGGGAGACCCCGTCCTGGGACGTCATCACCGCGGGCAGCTGGAACAACCGCTGGCAGATGAGCGTCGGCTCGATGACGCCGACCAACGACCGGCAGAAGGTCCTCGACTTCACGCAGCCGTACTACTACACGCCCGCGGTCGTGGCCGTGAACGCCGACAACAGCGACATCACCGACCTCAGCACCGACCTCGACGGCAAGACCATCGGCGTCTGCGCGGGCTGCACCTACGAGCAGTTCCTCGACAAGACCCTGGCCATCGAGGGCTTCACCTTCGACTTCATCGTCGACGACGCCGAGATCGTCGGCTACGACACGGACACCACCGCGATGCAGGACCTCGCGCTCGGCGACGGCGAGCGGCTCGACGCCGCGATCACCTCGCTCACCGTGGCGCAGGGCTACGAGAAGGCCGGCAACCCGACCAAGATCGTCGGCGACCCGGTGTTCTACGAGCCCCTGTCGGTCGCGATCGACAAGTCCTCCGAGCTCGACCCGGCCAGCCTGGTCGAGGCGGTCGACGGGATCGTCGGCGAGATGCACGACGACGGCACCCTGACCGGCTTCTCGGAGAAGTGGTACGACGGGGTCGACCTGACGGTCCAGCAGTGACCGCACCCGAGTCACCCCTCGAACGCCTCGCCCTGGCCAGCGCGCGCGTCCCCTTCCGGCTGAAGGTCGCGGTCGTCTGGGCCGTCATCTTCGTGCTGCTCGGCCTGTTCGTCCTGGCCGCCGGCTTCGACACCGGCTGGATCCGCGACAACATCGAGTACATCGCGGGCGGCCTGCAGTACACGCTGGTCATGGCGGTCGGGGGCATCGTGATCGCGATCGTGCTCGCGACGCTCGGCGCCCTCGCCCGGCTCTCGCGCAACCCCATCGCCTACGGCGTCTCCGGCTTCTACGTCTCCTTCTTCCGGGGCACGCCGCTGATCGTGCAGATGTTCCTGCTCTACCTCGCGCTGCCCCCCGTCGGCCAGAACATCACCGCGAGGTACGGCTGGGTCCCGGAGGGCTTCGAGGCCGCGCTGATCATGGACGCCGCCGTGGCCGGCACCCTGGCGCTCGGCCTCAACTACGGCGCCTACATGACCGAGATCTTCCGGGCCGGCATCCAGGCCGTGGCCGTCGGCCAGTCGGAGGCCGCGGACGCGCTCGGCATGACCCACGCGCAGAAGATGCGGAAGGTGATCCTGCCCCAGGCGTTCCGGGTGGTGATCCCGCCGACCGGCAACGAGTTCATCGCGATGATGAAGGACACCGCGTTGATCTCGTTCCTCGGCGTCACCATCGCCAGCGCCGAGATCTTCCGCCGCGCGCAGCTGCTGGGCAAGGCCGACTTCAAGAACCTCGAGGCCTTCCTCGCCTGCGCGATCCTCTACTGGATCCTCACCGCGATCTTCTCGTTCTTCCAGCGCCGGCTCGAGAGCCGGCTGGAGCGCGGCTACGTGCGCACGCCCGTGAAGACACTGCCCGTCCAGCCCCACGGCGGTGGAGGGGGTCTGGCGTGAGCGAGCCCATCGTGCGGATCCAGGGGCTGCACAAGAGCTTCGGCCACCTCGAGGTGGTCCGGGGCGTCGACCTCGAGGTCGAGAAGGGCGAGGTCGTCGTGATCTTCGGCCGCTCCGGCTCCGGCAAGTCCACGCTGCTGCGCTGCGTGAACATGATCGAGGATCCGACGGCCGGGTCGATCGAGGTGTCCGGCGTACGCCTCGAGGGCGGGCACCGCACCCGCCGCAAGCGCCGGCAGATCCGGCAGCTGCGGCTCAGGACCGGCATGGTCTTCCAGCAGTTCAACCTGTTCCCGAACATGACCGCGCTCGACAACGTGATGTGCGGGCCGATGTGCGCCGGCGGCAAGCAGGCCGCGGTGCGAGAGCGGGCGCTCGACCTGCTCGACCGGGTCGGGCTGGCCGACAAGGCCGGCGAGCACCCGATCCGCCTCTCCGGCGGCCAGCAGCAGCGGGTCGCGATCGCGCGGGCGTTGGCGATGGAGCCGGACGTGATGCTCTTCGACGAGCCGACCTCCTCGCTCGACCCCGAGCTCACCGGCGAGGTCCTCGGCGTGATGACCTCGCTGGCCCGGGACCTCCACATGACGATGATGGTCGTCACCCACGAGATGGGATTTGCCCGGGAGGTCGCCGATCGGATGTGCTTCTTCCACGAGGGCACCATCCTGGAGGAGGGCCCGCCGGCGCAGATCGTCGCGGCACCCACCCGTCCGGAGACGAAGACCTTCCTCGACGCGGTGCTCTGAGAGGACGACCCATGATCAGGACCACGCCGTTCCATCGGCGGCTGAGCGAGCTCAACGACCAGTACCTCTACACGCACTGGCAGGGCACCCTCTCGCCGCTGCGCTACAGCCATGCGCCGAAGCACGAGTACTTCGCGGTCCGCAACAGCGTCGGCGTCTTCGACACCTCGCCGCTCTACAAGTACGCCGTCACCGGCCCGGACGCCGAGCGGCTGCTCGCCGGTGCGCTGGTGCGCGACGTCCGGACCTGCCGTCCGGGGCAGGCGCACTACACCGCGTGGTGCGACGACCGGGGCTACGTCATGCACGACGGCGTGGTGTTCCGGCACGCGGCCGACGAGTTCCTGCTCACCGCCGGGCGGCCGGCACTGTCGTGGTTCGAGGAGCTCGCCGCGGGCCTCCGCGTGGAGCTGGAGGACGTCACCGAGCAGTACGCGATGCTCGCCGTCCAGGGCCCGCGCTCGCGGACCGTCGTGGCCGGGCTGATGCCCGAGGCCGTGCCGCTGGGCTACTTCGACCACACCCCGGCGAAGGTCGCCGGGGCCGGGGTGGTGCTCTCGCGCACCGGCTACACCGGCGACCTCGGCTTCGAGATCACCGTCGCCGCCGACGACGCGCTCGACGTGCTCGACGCCGTGCTCGAGGCCGGCCGGCCGCACAGCATCCGACCGTTCGGCGAGGAGGCCCTGATGACGCTGCGCATCGAGGCCGGCCTCCCGCTCGTCGACATCGAGTGGCACGACGCGCGGCTGACCTTCAGCGACGCCGACTGCGTCACGCCGAAGGAGCTCGGCCTGGGCTGGATGCTTCGCGGCGTCCGCGACGGCTCCCGCCGGTTCGTCGGCTCCGAGGCGATCCGTCGCGAGCTGGTCGAGGGCACCTCGCGCTGGGCCACGACCGGCATCGTGGTCGACCCCGACGACTGGCTGCGGCTCTACCGCGAGGCCGGCCTGTTCCCGCCGAAGTCCGAGCACCCGCTGCCCTACGAGTCGATGATCCTCGACGACGACCGCGCCGAGGTCGGCTACTGCACGAGCTTCGTCTACTCCCCGGTCCTCCAGCGCCACATCGGCATCGCGCGGGTCCGCCCCGACCTCGCGGCCGCCGGCACCGGGCTGCGCCTCGAGCTCGCCGTCAACCACCACAACACCACGGTGCGGATCACCACGACTCCGATGCCGTTCTTCGACCCGGAGAGGAAGCGCGGATGAGCGCCCACGAGTACGACGCGATCGTCGTCGGCGGAGGCCACAACGGACTGACCCACGCGGCGTACCTCGCGAAGGCGGGCCTGCGCACGCTGGTGCTGGAGAAGAACGACCTCGTGGGCGGCGCGGCGATCACCGAGGAACTGCTGCCGGGCTTCAGCTTCACGACGTTCTCGTACGCCCTGAGCCTGCTGCGCCCGGAGATCATCCACGAGCTCGACCTGGTCGAGCACGGCTTCCTGCCGTTGATGATGCCGTCGTCGTTCCACCCGACCGGCGACGGCGACTACCTGCTCTTCGGCGACGACCACGCGCAGAACCTGCAGGAGGTGCGCCGCCACTCGCCGCGCGACGCGGACGCCTACGAGCGGTACCACCGCGACCTCGACCGCGTCTGCCAGGCGATCCGGCCGCTGTTCGACAGCCCGCCGCCGAACATCTTCGGCCACGACCCCGAGGACGCGGCCGACGTGAAGTGGCTGCTGGACCACCTCGGCGGCATCGACCGCAAGACCGTGCACGACATCGTGCGGCTGCTGACCGGCAGCGCGAAGGACTGGCTCGACGACTACTTCGAGCACGAGGCGATCAAGGGCTATCACGCGTCGTCCTCGATCATCGGCTCGAAGGTCGGCCCGATGTCGCCGGGCTCCGGCCTGGTGCTGCTCTTCCACAAGATGGGCGAGCACGACGGCCACCTCGGCTCGTGGGCCTTCCACAAGGGCGGCAACGGCGGCTTCACGCAGGTCCTCGCGCGCGCCGCGCAGGCGTACGGCGCGGAGATCCGCCTCGGCGCTCCGGTGACGTCCGTGGTCACCCGGGACGGCCGCGCCGTGGGCGTCACGCTGGAGGACGGCACCGAGTTCCGGGCGCCGGTCGTGGTGTCGGCGCTCGACCCCCGGCGTACGTTCCTCGAGCTGGTCGAGCCCCGCGAGCTGCCGCTCGACCTGGTCGACAACATCCGCCGGATCAGGTTCCGTGGCGTCTCGGCCAAGGTGAACTTCGCCCTCGACGGGCTGCCGACCTTCCCCGCCCTGCCCGACACCGTGGACCACTTCGGGGGGTTCCTCAACATCGGCCCGACCATCGAGTACGTCGAGCGGGCCTTCGACGCCGCGAAGTACGGGTGGTACTCCGAGCAGCCGTTCATCGACGGCGCCATCCAGTCGATCGTCGACCCCGACATGGCGCCCCCGGGCAAGCACGTCATGTCGTGCTTCGTGCAGTATGCGCCGTACGAGTTGCGCGGCAGCGACTGGGAGACCGAGCGCCAGAGCTTCGGCGACAAGGCGCAGGCCGTCCTCGAGTCGCACTTCCCCGGCTTCGACGACCTGGTGCTGCACCGCGAGGTCGTCACGCCCGTGGACATCGAGACCCGCACCGGCCTGACCGAGGGCAACATCTTCGCCGGCGAGTTCCTCGCCCCGCAGATGTACTTCTTCCGCCCCGCCCCGGGCTGGAGCCAGTACGCCACCCCGATCGACGGCTACTACCAGTGCGGCTCCGGCACCCACCCCGGCGGCTGCGTGATCGGCTCCCCCGGCAAGCTCGCCAGCCAGCGGGTCCTGCGCGACCTGAAGCGTCGTTGAGTTGGGCCAGAATCACCCCTGAGTTGGGCCCGAGTTGCTCATGAGCTGGGCGCGCCTTCCGTCGATCGGGAGCGAGGCCCAACTCGAGGGCGACTGAACCCCAACTCAACGCTGCGCGTCATCCGTGTGGGGGATGTTCGGCGCCTCGCCGGCGGCGGCTCCTCGGATCGTCGTACGGTCCCCGCATGACGGTCGAACGAGTGGTGCGACCAGATCGCAGGGCCTTCGGCCAGCTGCGCATCGTCATCGACGCGGCGCGGGAGGACGTCTCGGCCTACCGGCAGGCGGACAACACGAACCGGTTCGGGCTCGTCCGCGCGCAGCGACACCTGCTCGCCGCGCTCGAGACCTACGTCCGCGCGCTCGAGGCCGCGGGCCTCGCGCCGCACCCTCAGCTGCGTGCCGAGGTCGACCTGTTGCGCTCGGTGACCGCGGCCTCCACCGAGACGTCGACCTGGCGATCGTCCGCTCGCCGGCTCGACTGAGGCGCTCCTGCCGCCACGGCGGCCCGGATGCGTGCGGTCGCCTCCCGCGCGATGCGCTCGTGCTCGGGTGAGAGGTGGTGGTCGACCATCGGAGCCCCCTGGGACAGTGCTCGTCAGCGGAGCACGCTCGGAACGATGACGTCTCCGCCGGAGCCGCCGGGAGTCCCGCCGAAGTCGTTGCCCTGGTGGAGGAGGCCGAACACGCCGGCCGCCACCAGGAGGATGACGCAGGCCAGGACGAAGATCAGGACGCTGTAGAAGACCGCCTCGAGGGCGCGCTTCAGGACCGACAGCGTGCGGTCCAGCCGGTCCGAGGCCTGTTCGAAGCCGCTCATCCGGTCACGGTGCCACCGGATCCCGATCCAGCCGGCCGGGCGAGGGAGATGTCACCCACATTGGGCAGACGTGGCCATCCGCGGGCCCGGAAGCGCCCGTCAGGCTCCCTGGCCGAGCGGCTCGATGTCGCCGCGGTCGACCAGCTCCCGGAGGGCGACCGCGCATCCGGACTGCCAGGCCCCGTCCCGGTCCTGGAACGACACGACGGCCTCGCCGTCGCAGGACGCGTGCCAGGAGCACCGGCCGTTCGCCGCGACCGAGCCGGGGTCATGGTGGTCCGGGTCGTACGGCAGGGACGGGTTCACCGCGCGCTCCCCGAGGACGGCTCGAGCTCGAACCACACCCGCTTGCCACGCGCGCCGGTGCGCTCGCTCCCCCACCGCGACGCGAGGCTGTCGACGAGCAGCATGCCGCGGCCGCGGTCGGACAGCAGCGGGTTGTCGGTCTGCACCTCCGGCATGCCGCGGCCGGTGTCCGAGACCGAGATGCGCAGCAGTTCCGGCTCGACGGCGACGTCGAGGACCGGCCGGCCGTCGGCGTGCAGGACCGCGTTGGTCACGAGCTCGCTGACCAGCAGCAGCGCGGTCTCCGTGGCCTCGGTCGAGACGCGAGCGTCGGCGAGCACGGCGCGCACCAGCTGCCGCGCCTCGCGCGCTGAGAGCTCGGCCGCGTCGAGCGTCGCCGTCGTCGAGACGGCGGTCCAACCTGCACCCATGTCCCTACCCCGTGCTCAGCGCTCGTGCATTCCGAACTGGCACGTACCCGCCCACCTGCTCACCTAACCGGACCGGAGGGGTGACGAACGGCGAGCAGCGCGACGTCGTCCTCCAGCCGCTCGGGGAGCATCCGCGCGAGCAGGTGGTCGCACAGCTCCTCCAGCGGCGTACCGGCTCGGGCGAGCTCGGCCAGGTGGCCGGCGAGGATCGCGATGCCCTCGTCGACGACCTGGGTGCGTCGCTCGACCAGCCCGTCGGTGTAGAGCACCAGCGCGCCGCCGGCCGGGAGCACGGCCTCGTTCTCGTGGCGCTCGGTCCGCGGGTCGAAGCCGAGCAGCAGGTCGTTGCCCTCCGACCCCACCAGCACGGTGACCTCGCCCGCGGCCGTCACGAGCAGCGGCGGCGGGTGGCCCGCGTTGGACCAGCGCACCCGTACGCCCCCGGCGGCCTCGTCCGGGTGCTCCAGGCGGGCGACGACCACCGTCGCGGTGGTCTCGACCCGCAGCGTGTCCATGACGGCGTCGACCGCGCGCACAACCTCGGCCGGCGTCGACCCGCCCTGCGCCGCGATGCCGCGCAGCAGGCCGCGGACCTGGCCCATGGCGCCGGCCGCGGCGACGTCGTGGCCGACGACGTCCCCGACGACGACCAGCGTGTCCGGGGAGGGGTGGGGCTGGACGAACGCGTCGTACCAGTCACCGCCGACCTGGGCGGCCTCGGCCGCCGGCTGGTAGCGCACCGCGATCTGGAGGTGGTCGGACTGCGGCGGCTCGGTGAGCAGGCTGCGCTGGAGGGCCTCGGCCACGTCGCGCTGGTCGGCGTACAGCCGGGCGTTGTCGAGCGCCAGGCCGGCGCGCGACGCGATGTCGGCCAGCAGCGCCTGCTCCTCGGCCGAGAACGACGCACGGTGCCGCCCCCGGAAGGCCGAGAGGACGCCGACGGTCCGGTCCGGCCCGCGCAGGGGCACGACGAACGCCGACGCGGGGGCCAGCTCGCGCAGGAGGTCCTGGGCCTCGCCCGGGACCAGGACGCCGGCGACCTCCTCGGTCGCGTCGGCGTCGATGACGATGGGATCGGCGCTGGCCATCGCCTGCACCAGGTAGGAGTCGTCGGTCATCGCCGGCAGTCGCCTCTCGGCGTACCGACGCAGCGTCTCGCGGCTGACCGGGTCGACGTGCTCCCACCCGACATCGCGCAGGCGCTGTCGCCAGTCCGTGGCACCGGTGTCCTCGACCAGCGTCACCAGGCACCAGTCGGCCAGCGCCGGCACCAGCAGATCGGCCAGGCGGCTGACGCCCTCGGCGGCGTCGAGCGTCCCGGACAGCGCCTCGCTCACGCCCGCGAGCAGCTCGCCGCGGCGCGCGGCCCGGTCCAGCTCCTCCTGCGCCGCGTGCCGTGCGGTCACGTCGATGAAGTAGACCGCGAGGCCGTCCGGGGACGGCCAGGCGCGGACCTCGTACCAGGCGTCCAGCGGCGGCGGGTAGTAGGCGTCGAAGGCCACCGGCTCGCCGGAGTCCATGGCGTGCCGGTAGTGCGTCTCGAACTCGCTGTCGACGGCGGCCGGGAAGAGCTCCCAGATCGTCCCGCCGACCATCACGGTGCGGGTCGTCCCGAGCAGTCGCTCGGCCTCGGAGTTGACGTAGGTGAAGCGCCACGAGCGGTCGACCTGGAAGAACGCCGTGGGCATCGACTCGAGCACGCGGGCGACCCGCGCCTCGCCCTCCTGTACGGCGGTCGTGTCGTACGCCGCGCCGAGCAGCTGGACCGCCGGACCACCCGGCCGGTCCGCGAGGGCGCGCCCGCGCGCGCTCACCCAGCGCACGTCACCGCCGGGCAGAATGACGCGGTACTCGGCGGCGTACTCGCCACAGGTCTCGACGGCGGTGCGCAGTGCCTCGCTCACCCGGTCCAGGTCTTCGGGGTGCACCCGCTCGTTGAACGCGGTGATGCTGCCGCCGAAGGCGCGCTCGTCGAGGCCGAACAGCTCGAGCAGCCGCTCGTCCCACCGCAGCTCGCCGGTGACGAGGTCCCACTCGAAGGCGCCGACACCCGCAGCGTCGACCGCGAGCCGCCAGGCCAGGCGGTCGGTCTCCACGCCGGGGACGTCGCTCACCGGGCCTTCCACCCGCACAGCGTTCCACACCGACCGCGCGTGCTCGGCACCCGCCGAGCCCCTCTCACCCGCGCGGGTGAGGCCGCCGGGACTACCCTCGGTAGGTGCACCGCATCTACGGCGTCAGCGTCGCATCGGTCTACCCGCACTACGTGGCCAAGGTGGAGAAGAAGGGCCGGAGCCGGGCCGAGCTCGACCAGGTCATCGCGTGGCTCACCGGCTTCGACGAGGCCGCGCTCGAGCGGCACCTGGCCGCGGAGACCACGTTCGCCGACTTCTTCGCCGACGCCGACCTCAACCCGAACGCCGCGCTGATCACGGGCTCGGTGTGCGGCGTCCGGGTCCAGGAGATCGAGGACCCGCTCATGCAGCAGATCCGCTACCTCGACAAGCTCGTCGACGAGCTGGCCAAGGGCCGGCCGATGGAGAAGGTGCTCCGCTCCTGAGTGAGCGACCCCCGCCGTCGCGGGGGCCGCTCCGAGGGTGACGCTCAGTCGTGGTGGTGGTGGACCGGCTGGAGCTCCTTCTTCCAGACGTACCGCGCGACGTCCAGGCCGAGCTGCTTGGCCTGCCGGTCCGCGGTCCTGAAGTGCAGGCCGGCCCAGATGCGGGCTTCGACGATCTCGTCGAGCGCCTGGGTGAAGCTGTCGAAGTGCCGGACGGTGGGCTCTCCGGCCGCGAGGAGCGCCGAGACGCTCGTGATCGAGTAGCCGCCGGTGGTCGTGTCGCCGAAGTACATCCGCAGGCTGCGGACGCCGGCGCCGTCGAGACAGAGGTGGCCGGACGGGTGATCCGGATAGGGCGCCGTGATCAGCGCTGACCAGGCCGGGTCGGCCACCGTCGCCGCGTTCCGGTCCTCCGCTGCGCGACGGATCGCGTTCCAGGGCCGCCAGAAGTTCCAGTGGTACTTGTCGTTCCAGCAGTTGATCGCCGCGTCGGCCTCGCTGAAGTTCTCCAGGGCGAGCAGCCGAGCCGTGTGCAGGGCACCGAGGTCGTGGCGGGTCGCGAGGTCGCGGGCGACCTCGTTCCAGCTCCGCACCGGCGTGCTCTGCCACCACTTCGCGACGTAGGTCTGGGTCGGCGTGCGCACCGCGCTGGTCACCGAGCCGAGTGCCTTGACCTCGTTGAGCTCGGCGGCGTAGCGGGCACCCCCGAGCCGGAGCGGGCCGGCTGTGCGGAACTGGGACGGCGACGTCAGCACGAAGGGCCGGACGTTGCCCACCCACGGCGTCGGGTCGAGGATCGGCGCCTGGGTGACCGGGTCGAGTAGCGGCGACCACTCACCCGGCTCGGGCGTGGGATCCGGCACGAACGGCGAAGGCCCGAACCGGCCGTCGTCCGCGCGCTCGGCCAGCATCGCCGCGGCTGCGGCCTGGCCCGCGGCCACGCCCGCGTCCTCGGACCAGCCGTCCGGAACGGCGGCGAGCGCGTCGCCGTACGCCGTGGTCAGCGTGGTCAGCGTTGCGGCCCGGGTCGCGTCGGGGAGGTTGGGCACCGTCGAGACGATGTCGTGCAGGACGTCGTGCGCAGCGGCTGCGACCGCGGCGTCCGTCGAGGCACCGGACGGGAACCGCTGCATCAGCACGTAGGACCGGAAGTGTCGATGCCCGATGGCGTTGACGGCGTCGAACACCGCTCCCTGGACCATGCCGAGGTGGATCGCCGTCCCGAACGGGGTGCCGCCCGCCGGGCCGGGCAGCGTGCTGAGCGTGTTCACCGCGATCTCGTTCCACGCCCAGACCGCATCGCCGCTCGCGGAGTGGCCTCCGCGTCCCCGCATGGTTCCGGCGTCGCTGGCGGGCACCGCAGCGCCGCCGACCGCGAGGACGAGGACCGTCCCCACGCCAACCAACATCCGGCTCGATCTCATCGCTCCTCCTCGTGGGCACGAGGACGCGATCCCAGGGACAACGTCCTCCGGGTGATGTCGACGGACGACATCCAATCGTCAGCAGGCTGCGCTCCGCATCGCACAGGTTGGGCAAGTCGGCCGTGATCAGGCGAGCGGCGCGCGTGCGCGGTTCCCGTCGGTCGGCAGGATCGGGTGCATGACCACCAGCTCCCGTGAGATCCACCTCGCCTCCCGCCCCCAGGGGTGGCCCACGCCCGACAACTTCCGCACCGTCGACGTGGACCTGCCGGATCCGGGCCCGGGCGAGGTGCTCGTGCGCAACACGGTGATGTCGGTCGATCCCTACATGCGCGGCCGGATGAACGACGTGAAGTCCTACGTGCCGCCGTTCGCCCTCGACGCCCCGCTCGACGGCGGCGCCGTGGGTGAGGTGGTGGCGTCCGGATCCGACGACCTCACGGTCGGCGACACGGTCCTCCACCAGGCCGGCTGGCGCACGCACGCCCTGCTCCCGGCGAAGGCCGCGCGCCGGGTCGACGTCTCGCAGGTCCCCGCGTCGGCCTACCTCGGCGCGCTCGGCATGCCGGGCATGACGGCGTACGTCGGACTGACCCGCGTCGCCGGGATGAAGGAGGGCGAGACGGTCTTCGTGTCGGGCGCGGCCGGTGCGGTCGGGTCCGCGGTGGGCCAGATAGCCCGGCTCCTCGGTGCCGCGAAGGTCATCGGCTCCGCCGGCTCGGCGGAGAAGTGCGCCTGGCTCACCGACGAGCTGGGCTTCGACGTGGCCCTGAACTACAAGGACGCCCCGATCGGCCGCCAGCTGCGCGAGCACTCCCCCGTCGACGTCTCCTTCGACAACGTGGGCGGCGACCACCTCGAGGCCGCGATCTCCGCCATGGCCGACTTCGGCCGGATCGCGCTCTGCGGGGCGATCGCCGGCTACAACGCCGAGGCCCCGATCCCCGGCCCGCGCAACATGATGATGGTGGTCAGCAAGCGCCTGACGCTCCGCGGCTTCATCGTCACCGACCACGGCGACGCCGCCTCGGAGTTCTACCGACGGGCCGGCGCCTGGCTCGCCGACGGCTCCCTGCAGTATCGCGAGACCTGCATCGACGGGCTCGACCACGCGGTCGACGCCTTCCTCGGCCTCCACCGGGGCGACAACACCGGGAAGATGCTCGTCCGGCTCTGACGCCCCGGACTCACGTCAGCGGGTCGTAGCCGGCCATGAGCAGGGCGAGGTCGTCGTCGAGCGAGTGTCCCGCGGCGCTCCGGATCGAGTCGAGCAGACCGTCGAGGGCGGTGTCGAACGGCAGGTCCGCGAGGCGGGCGAGGAACGGCGTCGGGTCGACGAACGAGCCGGCGGGCGAGCGGGCCTCGATCAGCCCGTCGGTGAAGAGGAGCAGCCGGTCACCGGGCCGCAGCTGCCCGCTGACCGCCTGCGGGTCCGCGCCCAGGCCCAGCGGGACGGCATGGTCCAGGTCGATCGTGCTCACCCGGCCGTCCGCGGTCACCTGCGCCGGAGCCGGGTGACCGCACGAGACGACGCTGAACGTCCCGTCGTGGGCGATGTCGACCAGCACGCCGGTGACGAAGTCCTCGGAGTCGGGCAGGTAGGGAACGATGCGCCGGTCGATCTCGCGCGCGACATCGGCGATGTCACTGTCCCCGGCGGCCGCCGCCCGGAACTCGCCGAGCACGACGGTGGCGCTCCGCACGGCGCCCAACCCCTTGCCCCGCACGTCACCGACCAGCAGCCGGACCGAGTCGGGTCGCTCGACGAGCTCGTAGAGGTCGCCGCCCACCTGCGCCTCGACGGCCGCCGAGCTGTAGCGGGCGGTGAGCGTCACGGGCCCGACCCGGGGCGGCGGTGGGGCCAGGATCGCGCGCTGGGCGGCCTCCGCCACCAGCATCACGCCCGCGAGTCGCTCGGACTGCTGCTGGAACGTCACCGCGGTGTCGAGCGCCAGGGCGGCCCGCTCGGCGATCTCCTCGAGGAAGACGAGGTCGGCCTCGGCGTACCGGCGTCCCGACTCGGCGTGGATCAGCGTGACGGCGCCCAGGATCCGGTCGCGGCCGGTCAACGGCGCCACGATCGCACTGGTCATGCCGAGGCGGCGCAGGATCGCGCGGTGCTCCTCGTTGATGGCGGCAGCGTCGACGAGGTCGGACGGGATGAACGGGTAGATCTCGCTCTGCCCGGTGCGCACGACCCGCGGCGCTCCGGTGGGCGCGTCCATCCGCGTGGGGAACGCACCCTTCATGCTGCGGGCCCACGCGGTCGTGTCGGGGTCGCGGTGCTGGATCGCCGCCGTCTCGAGCTCACCGTCGTGCAGGAGCTGCACGGCACACCAGTCCGCGAACCGCGGCACGAGGAGCCGCACCACCTCGGCCAGGGTCCCGTCGACGTCCAGGCTCCGCGACAGGGTCATGGAGGCCTCGGCCAGCAGCGCCGTGCGCTGCGTGGCGGCGTCGGTCGCCTGGAGCTCCTCGGCGCGCACGATCGCGCTGGACAGCGCACCCGCCAGCGAGTGCAGGAATCCATCCTCCGACGCGGAGAAGGTCCCCGAAGGGAACGTGATGGAGAGCAGTCCGAGGATCCGGTCCCCCCTGTTCAGCGGAAGGACGTGCAGGCTCAGCTCCTGGCGGTAGTAGCCGACCAGCGCAGGGAAGGCGCGCTCGATCTCGGCGACGGACCAGTAGTGCAGGTCGATCCCCTCGCGGGCCGCGACAGCTCCCGGGAGGTCGCTGGCGAGCGGCAGCTCCTGGAACTGGTCGGCGGCACCGTTGCCGCGGCCGCTCCAGGTGACCGTGCGCAGCACCCCGTCGGGATCCAAGGAGTGCACCATGGCCGACTTGGCGCCGAGCACGGCCGCGGCATGGCTGACGAACCCGTCGGCCACGTCCTTGACCGTCCTGGCTCCGGTCAGCTCCACCGCGAGGGCGTCGAGCACCTGCTGAGCCAGGCTCTGGGCACGCTCGAGCTGTTCACGCCGGTGCTGGTTCAACCGCGCGGCCGCCACGGCCAGGGCCGCCAGCAGCGCGCAGGCGGCGAACCGGAGGAGCCACTCCGAGGTGCCCAGGTTGCCGTTCCAGGCCCCGGAGGCCGCGGACGCCACGACCGCCACCGCCGCGACCACCGACGTCCGGCCCGGCGTGCAGAACAGGGCTGCCACGACCGCGCCGCCGGCGTACACGCCGTTGATCTGCCGCCCCGAGACCAGGTCGGCCGCCACGAGCACCGCGACCACGGCGAGCCCGACGAGCCACCCGCCACGCTCGACCCGCTCGAGCAGGACCCTGTTCACGGGTCCTGCTTCATCTGGCGCTCCACCGCATCTCCTTGCCTGGTCGTCACAGCTGCGGGTGACCCGGGCCGGCTTCTTGGTCCCGTGGATCACTCGCAGCTGACGCCGTTCATCCTTCGCGGCGGCGAAGGGAGGCCGGTCGATACTACGCGCGGGGGTGGTGGATCGCGTTATCCGTGGCGCCTGCCCGCGTGGCGCACGACGGGCACGGCCGGCATGGGCCTGGCCGTCTGCCCGGTCCGCTGCTGGTCACCGCCCCTGGAACGCCGGGACGACATCGCGGATGAAGAGCTCGAGAGACTTCTTCTTCTCCTCGTGGGGAAGGCTGTTGTCGCACCAGAAGCTGAACTCGTCGACGCCGAGCTCCTCGTAGTGACGCAGTCGCTCGATGACCTCGTCCGGCGTGCCGATCATGGCGGTCTTGTGCAGGGAGTCCAGCTCGAACTCGGGGCGTTCGGCGAACTTCGACTCGGGGCTGGGCTCGAGGAAGCCGTTGACCGGCGTCGTCTTGTTGCCGAACCAGGCGTCGAAGGTGCGGTAGAACCGCGAGATCGCCTCGGCGGCGGGGCGCCAGCCGTCCGGGTCCTCGGGTGAGTGCACGTGGGTGTGGCGCAGCACCATCAGCTCGGGTCGGGGCACGTCCGGGTGGTTGGCCACGGCGGTCTCGAACTTGTTCTTGAGGTCCTCGACCTCCTCGTCGCCCTTCATCAGCGGGGTGACCATGACGTTGCAGCCCTGGCTGACAGCGAAGTCGTGGGAGTCGGGGTCGCGTGCGGCGATCCACATCGGCGGGGTGGGCTGCTGCACCGGCTTCGGGACGCTCGTCGAGGTCGGGAACTGCCAGATCTCGCCGTCATGGGCGTAGTCGCCCTGCCACAGCTCGCGGACGGCCGGCACCAGCTCACGCAGGTGCTTGCCGCCGTCGGACGCCGCCAGGCCCCCGGCCATCCGGTCGAACTCGAACTGGTAGGCACCGCGGGCCAGCCCGACCTCCATCCGACCGTTGCTGATCACGTCGAGCAGCGCGCACTCGCCGGCCACCCGGATCGGGTTCCAGAACGGCGCGATGATCGTGCCCGCGCCGAGGCGGATCGTCTCGGTCTGCCCGGCGAGGTAGGCCAGCAGCGGCATTGGGTTCGGCGAGATGGTGTACTCCATCGAGTGGTGCTCGCCGATCCACACCGTGCCGAACCCGCCCGCCTCGGCCATGAGCGTGAGCTCGGTCAGGTCCTCGAAGAGCTGGCGGTGGCTGACCTGGTCGTCCCAGCGCTCCATGTGGACGAACAACGAAAATCTCACGACTGCTCCTCGGTTCCTGACGGGGTCCTGGGTGGGCTGGCGGCTGCGTCCATCTCCCTGAGCGTCCGGTCCCCGGTGGCCCAGTGGGTGCGGGGAACCTCGCGGACGATGACGCGGATGTGCTCGGGCCTCGTGTTGGCGGTGCGCAAGACGGCCTCGTGCACCTCGTGGATCATGCTGCGGATCTGCTCGTGGTCGCGGCCCTCGCCGAGCGTGATCTCGATCAGTGGCACGGCGCTCAGCTCCGCATGATGAACGGGTCGGCCACGGGCTCTTCGCTGGTGTTGATCCAGACGCTCTTGAGCCGGGTGTACTCCTTGATGGTCTCGGTGCCGTGCTCGACACCGACCCCGCTGTTCTTGAAGCCCTGGCGCGGAGACATCGGCGACATCGCACGATAGGTGTTCACCCAGATCGTGCCGGCCTCGAGCCGGGAGGCGACCCGGTGCGCCCGCGACAGGTTCGTGGTCCAGACGCCAGCCGCCAGGCCGTACTCCGTGTCGTTGGCGAGGCGCACGACCTCCTCCTCGCTCTCGAAGGGCATGATCGCCGCGACCGGGCCGAAGATCTCCTCGCGGACCACCCGCATGCCGTTGTCGACGTCGACCAGGACGGTGGGTTCGTAGAAGTAGCCGCCCAGGCCGCCGTCGGTGGGCCGGCCCCCGGTGAGGACGCGGGCACCCTCGGTGCGGCCGAGGTCGACGTACGACGCGACCTTGTCGCGCTGGTCCTCGAAGGCCAGCGGCCCGAGCTCGGTGTCGTCGTCGAGTGGGTCGCCGATCCGGATGGTGCGGGCGCGCTCGGTCACCCGCTCGAGCAGCTCGTCGTAGACCGAGCGGTGCGCGAAGACGCGGCTGCCGGCGATGCACGTCTGTCCTGCGGCAGCGAAGATCCCGGCCACGACGCCCATCGCCGCGTTCGACACCTCAGCGTCCTCGAACACGATGTTGGGCGACTTGCCGCCGAGCTCCAGGGTGGACCCGATGAACCGCCCGGCGGCGGCCGACGCGATCCGGGCGCCGGTGGCCGTGCTCCCGGTGAAGGAGATCTTGGCAAGCGACGGGTGGTCGACGAGCGCCGCGCCCGCCTCGGCTCCGAATCCGGTCACGACGTTGATCGCACCGGGAGGGAAGCCGGCCTCGATGGCGAGCTCGGCGAGGCGCAGGACGGTGGCCGAGGTGTACTCGGAGGGCTTGATGACGACCGTGTTGCCGGCGCACAGGGCCGGCGCCAGCTTGCTGGTGGTCAGCGTGAGCGGGGAGTTCCAGGGGGTGATCGCGCCCACCACCCCGAGCGGCTCGCGGGTGGTGTAGTTGAGCACCTGCCGGTCAGAGGTGGGGATCACCGAGCCGTGGATCTTGTCGGCCAGGCCGGCGTAGTAGAAGTAGTACTCCGGGAGGGTCGCGAGCTGGCCGCGCATCTCGCGCAGCAGCTTGCCGTTGTCCTGGCTCTCGGAGCGGGCCAGCTCTTCGGCGTGCTCGCCGATCAGGTCGCCGAGGTTGCGGAGCAGACGACCTCGACGGGTCTGGCTCAGGTCGCGCCAGCGCGGGTCCTCGAAGGTCACCCGAGCCGAGTCGACGGCGGCGGCGACGTCGGCCGCGTTGCCACGGGCCGCACGGTAGAGCACGTCGCGCGTGGCGGGGTTCGTGCTCTCGAAGTACTCCCCCGACGCGGGTGCCACCCACTCGCCGCCGATGAAGTGCTGGAGGGTGCTCTGGTCAGACATGTGCGTCCTCTCCGATGAACGTGCTCAGGCAGTCGACGAGGGCCTGCGGGCGCTCGACGGGAAGCATGTGCCGGGCGCCGGGCACGACGACGGCCCGGCAGTCGGGGATGGCGTCCGCGAGGCGTCGGGTCATCTCCGGGGTCGAGCCGGGGTCGTGCTCGCCGGTGACCGCCAGCGACGGCACCGTGATCCGGCCGAGCTCGGGTCCGATCTCCTCATCGCCGGTGGCGAAGACCCGGTAGCAGTTCAGGAAGCTGTCGCGGTCGTTGGCGAGCAGGGTGGCCTCGGTGCGCCGGACCAGGTCGGGGTCGACGTCGGTGCCGTCGTACCACCGCCTCAGCGACGCGGCCGCGCTGGCGGCGACATCGGCCTCGGCCGTCCGCAGGCGACCGAGCACGGCGTCGCGCTCCTCCGGCGTGCGCCGGCACACCGAGCTCACCGAGGTCAGGGTGGCAGCGAGATCGGGCCGGTAGCGGGCCAGGTGCTGCGCAACCAGGGCCCCGAGCGAGAAGCCGACCAGGTGCGACCCGGGCCGGACCTCCTCGGCCACGCCGTCCGCCAGATCGGCCAGAGTGGTCCCGGCAGGCGCGGGCGGTCGCGACCCGTGCCCCGGCAGATCGGGCGTCACCACCTCGAACGCGTCGGACAGCAGGTCGGCGACCGGGCCCCACATCGTGTGGTCGAGGCCCACGCCGTGCAGCAGCACCAGGGTCGGCTTGGTCATCTGTGGTCCTTCAGGCGCTTGTCACTGCTCGGTGGACAGCGGGGCCAGCCGCTGCTGCGGACGGCCCTGGGAGGCGGCGGCCAGCGCGATGACGATCTCATCGGGATGCGGCGCATCCGCGACACGGACCTCCACGCTCTGGTGGTGCGAGCGGATGGTGGCGTCGGTGATGTGCTTCAGCGGGATGTCGAAGGCGACCCCGGCCGGACCGCGCTTCTCGACGGCGGGCAGCAGCGTGGTGGCGTTGGCCGCCTTGCGGAAGTGGTCCCCGAACTTGAGCGTGTGGATCAGGCCGGACCCGTGCTCGATCTCGCCATCCAACCCGACGATCGCGGCCTTGCCGTACGCCTCGGCCGGCGCCTCGAGCGCTTCGAGCACCTGGGGCGCGAGCAGCGCCCCGAGGTCCGAGGCGGTGGCGTCGATGCCCGGGTTGAGGTCCTCGACGAACCCCTGGCCGGCCCACGGGTTCTCGATGACGGCCGCGACCACGGCGACCCGGGCCGGCGGCCAGACCTCGCGACCACCCTCGGTGCGGATCTCCTCGACGACGGTGACGACCTTGCGAACGTTCATGACAGGACACTCTCCAGGTTCTTGGTGGTGACGACAGGGTCGGTGGTGCGGTCCCCGATCCGAGGGTGCGGTCGTGGGCCGGTCGATGCCGCGGCAACGATCACCAGCTCGTCGGCGCGAGGCGCATCAGGCACCCGGGTGGTGACGGTCTGGTAGTGGCTCCGGGTGGCTGCCTGGGTCTTGTGCCACAGCGGCACCACCAGCGGCTCGCCGGCCGCGGCTCGGGTGTCGGCGAAGCAGATCATCGACTCGCCCTCGAGGAACTCGCGCATCAGGTTGCCGAAGTACGGCGTATGGATGAGCGCTCCGCCGTGCTCGATCTCGCCGGCGGTGCCGATGATCGCCGCCTTGCCGAACGCCTCGATCGCTTCCACCCCACCCAGGGCCTTGACCAGTCGGTCGGTCAGGAGCCTGGCCAGCACCGGGGCAACCCGGCCGACCTCAGAGGCGAGGTCGTGGGTGGGAGCCGTGCCCACCCAGGGGTTGCGGATCACGGCGGCCACGCTCGCCTGCCACGCCGGACGCGCGGGCAGCTCACCGGCCTCGGTCACCACGACCTCGCGGTAGACGACCAGCTTCCGCAGCGCGACCAGGGCCGCGACTTCACGCTCTTGCATGCCACAGAACGGTAGATGGAGATCCGGTGAGGGTCAAGTCGCTCGAGGATGTGGGCATGGCGTCCGGGAGTTAGGTCTCCGAATCGCGTTGTTTTGAGCGTGAAACTGGCGATTCTTCGCTCGGCGACCGACAACTTGCCCGAAGAGCATTGACACGCCGCTGTGACGTGCCTAACGTGCTCTTGCATACAAGAGCGAGGGCTGGAACGGGACGGCCCGACGTTCGCAGACTGAACGGATGCACAAGGAGCACCATGTCCAGTGATCTCAGCACCGGCCCGACCGCGTCGGCGGACGCCGGCCCGTCGACCCATCCGTCCAAGGTGACGGGCCGCGACGCGGGCGACGGCGGGCACCATCTTCCGCACCTGCCGGGGAAGCTCGGCTCCGTCTTCTGGACGTCGGTGTCCGTCTCGGCGATCTTCGTCGCCTGGGCGGTCCTCTTCACCGAGAACCTGAACACGGTGACCACCACGTCACTCAACTGGGTGACGGCCAGCTTCGGCTGGACCTACCTGGTGGTGACCCTGGGCATCCTGATCTTCCTGGTGTTCCTCGCCTTCAGCCCGGCCGGCAGTATCCGCCTCGGCAGGGACACGGACCGGCCGGAGTTCGGGACGCTGACCTGGTTCGCGATGATCCTGAGCGCCGTCATGGGCATCGGCCTGGTGTCGTACGGCGTCGCGGAGCCGATCTCGCACCTCGCGACTCCCCCGCACGGCCTCGCCGAGCCCCACACACCCGGCGCGGCGGTGCGTGCCCTGCAGTACTCGTACTTCGACTGGGGACTTCACGCCTGGGCGATCTTCGCCGTGTTCGGCCTCGCCATCGCCTACTCGACCTACCGCAAGGGTCGCCGCACCCTCGTGAGCCAGCTGTTCGTGCCGCTCCTCGGTAACCGGGCCAACGGCCCGATCGGCAAGACGATCGACGTCCTCGCCGTCTTCGCGACCCTGTTCGGCACCACCACGTCGCTCGGCCTGGGTTCCCTGCAGGTCAACAACGGGCTCGGCAGGCTCTTCGGTGTGCCGGTCAACAACGTCACCCAGGTCCTGATCATCGCCGCCGTCACGGCGATCTTCACGATGTCGGCGGTCACGGGTGTCAGCAAGGGCATCAAGTTCCTGAGCCAGGGAAGTGTCGTCCTCGCCGCTGCCCTCTTCGTGTTCATCCTCGTCGTCGGTCCGGCGGTGTTCGTGGCCAACCTCTACATCGAGTCGATCGGCATGTGGGCCACCGACTTCTTCCGCATGAGCCTGCAGGGCACCGCCTTCGGTGGTCTCGAGTGGATGCAGTGGTGGACCTACTTCATGATGGCCTGGTGGGTCTCGTGGGGCGCCTTCGTGGGCGTCTTCCTCGCTCGGATCTCGCGGGGCCGGACCATCCGCGGCTTCATCCTCGGTGTCCTCGTCGTCCCGAGCGTGGTGTTCTTCACCTGGTTCAGCGTCTTCGGTGGCACCGCCATCCACGTCGACATGTTCCAGGGCGGCGACATCGCCGCGCAGACCGCGACCGACATCAACAGCGCCTTCTTCGCCACCCTGGACCACTTCCCGCTGGCGACGATCACCTCCACGATCGCGATCCTGCTCGTGGTGATGTTCTTCGTCTCCGGAGCCGACGCCAACACCTACGTGCTCGGCATGATGACCTCCAACGGCTCGCTCACCCCGCGCCGCTCGGTGCTCGTCCTCTGGGGTGTCCTGACCGGCATCACCGCGATCGTGCTGATGCTGGCCGGCGGCCTGAGCGCACTGCAGAAGACCGTCATCGTGGCCTCACTGCCCTTCCTGGTGATCATCGCCGGACTGACCGTGTCGTTCTGGAAGGAGCTGCTCGCCGACCGACGTGCCGCGGACGCCGAGACGACCAGCGCGCCGGAGACCCCGGCTCCGCACAAGTGACCAGCCACGACCAGCCCTGAGCCGACGACCGGCGACAAGACAGACGGAGGAGACATGTCCGAGACCGATGACCGTCGGCAGCGGATCGAGAAGGCCTGGGACGCCGCCTGGGACCGCGGTGAGGTCGACGCGTTCGACGACCTGCTGAGCCCCGACTACCGACGGCTCGGCAGCGACGGCTCCGCTGAGAGCCTCACCGAGTTCAAGGCGTCGATCATCTCGACGCGCTCGGCGTTCCCGGACCTCGTCACCACCATCGACGAGATCGTGGTGGAAGGTGACCGGGCGGCCATCCGGTGGCACAGCGTCGGGCGCCACGAGCATCCCCTGCTCGGCGTACCGGCCACCAGACGCGAGGTGCGGGTCAGCGGCGCGACGTTCGCGCGTTTCGAGGATGAACGGATCGTCGAGGAGCATGTCACCTGGGATCCGCGATCCCTGCTGACCGCCCTCGGCATCATCAGCGTGGGGCAGGACCTCTGATCGCCATGACAAGGAGCACTCTGATGGCCAGCTCGCCGAGCCAGCCCGATCTCGACCTGATGAAGCAGGTGAACCGCCAGTTCGTCACCGGGGTCACGGTGGTGACCGCGATGGACGAGGACACGCCCCGCGGCCTCGCGGTCAACGCGTTCTCCAGCATCACCTTGGATCCCGCGACGGTCATGGTTTGCGTGCAACACAGCTCCTCGACCCACGACTGCCTGTTCCGAGCCAGCCACCTCGCCATCAACATCCTCTCCACCGACCAGATGGACGTCGTGAGCCGGTTCGCTGCCAAGGGTGCCGACAAGTTCGCCGGCCTCGACTGGGAGCCCGGTCCCTTCGGCAGCCCGCTGATCGGACGCAGCAGCGCGCAGATGGAGGTCGAGATCCGCGAACGGCTGCAGGCGAGCACCCACACGGTGTTCATCTGCCGGGTGGTGCACGCCGAGGTCTCGGACCGGCACCCGATGGTCTACGCCGCCGGCAGGTTCTTCGACGGCGGCGCGCTCCCGCCACTGGCATGATTCAGCACCGGAACGACGGAGGAGGCGCGCGGTGAGCAAGGCGAACGGCACCGGCAACGGCTTGATCCAGGGCCGGGTGATCACCGAGATGCGCCGCCGCATCATCGCCGGTGAGATCCAGCCGGGAGCGAACCTGTCCGAGCTCGCGCTCGCCGACGAGTTCAGTGTCTCCCGCACCCCGGTGCGCGAGGCGCTCAAGCAGCTGCAGACCGAGGGCCTGGTCGAGATCCGACCGCGCGTCGGCACCTTCGTCACCACGCCATCGCGTCGGGAGATCACCGAGCTGTTCGAGATGAAGGAGCTGCTCGAGGGAGCAGCGGCCCGGCTGCTCGCCCAGCGCGGCCGGGTGCAGGAGGTCGACCAGCTCGAGGAGAACCTCCGCCAGGCCGATCTCGCCGTCGCCCGCGACGACCGGGACCGGTACGCGGAGCTGGTCCAGGAGTTCCACGACCTGCTCATCACCGGTGCCGACAACAGCAAGCTCGAGGCGCACTACCGGACCTTGATGAACCAGCTCGCGTACTCGCGTCTGGTCACCACGTCCCTCAGCCAGCCCGGCCGGCCACTGCAGTCCGACCGCGAGCACCACAACGTGCTCGAGCTGATCGTCGACAAGGACGGCGACAGCGCCGAGCGCGTGATGCGCGAGCACGTGCGCGCCAGCCGACGCGCGCTGCTCGCCGGGCTCCAGACCTAGCGAGCCCCGCTCCCCAACCCGAACCTGCACCCGGACCCTCTGCCCCGAACGTCCTCCGGCCTCAGCCGTACCGGACCACCCGGTGGGACGGCAGCCAGAGGATCCGCCGGCCGACGTCGAGGACCGCGGTGCAGCTGAGGCAGCGGTACCAGGCGCACGCTGGCCTGGTCCGAGGACAGTGTCCCTCCACCGTGTCGTTCTTGCACACGAGGCAGGTCATTGCCTCCACCTTCCGGGATCGACGAGCCGGGCGCGTCGCAGCGAGCGACGAGACCCTCGTGGCGATCGTAGGGTGGCGGGACGGCTTTCCGACGTTGGTGTCGTCACACCCTGCCGGCGCTGCCTGCCCTGCTGCATCGAGCCGTTCACAGCTCGATGCCGGTCAGGACGAGTGAGCGGTCATAGGTCAGGTCGTCCATGGCGAATCGGACCCCCTCCCGGCCCACGCCGGACTCCTTGATCCCGCCGTAGGGCATCTGTTCGGCCCGGTACGTAGGGACGTCACCCACGATGACGCCTCCGACCTGCAGCTCGCGGTGTGCCCGGAAGGCGGTGGCGAGATCGTGCGTGAAGACGCCGGCTTGCAGCCCGAAGGCGGAGTCGTTGACGAGGTCGAACGCCTCCTGCTCGCTGTCGACCGCCGTGACGGTCAGCACCGGTGCGAACACCTCGTCGCGGATCACCCGCGCGTCGCCCGGGACCTGGGTCAGCACGGTGGGGGTCAGCAGCGCACGATCTCGGTCTCCACCGGTGACGATGGTGGCCCCGGCTGTCGTCGCCTCCTGGACCCAAGCCTGGGCACGTGCGGCGGCGGCCTCGTTGATCATGGGGCCGACGGTGGTCGTCGCGTCCCGCGGGTCGCCCAGCACCTCACCACGCACGTGCACGGTGATCTTATCGAGGAGGCGGTCGTAGACGGTGCGGTCGGCGATGACGCGCTGCACCGAGATGCAGGACTGGCCCGCGTGGCCCATGCCGAGCGCTGCGATCCGCTTCGCTGCGAGCTCCAGGTCCGCCTCGGTGCTCCAGTCGGCGCACACCACGACGGCCGCGTTCCCGCCCAGTTCGAGGGTGACGTGCTTCCGCGGCACCCGATCCACGATGCTCCAGCCGACCGGTCCCGACCCGGTGAAGGAGATGACCGGCAGGCGCGGGTCCGCCACCAGAGCGTCCATCTCGGAGTTAAGGACCATGATGACCGACCAGGATCCTTCGGGCAGGTCCGTCTCCGCGAGTAGCTCGCCGAGGGCGAGCGCGGTGAGCGGCGTCGCCGGTGCTGGCTTGACGATGATCGGCGCTCCGACCGCGAGCGCGGGCGCGACCTTGTGGGCCACCAGGTTGAGCGGGAAGTTGAACGGGGTGATCCCCAGCACCGGGCCACGAGGGACCCGACGGTTGAGCGCGAGGCGTCCCTCACCCGCTCGGTCGGTGTCGAGACGCTGCAGCTCGCCTGACCACCGCCGGGCCTCCTCGGCCGCGAGGCGGAAGGTGATCGCTGCCCGGTCGACCTCCGCCAGCGCCCACCGCACCGGCTTACCACCCTCCGCCA
Organism: Nocardioides pyridinolyticus; assembly: GCF_054653575.1. Taxonomy (NCBI): domain Bacteria; kingdom Bacillati; phylum Actinomycetota; class Actinomycetes; order Propionibacteriales; family Nocardioidaceae; genus Nocardioides; species Nocardioides pyridinolyticus. The sequence goes on along the minus strand of NZ_BAAIFY010000002.1, from coordinate 199,310 downwards.
CGATGACGGCTGCGATCTCTTGCTGCCGCTGGCGCAACCGCATGGCCACGTGGTCGAGGGCGTCGGCGCGCCGGAAGGCGGGGAGCTGAGCGAGCGGTTGCTGCGCCTCATGCGCGGCCGCCACTGCCTGGTGTACGTGGTCGGGGTCGGCGAGGCTGACCTCGCCGACATGGGCGCCGTCGTACGGGTTGAGGACGCTCTCGCTCCGGCTGCCCGTCACGTGGCTTCCGGCGACCCACATGGGCTTGGCGTGCCGCTTCAACGCTGTGTCCTTCCAGGGAGGGGTGACGCGTGCTTGCTCGCGCCGGTGAGAAGGCGTGGGAAACGGCCGGCGGGAGGTCCCGCCGACCGTTTCCACGCGAGTCAGGCGTCGCCTCAGGCGTGCGCCTTCACGCGCTGGAGCGCGTCGAGGGCCTCGATCAGATGGACGCGGAACCGGTCGTGGTTCTCACTCATCGGGAAGTGGCCGATCTCGGGCATGTTGATGAAGGCCCCGTTCTTGATCTCACCGGCGGTGCGGGCGCTGTCCTCGGGCGTGGTGAGGTAGTCGTACTCGCCGGTCAGCATCACCACGGGGCACTTGTCGCCGTCGATCTCGTGCAGGCGGCCGCGCAGGTCATGGTCGACCGAGTAGAAGTGCAGGTCGCCCTTGAAGGCCTCGGAACCCTGCGAGTAGTAGAACCAGGTCTTCCAGCGGTCGGCCTCCGGGGATTGGGGGGCCATCAGGTCCCACGTACCGCTGGCACAGATCTGCGCGGCGTTGGCGTGGGGGTGCTGCCACCAGTCGAGGTAGAAGCCCGGCGAGTAGTCGGCTCCCTCGACCGAGAGCACGCCGCCGAACCGGTCAGGATGACGCAGGGCCAACTGGAGGGCGACGTTGCCGCCGAAGGACGAGCCCATGAACAGCGGGTCCTCGAGCTCGAGGGCGTCGCACAGGGCGACGATGAAGTTCACGAAGTGGTCGGCGGTGAGCTGGTACTCCTCCTTCCACCACTCGGTGTTCTCCGGCGGGTCGGACTTGCCGTGGCGCGGGAGGTCGTAGGCGATCACGCGATAGTTGGCGGTGATCTCCTCGTCCTCGAGGAGGCCACGCCACTGGTGGTTGTGGGCGCCGGCGGTGTGCTGGCAGACCAGCGGCTGGCCGGTGCCGTTCTCGAGGTAGAAGACCTTGTACTCGAGGCCGTCGACCTCGATCGTGACGTAGCGCCCGGTGACCGGGGAGATCTTGCTCATGGTGTTCTTGCTCCTTCTCAGACCGGGGACCCGATGACGCGCAGCAGCTCGATCTGGCGCGTGATGCAACGCAGGTTCTGCATGAGGACGAGGACGTCGCCCTCCAGACGCATGTCGCGCTGGAACGAGGCGGCCCAGATGCCGTGGAACATCGGCTTGGGGACCGGCTGGCCGAACTCGCGCCACGTGTCGGCGCTGGCGCGGATGGCGAACTGGTAGGGGACGTCCAGCGGACCGGGGTCGACGGTGACGTCGGTGACCTTGCCGGACTCCAGCTTGATGGCGTAGCTGTGCTCGCCTGCGTCGAGGAGCCAGGTGGTGGTGAGGTACGTGCCGTGGGCCTGGAGCTCGGGGTCGGTGTTGTTGGCCTCGGTGAAGGCCTCCGCCCACTCGGCCGGGGCGCGAGTGGCAGTGGGCGCCGTTGTCATGGGGACTCTTCCTCTCTCTGAGCGCAGCGAGCCGGTGGTGCGCTCCTGCATCGCCGACCGTTGTGGTGGGCGTCACCAGGGGAACCCGGGTGGGGGACGTGCGTCCAATGCCTAGGAGTGAACCGTCGATAGGCCACGACTATTGGTCCTGCGCCGATCGGCCCGGTTAGCATCGACGAGTGGCCGATCCACCAGACCTGCGCGTCCTCCGCTACTTCGTAGCAGTGGCGGAGGAGCTCCACTTCGGGCGCGCCGCAGCCCGACTGCACGTGAGCCAGCCGTCGCTGAGCGTGCAGATCCGCAAGCTCGAGCACCAGATCGGGGCGCAGCTGCTGGAGCGCGACAGCCGGCACGTGGCGCTGACGCCCGCCGGCGTGGTCCTCCTGGAGGAGGCCACCCGGCTGCTCGCCAGCGCTGAACGCCTGCAGCAGCTGACGCGCGAGGCGGCTCGCAGCGACGTCGACGGCAGCCTCGTCGTCGGCTTCCAGGCGAACGCGGCAGCCGAGCTGACCCCCCGGATCCTGGCGGCCTTCCAACGGCGCTTCCCGCGCATCCAGGTCGAGATGCGCGCCTACGACTTCGCCGACCCGTATGTCGGCCTGGCGTCGGGCGCGAGCGACGTCGCGTTCGTCAGACCGCCCATCCTCGTCCAGGACTGGCTCTCCATCGAGACCCTGTTCGTCGAGCCGCGTGTCCTGGTCGTGTCATCCGACTCCCCTCTCGCGGACCGCGAGCTCGTGTCCGTCGAGGACGTCATCAACGAGCCCTTCGTCGGACGACGAGCACCGGAGTACTGGCGCAACTTCTGGCTCGCCGTCGACAGCCGGGGGTCGTGCGACGTGCGCCTGGGTGCCGAAGTCGGGTCCGTGGATGAGTGCTTCGAGGCGATCCTGGCCGGCCGGGGCGTCGCGTTCACCCAAGCGTCCACGCAGCGGTACTACCAGCGTCCGGGGCTCGCCTTCGTGCCGGTCAAGGACATCCCGCCCTCCCCGCTGGCCATCGCGTGGCGCGACGACGTCGACGCTCCTACGGTTCGGCAGTTCGTCGACACGGCGCGCAAGCTCGCCACGATGGACTACGTGCCGACGACGGTCTCCGCCGACACGATGAGTCCACAGACGACCATCCCCAACGTCGCCCAGTGATGCTCCCGTCGCCTCGATCTGCCCGAGGAGTCTGACCCGTCTCCTGCCACGGGTGTCCCTCGGGCGGCTTCGGCATCTCGTTCGGAAGCCGGTCAGTGGAAGCCGACGAGGTCCCGCAGACCGTCGGGGAGCTGGGCGGCGACGTCGTCGAGCTCTCCGGCGGTGACCGCCTCGCGGAGGGTGGCGAACACGGCGCCCGCGTGCGCCAGCGCCTGGTCCGGGTCGGTCCCGGAGCGCTCGGCCACCCGCGCCACGAAGACGTCGACGTCGAACCGTTCGGCCTCCTCCCCTGCCCCTGTCAAGTGGGGCTTCAGCTCCTGGGGAAGCTGCGCCGCGAGGTCTTCGGCCTCGCCACCCGTGATCCGCTCGGCCAGGGTCTGCAAGGTGGCGGACGTGATGCGTTCCGCCTCCTCCCGCGAGATGCCGGCGCCTCGCGCCACCGACTCGATGAACTCGTCATACTGCCCGGTCCTCACTCCCTTCGCAGGCTACCCAGCAGTCTGTTCGACGCTCGGCGGACCGGTCTACTGGCAACCCTGCCGATACCCCCGAACGCACGTAATTGTTCGTATGACCGGACAAAGTCTTGACGTTGGTCGCCGAGTTGGGAGAGGGTGTGCGCACTGCCGCCTGGTCAGGAAGGGGCTCCCGTGTCCGCCACATCTCGAGAGATCGGCAGCGCCGTCATCGGCTTCGGCTGGATGGGCAAGGCGCACACCACCGCGTACGCGCGGGTGCCGCACCACCTCACCGAGGTCGCGGTACGTCCGAGGCTCGTGCTGGTCGCCGACGCGGTGCCGGGGCGGGCCGCCGAGGCCGCTGAGCGGTTCGGCTTCGAGTCGGCGACGGAGGACTGGCACGACGTGCTCACGGATCCGCGGGTCGAGGCGGTCAGCGTCACTGCCCCGAACTTCCTGCATCGCGAGCTCGGAACGGCGGTCGCGGACGCCGGCAAGCACCTCTGGATCGAGAAGCCCGTCGGTCTGGGCCTGGCCGACGCCCAGGCAGTGGCCGACGCCGTCGCGAGGGCCGACCTTACCGGCGTCGTCGGCTTCAACTACCGCCACTCTCCTGCGGTCGAGGAGGCCCGCCGCCTGGTCACGGAGGGCGCCGTCGGGGACATCACGCACTGCCGGGTGCGGATGTTCAGCGACTACGCCGCCCATCCCGCCGGCGCGCTGTCCTGGCGCTACGAGCGCGAGCGCGGTGGCAACGGGGTCCTGGGCGACCTCGCCTCCCACGGCGTCGACCTGATCCGGTTCGTGCTCGGCGAGATCGAGAGCCTGGTCGCCGACAGCGCGACGTTCATCCCCCAGCGCGCGCGGCCCACCGGCGCGACGCGCGGCCACACCCTGACCGCCGGCGGCGACCCCGGCCCGGTCGAGAACGACGATGCCGTCTCGGCCCTCCTCCACCTCACCGGCGGAGCCCACGTGACCCTCGAGGCCAGCCGCGTCGCGGTCGGTGACCAGAACGCCTACGGCTTCGAGGTGCACGGCACCCGCGGAGCCCTGGCGTGGGACTTCCGCCGGATGGGCGAGCTCCAGGTCTGCCTCGGCGACACCTTCTCGGACCAGCCGATGGCCACGAGGTACGTCGGCCCCGGCGCCGGCGACTACGGCTTGTTCCAACCGGGCGCGGGCATCGCGATGGGGTACGACGACCTCAAGGTCCTCGAGGCCGCGCGCTTCCTCTCGACGATCGTCGACGGTCGGCCCCGCGCGGCAACGCTCGCGGACGCGGTGGCCTCCGCCCGGGCGCTCGACGCGATGGAGGAGTCCGTGAGCAAGCGCGCCTGGGTCGACCTCGCCTGACGGTGGGCGGCCGCGCGCCGCGGGTCGGGCTGCGCTGCGCTGCGCTGCCGATTCATCACGGTAGGCAGATGAGTGTGCACTCCCCGTGGCATGCCCACCGCGGGGAGTGACGATTCACCTGCCTACCGTGATGAATCAGCGACGGGGCGGGACGCTCGACCTGATGCACGAGGTCCGCTGCCCGCGGGTGTGCCGTCCTCGACCTAGGGCGCCAGCAGCGAGATCTCGAAGCTGTACCGGCTCGCCGCGTAGATGTGGCTCCCGAACTCCACGACGGTGCCCTGGTCGTCGTACGTCGTGCGCTGCATCGTCAGCAGGGCAGCGTTGCGGCGCTCGTCGAGCAGCTTCGCCTCGGCGGGTGTCGCCGTGCGCGCGCCGACGGTCTGAGACGCCGCGTGGAGGTGGATCCCGCGTCCGCGCATCAGCTCGTAGAGACCGTGCTGCTCGAGGTCTTCCTGGGTGAGGCCGCCGACCTGCTCCGGCAGGTAGTTCGTCATCTTGGCGATCGGGTTGCCCTTGGCACTGCGCAGCCGCACCACCCTGAGCACCTCGGTGTCGACGGGGATGCCCAGCTGGAGGGCGACCTCGTCGTCGGCAGCGACCGTGGAGACCTCGAGGACCGCGGTTGTCGGCTTCTGGCCGGATCCGGCCAGGTCGTCGAAGAGGCTCGAGAGCTCGAGGGGACGCCGGACCTTGGGCTGCACGACGCGGGTACCGATGCCACGGCGACGCACGATCAGTCCCTTGTCGACCAGGTCCTGCATGGCCCGGCGGACCGTGGGCCGCGAGAGCCCGAGCTGCTCGGCGAGCTGGATCTCGTTGGCGAACAGCGACCCGTTGGGGATCTGTCCGGACTCGATGGCCTGCTCGATGAACCCCGACACCTGGAAGTAGAGCGGGATCGGGCTGGAGCGATCGACGCCGAAGCCGCGCAGGGCAGAGGTCAGCTCGGAGGTAGCGGTGCCGGACATGAAAGTCAGTATGTCAGAAGATTTTGCCAAAGTGCGTTCAGGTGGCGAGCAGGACGAGCGCCGCGAGCCCGCCGAAGCCGAGCGCCACGAGCTCGAACCGACGCTGGTCGATCCGTTGGATCAGCAGTATCCCGAGCACCGCTCCGGCCAGCATCGCCGGCACCAGTGCGAGGTCCAGCGCCAGGGTGCCCGGAGTGATCAGCCCGAGCCCGATGCTCATCGGCAGCTTGATCACGTTGACCACCAGGTAGAACCAGGCGCCAGTTCCGATCAGCTGGAGCATCGTGAGCCCTGCCATCAGCAGGTAGATGGTCGTCACCGGCCCGGCGGCGTTCGCGGTCATGGTGGCGAACCCGGCCACCGCCCCCATCGCCAGGGAGACCGGGCTCCCGCGGCCGGCGAACTCGTGAACGGCGAGCACTCGACGGCGCTGCCACAGCTGGAGACCGCACATCACGAGCAGGATCAGAGCGATCGCCTGTCGCATCAGCGTGTCGTCGACGACCGCGAGGAACCACGCCCCGAAGGCCGTCCCGGGGAGAACCCCGAGGAGCAACCGCCCCAGCACCGCCCAGTCGGCGTGCCGTCGGTAGTAGACGACCGCGACCAGGTCCCCGCAGATCAGCAGCGGCAGGATCGCACCGGTCGACTCGCGCGCCGGCAGGACCGCCGCGAAGATCACGACCGAGATCGCACCAACGCCGCTGATGGCCGTCTTGGCGACCCCGACGAGGATCGCCGCGACCGCCAGGGCAGCGACGGCCACCCAGGTCAACTCATCCATCAGGATGCCCGGCCGGGCGGCGCCGTGGTGCGGCGGATGACGAGCCGGGGCGGGACGACGCGCTGCACCGGATCACGCGACTCGCCAGCGGCCCGTCCTGTCGCCAGCCGCCACGCCTCGTCGGCCAGCGAGGGGGTGTCCTGCGCCACGGTGGTGAGTGCGAGGGTCGAGAGTGCGGCCACCCGGCTGTCGTCGAAGCCGACCACCGAGAGCCGGTCCGGCACCGCGACACCGGCGGCCCTGCTGACCGCGACGATTCCCGCCGCGCAGCGGTCGTTGAAGCCCGCGACGGCCGACGGCAAGCCCTCCTGGAGCAGGCGACGACCGGTCTCCTCTCCGTCGGACTCCGTGAGGCCGCCCGGAATCACCCGCACGGACGACAAGCCCGCGTCGGCCATCGCCGCCAGATAGCCGCGGCGACGTTCGGCGGCACCGGCGGCCCGACCGCCGTCGACGAACGCGATGTCGCGGTGCCCGAGGTCGTGGAGATGCCGAACGGCGAGAGCTCCGGCCGCAGCGTCGTCGGTGCGCACGACGTCCAGGCCGAGCCCCCGAAGGGATCGTCCGACCAGGATGACCGGCGTCCGCGCCGCGAGGGCCGCAAGCTCCTCGCGCGTCTGCGTGGGGCCCACGAGAACGATCGCCTCGCACCGGAACGCGAGCAGGGAGGCGACCGCGGCGCCGGGTGGGCGCGACGGCGCGTGTGCACCCAGCAACAGCTCGTAGCCACTCCCCTCCGCCGCGACGTACAGCTGCTCGACCAGCTCGCAGTGGAACTCGTGCTGGAGCCCGAACGCGACGCCGATCGTACGGCTCCTGCTGCTGCCGAGGAGCCGCGCCCGCTGATCGGGGCGGTAGCCGAGCTCGTCGGCGGCCCTCATCACCTTGGCCCTGGTTGCTTCGCTGGCGCCGGGCACACCACGGAAGACGATCGAGACCAAGGCGCGCGAGACGCCGGCGCGCGCGGCGACGTCCTCCATCGTCACCGCACCACCACGACCGCTGGGCTCCAACGCTCCTCCTCCTCCTCCTCCTCCGCCGCCGTTGACGCGGCGCTCCCCCTCGACGATACTAGAGCGCTCTAGTCCTGTGAAAGAGAACCCGATGGCCACCACCTCCCTCGCCCCGTCCGACCCCGTCCGCATCGGCCTCATCGGCACCGGGCGCATGGGCTGTTCCCATGCCGAGGTCATCGCCCGGCGCGTGCCGAGTGCCCGCCTGGTCGCGGTCGGCGACCCACGACCGGGGGTCGCGCGCGAGCTCGCGGATCGCCTCGGCTGCCGCTCCCTGACGCCGGACCGGATTCTGGGCGACGACGAGGTCGAGGCCGTGGTGATCGCCGCCTCGTCGACTGCACACGCCGACCTCGTCGAGTCGGCAGCCGAGGCGGGCAAGGCGATCTTCTGCGAGAAGCCGATGGCGATGACCCTGACCGACGCGGACCGAGCCATCGCGGCGGCCGAAGGCGCCGGCGTACCTCTCCAGGTGGGCTTCAACCGGAGGTTCTCGGCCGACTTCGCTGCTGCTCACGAAGTGGTGTCGTCGGGCGGCGTGGGGACGCCACAGCTGATGCGGTCGCTGACTCGCGACCCCGGCCTCGCCGACCCGGGGTCGGTACCGCCGTGGACGATCTTCACCCAGACCCTGATCCACGACTTCGACGCACTGCTGTGGTTGAACCCGGGCGCCCGGGCGGTCAGCGTCCACGCGACGGCCGATGCCCTGGTCGCGCCGGAGTTCAAGAGCCAGGGGCTGCTGGACACCGCGGTCGTGGTCATCACCTTCGACAACGGCGCGATCGCCACCGCCGACGCCAGCTTCTCCGCGGCCTACGGGTACGACGTCCGCGCCGAGGTCTTCGGCTCCGCCGGGATGGTGACGGTCGACCCGGGAAGGCGCACCGCGATGGTGCACTCCACGCGCACCGGCCGATCCGCGGAGACGGTGCGCGGCGACGTCGACCTGTTCCTCGACGCCTACACGGCCGAGTTCGCCGAGTTCGCCGATGCGGTGCGCACCAAGCGGGCTCCGGCGGTCACCGGGGAGGACGCACGACGTGCCTTGGCCATCGCGCTCGCCTGCATCGAGTCGGTCCAGAGCGGTGCTCCCTCGCCGGTCGAGGAGGTCGGACGCTGATGGCGGCGCCCCCTGACGCCTTCACGCTCGCCGTGTGCGTCGAGATGGTGTTCCTGGACGTCCCGATCGTCGAGCGGGTCCGCCGCGTCCACGAGCTCGGCTTCGCCGCCGAGATCTGGGGCTGGGCCGACAAGGACCTCGCCGCGCTCGCCGCGACGGGAGCTGCTTTCACGTCGATGACCGGGTACCTCACCGGGAACCTGACCGATCCGGCCGGCGCCGACGCCCTGTTGCGCTCGGCCGAGCAGTCCATCCACGCGTCGACCGCACTGGGGACCCCCAACCTCAACCTGCACGGCACCGGCCTCGACGACCGCGGCATGCCCGTGCGCCCCGTCGAGCTCACCACAGGCCCGATGTGGCTGGCCGCCCTACGCACCCTCGAGCGGGTTGCGAAGCTCGGCGAACGTCACGGCGTCGTGTTCGCCCTGGAGAACCTCAACACCGCGGTCGACCACCCCGGAGTTCCGTTCGCCACCGCTTCCGACACCCGGGCGATGGTGGCTGCCGTGAGCAGTCCGCACCTGCGGATGAACTTGGACCTCTACCACGCGCAGATCGGCGAAGGGAACCTGATCCAGCTGATCCGCGACAGCGTCGGTCTGATCGGCGAGGTACAAGTGGCCGACGTGCCCGGGCGCCGGGAGCCGGGCACCGGCGAGATCAACTACCCCGCGGTGGCGGCGGCACTGCACAGCGCGGGGTACCGGGGCGTCGTCGGACTGGAGGCCTGGGCGTCGAGCGGCAGCGAGACCGCGCTCGAACGGTTCCGGACGGCGTTCGAGGTCAGGGCGTCTTGACCACGAGGACCGGCACGTCCGCCTGCAGGATGATCGTCTGAGCGACGCTGCCGAGGAACGCCTTCCCGACCGGTGAACGCCGGCGCGCGCCGATCACCAGCAGGTCCGCGCCGACCTCCTCGGCCAGTGCCACCACCTCTCCCCCGATGTCGGCCTTCGACGTGACGAGGTGGAGCCTCCAGTCGACCGACACGTCCGATCCGAGCGCGCGCTCGATGTCGTCGGCGATCCCGAGCCGGTAGGCCTCCCTCCGGTCGGCGTCCAGCGCCGAGTCCGTGACGTGCAGCACCGCGAGGTCGGTGCCGCGGTACTGCGCCTCACTCGCCGCCTGCTGGATCGCCAGCAGGCTGGTCGGAGAGACCTGGTGCGCCACTGCCACCGTCATGGGACATCCCTCCCCGGTCAGCGCTGCAGCTCGTGGGAGAGCTCGGCGAGCTCGTCGCCGCCGGCCATCTGCCGGGTGAGCTCGTCCAGCGAGACCTCGTCGCGCTTGCGGTCCAGCACCGCCTGGCCGAGCTTGAGGATCACGAAGTGATCGCCGACCAGGTAGGCGTGATGAGGATTGTGGGTGATGAACACGACCCCGAGTCCCGCGTCGCGCGCTGCGGCGATGTACTTCAGCACCACGCCGGACTGCTTGACGCCCAGCGCCGCGGTCGGCTCGTCCAGGATGAGCACCCGGGCACCGAAGTAGACCGCGCGAGCGATGGCGACACACTGGCGCTGACCGCCGGACAGCTCGCCGATCGGCTGGTCGATGTCCTTGACGACGATGCCCATCTTGCGGAGCTCCTCGTCGGCGATCCGCTTCATGTCCTTGATCTTCATCCCCGCCAACGGGAGCTTGCTCGAGCTCATCTCCGAGCCGAGGAAGAAGTTGCGCCACACCTCCATCAGGGGCACGACGGCGAGATCCTGGTAGACGGTCGCAATGCCGTGGTCGAGCGCCTCGCGCGGCGACGAGAACCGCACCTCCTTGCCGTCGACCTTGAGCGTGCCCTCGTTGTGCGCGTGCAGGCCGGAGATGATCTTGATGAGCGTGGACTTGCCGGCGCCGTTGTCTCCGAGGACGCCGGTCACCTCGCCGGCGCGGACCGTCAGGTTGATGCCCTTCAGGGCGCGGATGGCGCCGTAGCTCTTGCCGACGCCGGTCATCTGGACCAACGGCTCACCCTGGGTGAGTGACTGATCGGCGTGCTCGGTGATGGTGTCGGTCATGGCTAGCCCACCTTCCTGGCCGTGGAGAGCTTCTTGACGTACAGGTTCACCAGGACCGCGAGCAGGAGCATCACGCCCAGGAAGGCGCGGAACCAGTTCGGATCCCAGCCGGCGTAGACGATGCAGAGGTTCGTCATGCCGAAGATGAACGAGCCGATGGCGACGCCGATGGCGTTGCCGTAGCCGCCCGTGAGCAGCGTGCCGCCCACGACGGCGGCGATGATGTAGAGGAACTCGTTGCCGACGCCGTTCCCGGACTGCAGCGTGTTGAACCGGTAGAGGGTGTGCATGCCCATGAACCACGCCAGGAACGACACACTCATGAACAGGCCGACCTTGACCCGAAGCACCGGGACGCCGACCGCGCGAGCGCTGGCCGCGTTGCCACCGACGGCGTAGATCCAGTTGCCGATCCTCGTTCGCTGCAGGATCCATGTCGCGAGCGCGACGAACAGGAACCACCACAGCACGATGATCGAGACGCGGACGGAGCCGACCTGGAAGCTCGCTGCGAAGATCCAGTGCAGCTGGCTGAAGCCGTCCATGCGGTTGATGTTCTGCGTCGTGACGGAGCCGGTGACCATCTTCGTGACACCGAGGTTGACCCCGATGAGCACGAAGAAGGATCCGAGCGTGATCAGGAAGCTGGCGATCCCGGTCTTCATCACCAGATAGCCGTTGAGGAAGCCGACGGCGAGGGCGAAGGCCAACGACAGGGCGGCGCCCACCCACAGGTTGACGCCGTACTCGTAGCAGAAGATCGCGTTCACGAGGCCGGCCGAGGTGACCATGACACCTGCCGACAGGTCGAACTCGCCGCCGATCATCAGCAGGCCGACAGCCACTGCGACGATGCCGATCGTCGCGCTCTGGTAGAGCACCGTCGCCAGCGAGTCGAACGAGCGGAACGGCGGCGCCACGATCAGGAAGAAGATGCCGATGACGATCGCGGCGACGAGAGCGCCCACCTCCGGCCGGGCCAGCACCCGGTTGAAGGTCGACAGCTGTACCCGGTTGGACGCGTCCGACGGTGCCGCAGCCACGGGCTTTTCAGATGTTTGACTCATGAGTTCCTCCGAGGTTGAGGCCATCATGTGGAGAGCCGCCCGGCTCGAACAGCTGAGCCGGGCGGCTCTCCGCCACCGCTAGCGAGTGCCGTTCTCCGCGAACGGGACGATCGCGTCGATGTTGGAGGCGTCGACGAACGAGGGACCCGTGAGAACCGGGCCGCCGCCGCCGATGTCATTGCCGTTCAGCAGGTTCAGGTACAGCGACGTCACCGCCATGTAGCCCTGGACATAGGGCTGCTGGTCGATCGAGAACTCGATCGAGCCGTCCTTGATCGCCTGCGCCGCGTCCACGTTCAGGTCGAACGTGACCAGCTTGGCGTCGCTGCCCGCCGCTTCGATCGCCTGGAGCGCGTCCATCGCGATGGGTGCCCCGAGCGTGACGATGTAGTCGATCGAGTCGTCCTCCGAGAGCTTGGCCTGCAGCGACGAGACGACCGCGGAGTCGTCCGCTCCGTTGACCTGGATGTTCTCCGTGCTGGGCGCCGACGACTTCACGCCGGCGCAGCGGGTCTCGAGTGCGACCGAGCCCTCGTCCTGGATGACGCACAGCACGTGCTGTCCGCCGGCCTGGCTGATCCGCTGCCCGGCGGTCTCGCCGGCGAGCCTCTCGTCGGATCCGAAGTACATGCTGATGCCGAGGTCCTGGTACTGGTCGATGCCCTGGTTGAAGGCCACGATCGGAATGCCGGCGTCGAGCGCGGTCCGCACCGACTCGGCCTCGGCGTCCGGGGCCTCGAGTGTCGTGGCGATCCCGTCCACCTCCGAGTCGACGGCGTTCTGGATCAGCGTCGCATGCTGGCCCGGGTCGGGGTCGTTGGAGTACTTCAGGTCGATGCCGTAGTTCTCTGCTGCCCGCTGGGCACCGGCCTTGATCTTGTCCCAGAAGGTGTCGCCAGGTGTCTCGTGCGTGATCATCGCGATCGTGTAGCCCGAGTCGTCGCCACCGCCTCCGCCGCCACTGGGGCCGCTGTCGCTCTCCTCCTTGCCTCCACTGCTGCATGCCGTCACGGCGAGAGCGAGTGCGGCCAACGCGGTGACTGCTACGCCCTTCCGGGCTCGTGTCCATCTCATCGTCGGAGTTCCTTTCGTCGTACGTCGTTGCCGGTTGCGCACACCCGCACGTGAGGGCGTGCAGGGCGCGATGCCCGCAGGCGTGGCCCGCAGGTCCAAGAACCGGCGTCGTGACCCCGTTGGCGCGACGGCACCCAGGTCCCGCCTGTGGTGGTGGGACGGCTTCGCATATGCCCGGACCTTCGCTCAGGAGCGCCGGCAGTGGATGTGCCGGACGTCACTCACCTTGCCCACCGAGGCACGCGATGTCAATAGTTTGTTCTAACATTCTGACGTCGCCATTTTCTACCGACGCCCTCGCGAGTGGGCGCGCCAGCTCTCGACACTCCAGTCAGAATGTTAGGACAAAGTGTTGACACCGCGGGCTGCTCCGGCTTTTCATGGAGAAGCGCTGCCGGCAGTCCTTCCCTCTGCCGTTCCGACATCTCGCACTCCGGAGGAACCCACCCGTGAGAACCGTCCAGCACTGGATCGCCGGCAAGTCCACGTCGGGCACCAGCGACCGCACCGCTCCGGTCTTCAACCCCGCCACCGGCGCGCAGCAGGCCGAGGTCGTGCTCGGCTCCGAGCGCGACGTGGAGGCGGCGATCGCCGCGGCCGCCGACGCGTTCCCGGAGTGGTCGCAGACGTCGATCTCGAAGCGCACGAAGACCCTGTTCGCCTTCCGTGAGCTGGTGAATGCTCACGCCCAGGACATCGCCGAGCTGATCACCGACGAGCACGGCAAGGTGCTCTCGGACGCCCTGGGCGAGGTGCAGCGCGGTCTCGAGGTCGTCGAGTTCGCGTGCGGCATCCCGTCGCTGCTGAAGGGCGACTACTCCGACCAGGTCTCGACGGACGTGGACACGTTCTCGTTCCGCGAGCCGCTCGGAGTGGTCGCCGGCATCACGCCGTTCAACTTCCCGGCGATGGTCCCGATGTGGATGTTCCCGGTGGCGATCGCCTGCGGCAACACCTTCGTGCTCAAGCCCAGCGAGCGTGACCCCTCGGCGTCGGTGTTCATCGCCGAGCTGTGGCAGCGCGCCGGGCTCCCCGATGGGGTGTTCAACGTGGTGCACGGCGACAAGCTGGCCGTGGACACGCTCCTCGACTCCCCGAGCGTGGCCGCGGTGTCCTTCGTGGGCTCCACCCCCATCGCCCGCTACATCCATGAGCGCGGCAGCGCCAACGGCAAGCGGGTCCAGGCGCTCGGCGGCGCCAAGAACCACGCGATCGTCCTCCCCGACGCCGACATGGAGTTCGCCGCCGACCACCTCGCTGCCGCCGCGTTCGGCTCGGCCGGCGAGCGGTGCATGGCGATCTCCGCCGCGGTGGCCGTCGGCTCCGCCGCCGACGCCATCGTGAGCGCGGTCAACAGCCGCGCCCGGGCCGTCAAGGTCGGCTCCGGTCGCGACCACGACAGCGAGATGGGGCCGGTCGTCACGAGGGCTGCCCAGGAGCGCATCGTCGGGCTGATCGGCACCGGCGAGGACCAGGGCGCCGAGATCACCGTCGACGGGCGCGGCTTCAGCGTGCCCGGCCACGAAGCGGGCTTCTTCGTCGGTCCGACGGTCATCGACCGGGTCACCACGGAGATGGACGTCTACCGCGAGGAGATCTTCGGACCGGTCCTCTCCGTGGTCCGCGCCGACACGGTCGATGCGGCCATCGCACTGGTCAACGCGAACCCGTACGGCAACGGCACCGCGATCTTCACCAACAGCGGCGAGGCCGCCCGCAGGTTCCAGCGCGGCGTGCACGTCGGCATGATCGGCATCAACGTGCCGGTGCCGGTGCCGATGGCCTTCTACTCCTTCGGCGGGTGGAAGGACTCACTGTTCGGCGACAAGCACGTGCACGGACCGGAAGGGGTCTCCTTCTACACCCGCGCCAAGGTCGTCACCGCGCGCTGGCCCCACGTCGACCACGCCAGCGACGCCAGCTTCCACTTCCCCACCGCCAAGTAGGGAGATCCGATGTCCGACCTCGCCCAGCTCCGCCTCGGTACCGCACCGGACTCCTGGGGCGTGTGGTTCGCGGACGATCCGCACCAGGTCACTTGGGACGTCTACCTCGACGAGATCGCCGCAGTCGGCTACGTCTACACCGAGCTCGGTCCTCAGGGGTTCATGCCGCAGGACCCCGGCCAGCTGAAGGACGAGCTCGCCCAGCGCAACCTGACCGTCTGCGGCGGCACCGTGTTCGCCGGGCTGCACAAGGGGAAGGAGGCGCTCGACGAGGCGATCACCGCCTTCAGCCAGGAGGCCAGGCTGCTCGCTGCCCTCGGCGCGGCGTACCTCGTGCACCTGCCCGAGCAGTACACCGACCAGCACACCGGGCACGCGACGGAGTCGGGAGACCTCGACACCGAGCAGTGGAAGAACCTGGTCAGCGGCACCGACGAGCTGGCCAAGGTGATCTACGAGGAGCACGGCGTCAAGCTCGTCTTCCACCCCCACGCCGACACCCACGTCGACACCCAGGAACGCATCGAGCGCTTCCTGGCCGACACGGACCCGGCGCTGGTGAACCTCTGTCTGGACACCGGCCACGTCGCCTACTGCGAGGGCGACAACATCGAGATCATCGAGCGGTTCCCGGAGCGCATCACCTATGTGCACCTGAAGTCCGTCGACCCCGTCGTACGGGCCCGAGCACTCGCGGAGCAGATGCCGCTCTCGGAGTCGGTGAAGCTCGGCATCATGTGCGAGCCGCCGTACGGCGAGCCCGACATGCCGCCGCTCCTCGACGCCCTCGGCAAGCTCGACCGCGAGATCTACACGGTCATCGAGCAGGACCTCTACCCGGTCGAGCCGCACATCCCCCTCCCCATCGGCGCGCGCACCGCCGGCTACTACGTCGGCTGCGGCCTCGGCCCGGTCCGTCGCTGGCCCTACTGAGAACAGGACAGAGCAATGACGCTCAAGGTCGGAGTCATCGGCACCGGAATGATCGGCCGTGACCACATCCGGCGGCTGACCGAGGTCCTCTCCGGCGCCGAGGTCGTGGCGGTCACCGACACCAACGAGGTGGCCGCCAAGGAGGTGGCGGCCGGCTTGTCGGGCGCCACCGTGCACGCGACCGGCGAGGACCTGGTCGCGGACGACGGCGTGGACGCGGTCATCGTCTGCTCGTGGGGCCCGACGCACGAGGACTACGTCCTCGCCTCGATCGCTGCCGGCAAGCACGTCTTCTGTGAGAAGCCGCTGGCCACCACCACCGAGGCGTGCCAGCGGATCATCGACGCCGAGGTGGCCGCGGGCCGGCGCCTGGTGCAGGTGGGCTTCATGCGGCGGTACGACACGGCCTACCGCGCGCTGAAGGGAGTCATCGACTCCGGCACGATCGGCGCGCCCCTCATGTACTTCTCGGGTCACCGCAACCCGTCGGTGCCCGAGCACTACACCCGCGACATGGCGATCGTCGACACCGCCGTGCACGACTTCGACGTCGTGCGCTGGCTCCTCGGAGAGGAGCTGACCGCGATCCGCGTCCAGGCGGCCAAGCCGAACCGGCACGGCGGCGATCTCCAGGACCCGCTGCTGATGACGCTGGAGACCGAGTCCGGTGTGCTGGTGAGCGTGGAGACGTCGGTCAACATCCGTTACGGCTACGACATCCGCGGCGAGGTCATCGGCGAGGACGGCACCGCGGCGCTCGCCGACCGAGGCTCGGTCGTCGTCCGATCCTCCAACAGCGTCGGGGTGGCGGTGCCCGAGGACTGGCGCGAGCGATTCATCGCCGCCTACGACGTGGAGTTCCGCGAGTGGCTCGCCGAGGTCGCGTCGGGCGCGACGCTCAGCGGCCCCTCGGCCTGGGACGGCTACGCGGCGCAGGCCGTCTGCGCCGCCGGCGTACGAGCGCTGTACGACGGTGAGCGGGTCGAGATCAAGCTGCCCCTGAAGCCCGACCTCTACGCATGAGAGTCCTCGAAAGGTGCCTGGGATGAAGATCGCCCTCGACCCGTACATGTTCCGCAGCACCCCGCTCCTGGAGCTGCCCGGCCTCGTGGCGGACCTGGGCTTCGAGTACATCGAGCTCTCCCCGCGGGAGGACTTCACGCCGTTCTTCCTGCACCCCCGCGCCGACGACGACACGGTCAGCGCCTTCAAGAAGGCCCTGGACGCGGCAGACGTGAAGATCGCCTGCCACCTCCCGCTGTACCGGTGGTCGGGGCCGGACGAGGACGAGCGGCAGGCTGCGGTGCGCTACTGGAAGCGCGCCATCCAGATCACCGTCGACCTGGACTGCCGAGTGATGAACTCCGAGTTCAACGGCCGACCGGAGCAGGCCAGCCGGAGCGAGTCGATGTTCTGGCGGTCGATGGAGGAGCTACTGCCGATCTTCGAGCGGGAGGGCGTGGAGCTGCGGCTCGAGCCGCACCCCGACGACTTCGTCGAGGACGGCAAGGTCGCGGTCGACATGGTGCGCGGCATCAACAGCCCGCTCGTGTCGTTCCTCTACTGCGCGCCCCACACCTTCCACATGGGCGGCACCAGCCCCGAGAAGATGGTCGAGATCATGGAGTACGCCGGCCCGCTGATGACGCACCTCCACCTGGCCGACGCCTTCGACCACACCGCGTCGTCCGGGCTGCGCTACATCGTGAATCCGCCCGGCTCGACGGCGCGGGTCCACCAGCACCTCGACATCGGCCAGGGCGAGGTGGACTGGGACACGTTCTTCGACACGGTGAACCGTCTCGGGTTCGGCGCGAGCGACCGCTCGATCATGACGTCGTGCGTGTTCGCGTGGGAGGACCGGGCACGGGAGTCGACGACGTTCATGCGACAAACCATCGACACCTACGTCGGCGGGTGGTGACCATGACCGACCTCGAGCTCCTCACTGTCGGCCGGGTCGGCGTCGACCTCTACCCCGAGCAGACCGGGCCCCTCCGCGACGTGCGGACGTTCGCCAAGTCCCTCGGCGGCACCGCGACGAACGTGGCTGTCGGCGCCGCCCGTCTCGGCCGCCGCACCGCCGTGCTCACCAAGGTCGGCCCGGACGGGTTCGGCGACTACGTCCGCCAGGCGCTGGAGGACTTCGGCGTCGACGCGTCGTACGTCGGAACCGCCCCCGACCTGCTGACCCCGGTGGTCTTCTGCGAGCTGGACCCGCCGGAGGACCCGCCGCTGCTCTTCTACCGGGCTCCGGTCGCACCCGACCTGACCCTGACGACCGACGACGTGCCGTGGGACGTGGTGCGCGACGTGCCGGTGCTGTGGGTCACCGGCACCGGGGTCAGCGTCGAACCCGCCCGCGGCACCCAGCTGGAGATGCTGGCGCGCCGGGGACGCCCTGACCCTGGGTCGGGCCGGTGGACCTGCCTCGACCTGGACTGGCGAGCGATGTTCTGGCCGTCGCCGGAGGAGGCCCGTGCCGAGTACTCCGCGATGCTCGACTCCGCGAACGTCGTCGTCGGCAACCGGTCCGAGGTCGACGTCGCGGTCGGTACCGCCGACCCGCACGAGGCCGCGAACCGCCTGCTCGAGCGCGGGGTCCAGCTGGCCCTGGTCAAGATGGGCGGCGAGGGAGTGCTGGTCGCGACGCCCGACGACGTCCAGGTCGTCCCGCCCCATCCCGTCGAGGTCGTCTGCGGGCTCGGTGCCGGCGACGCCTTCGGGGGTGCGCTCGTCCACGGCCTGCTCGCCGGCTGGGGCCCCGTGCGGATCGCGGAGTACGCCAACGTCGCCGGTGCGGTGGTCGCGTCCCGGCTCGCCTGTGCCGACGCGATGCCGACGCCGACCGAGCTGGACGAGATCGTCGCCGCCCGAGGAGGAGTGACCGCATGACCGAGCTCGAAGCGGTGGCCGTCGAACCCGGCCCCACCCTCGCCGACGCCGCCTGGCGGGACCTCCTGCTCCAGCGCGCGACGGACCCCTCCGCGGTCGCGAAGGCCTACGCCGAGCGGAGACGGCCGTCGCGCATCCTCTCCGAGCGCGGCACCCTCTTCCTGGTCGCCGCCGACCATCCCGCACGCGGCTCGCTGCGCTCCGGTGACGACGCGATGGCGATGGCCGACCGGCGATCGTTGCTCGCGCGCCTGGTCGAGGCGCTCGAGCACCCGGAGGTCGACGGCGTCCTCGGCAGCCCCGACATCGTCGAGGAGCTGCTCCTGCTCGGCGCCCTCGAGGACAAGCTGGTGATCGGCTCGATGAACCGAGGCGGCCTCGACGGCGCCAGCTGGACCATGGACGACCGGTTCACCGGGTACGACGCCGCCAGCATCGCGGCCTGCCGGCTCGACGGCGGGAAGATGCTGCTGCGGATCGACGACCAGGATCCCTCCACCGCGGGCACGCTGGAGGGCTGTGCGTCGGCGGTGAGCGAGCTCGCCGGCCTCGGCCTGATCGCGATGGTGGAGCCACTCCCCTACCACCGCGGCGACGACGGCACGCTGACGCTGCGCAAGGACGTGCCGGCACTCGCCCGCGCGATCACCATCGCGAGCGCCCTCGGCACCACCAGCGCCTTCACCTGGCTCAAGATGCCCGCGTGCGACGACCCGGTCACGGTCTTCGGTGCGACCACCCTGCCGTGCGTCGTGCTCGGCGGGGTGCCGAGCCCCGACCCGGCAGTGGACCTCGAGTCTTGGGGCCGCGCCCTCACCCAGCCCACCGTTCGCGGGCTGGTCGTCGGACGGGCCCTGCTCTACCCGCCCGACGGCGACGTCCACGCCGCGGTCGACGCCGCCGCCACCGTGCTCCGCACCGCGCACGAGGCGGACCGATGACCCTGCATCGGCCCTGGCAGGACCGCGACTCCGAGCTCGTCGTCGAGATCACCCCGGAGGACGCGGGCTGGACCTGGACCGGGCTCCGGGTCGTGGCCGTCCGGCCCGGAGGCGCCGTCACGCTGCACACCGGCGGCTCCGAGGTGTTCCTCCTCCCGCTGTCCGGAGGGAGCGTGGACGTCGAGGTCGCCGACGGGTCCGGGGAGCACCTGAAGAGCCTGAACCTGACCGGCCGGCCCTCCGTGTTCGCCGCGGTCACCGACTTCGCCTACGTCGGCCGCGACAGCGTCGTGGTCCTCGCGAGCGAGACCGGCGCGGAGATCGCCGTCCCGGCGTCGCGGTGCAGCCAGGTGCTGCCTCCGGCGTACGCCACGGCCGAGGACGTCCCGGTCGAGGTGCGAGGTGCGGGCAACGCCACCCGGCAGGTGAACAACTTCGGCGTACCCGGCGTCTGGGACCACGCCGAGAAGCTGGTCTGCTGCGAGCTGATCACCCCGCCGGGCAACTGGTCGAGCTACCCGCCGCACAAGCACGACGCGAGTGAGCCGTGCCCGGTCGTCAACGAGGAGATCTACTACTACCGGATCGCCGGCGCGGACCAGGTGAGACCGTCTCGCGACGGTTTCGGCTACCACCGGACCTACACCGGCCCCGAGCACGCGGACGCCGGACTCGCGCCGCTCGACGAGCTCGTCGAGGTGCGCGACCACGACGTCGTGCTGGTGCCGCACGGCTACCACGGTCCGTGCATCGCGGCGCCCGGCTACCCCATGTACTACCTCAACGTGATGGCCGGGCCGGCCGCCGAGCGCGCGCTGGCGTTCTGCGACGACCCTGCCCACGCCTGGGTCCGCGACTCCTGGGCCACCATGGAGACCGACCCGCGGTGCCCGGTGACGTCGGCTGCCACCTCGAGCGAGAGGCACACCTGATGAGCGCACGAACGATCCGCCTCACGGCCGCGCAGGCGCTGGTCCGCTGGATGACCGTCCAACGCTCCGAGCTTCTCGACGGCACCGAGGTACCGCTGTTCGCCGGGGTCTTCGCGATCTTCGGGCACGGCAACGTCCTCGGGCTCGGCACCGCGCTGTACGACGTGCAGGACGAGCTGCCGACGTGGCGCGGCCAGACCGAGCAGGGCATGGCGCTCGCGGCGGTCGCGTACGCGCGCGCCACGGACCGCCGCCAGGTGATGGCGGCGACGTCGTCCATCGGGCCCGGTGCGCTCAACATGGTCACCGCAGCCGGCCTCGCCCATGCGAACCGGCTGCCGGTGCTGCTCCTCCCGGGCGATACCTTCACCGGGCGCGCCCCCGACCCGGTGCTCCAGCAGGTGGAGCACTTCGGCGAGCCGACGATCTCCGTGAACGACGCGTTCCGACCCGTGTCGCGCTACTTCGACCGGCTCACCCGCCCCGAGCAGCTGATCGGCACCCTGCCGCAGGTGGCGCGGGTCCTGACCGACCCGGCCGACGCGGGGCCGGTGACGCTGGCGCTCCCCCAGGACGTGCAGGCCGAGACCTGCGACTTCCCCGTCGCGATGTTCGAGCCTCGCCTGCACCGCGTGCCGCGGCCCCGGCCCGACCTGGCGGCCGTCCGGGATACGGTGGCGACCCTGCGGCGGGCCGAGCGCCCGCTTCTCGTGGTCGGCGGCGGGGTCCGCTACTCCGGCGCGGCTGCCGAGGCGCTGGCCTTCGCCGAGGCGCATCAGGTGCCGATCGTCGAGACCGTGGCCGGGCGCACGCTCGTCCCCCACGACCACCCGCTGTACGCCGGCGCGCTGGGCATCATCGGCTCGACGTCGGCGAACACGCTGGCCGCCGAGGCGGACGTCGTGCTCGCGGTCGGCACCCGGCTCCAGGACTTCACCACGTCCTCGTGGACCGGCTTCGCCGACGACGTGTCGCTCGTGACCGTGAACGCGGCGCGCTTCGACGCCGTCAAGCACGCCGCGCAGGCGGTCGTCGGCGACGCCCGCGAGACCTTGACCGAGCTGTCCGGTGCGCTCGACGGCTGGGCCGCGCCGCCGCAGAACGCGGTCCGCGCGCAGCAGGAGAAGGCCGCCTGGGACTCCCACGTCGACGAGCTGCGCGCCGGCGTCGCGCCGGACGGGGCCCTCAGCTACGCCCAGGTCGTCGGCGTGGTCAACGACGCGAGCGGGCCGGACGACTACGTGCTCACCGCTTCCGGCGGCATGCCGGGCGAGCTCCACGGCGGGTGGCGCACCGGCGACGTCAAGCCGGACGCAGGCGCCACGTCCGGCGCGACGATGGACCTCGAGTACGGCTTCTCCTGCATGGGCTACGAGGTGGTCGCCCCCTGGGGCGCCGCCATGGCCCGGCAGCGGACCCACCCCGACGGCCTGGTCACCGCGCTGTTCGGCGACGGCTCGTACCTCATGCTCAACTCCGAGCTCTACTCCGCGGCGTTCAGCGGGCATCCGTACGTCGCGGTGCTCTGCGACAACGGCGGGTACGCCGTGATCCACCGGCTCCAGACCAACCAGGGTGCCGAGGGGTTCAACAACCTCCTCACGGATGCCCGCGGCCCGGGCTCCGACGGCAGCGTGCGGGTCGACTTCGCCGCCCACGCGCGGTCGCTCGGCTGCGCGGTCGAGGACGTGCCCGCGGACGCCGGCGTCGAGGATCTGCGCGCGGCGTACCTCCGCGCCCGTCAGGTCGCCTCGGACACCCGCCGCCCCGCCGTGGTCGTCTGCCGGACCCACCCCACCACCTGGACCGAGGCCGGCGCCTGGTGGGAGACCGGCGTCCCGGACTCGCTCTCCGGTCGAGCCGACTACGACGAGGCCAAGCAGCGCCAGCTGCGCTGGCTGTAGGGGTCTGGACGGCCCGACGACGTCGCCGTCCGCACGACCCCTTCCGGGGCACCGGCGGCTAGGCGAAGGACCGGGCGCCGGTGGCGTAGGCCTGCAGCGACGCCTCCGAGCTGTCGACGCGCCAGTCGGTCTCCTTGTCGAAGTCGAACCAGGTGACGCCGCGCACCTCGGGGTGCGCCGCCAGCCACGACCATATGTCCCGGATCCAGGCAGCCTCGTCGCCGCCCGTCTCCGGGCAGCCGGTCTCGCTCACGTACAGCGGCTTGCTCGTCAGGATCGTCAGCTGGCGATCCCGCACTAAGCCTCGATCCACCGATGAGCTCGGGGTTGTGAGCGCGGCGTGAAGTGAGAATGCCCTTACGTGCTGGTGGATCGGTGTTCTCTAGGGATCGATTTCCACCACCACGAAGGGCATCTCGTAGATGCAGTGGTTGAAGAGGGTGGTCAGGTCGCGGTGTCGGGTCTGCGCGGCGATCCGGTCGAGCGGCGCGCCGTTGGCGGCGGCTGTGGTGGCGTGACCGGCGCGTAGGGAGTGACCGCTGACGCCGAGATTGTGGACGCCGGCTGTCTCACCGACGATGACCGCGGCCGATAGGACACCACAACCGGGGATCTCCAGCAGCGACGGTGCCAACACCCGCACGAGTCCGCGCAGCTCCTTCTCGAGCGCGTTGATCTGGGCAGTCAGCTCGGCGCACCGCTCCAACAGGCCGCGAGCGAGCCGCGCCACGACTCGGCGAGAATCGTTTCTGCGGAGCGCGCTCTCGCCAATGACTCGGTATGGCTGCATGAACGACGACTTCTCGTCGACCTCCAGTCCGAGCGCAGCGGCGGCCTCGCGGGACAGCCCGAAGCCTCCGGGCTTCGCGTTCACGACAATCTTCTGCACAGCCGGCCCCCTCTGCTCCTCTGACTGCCTCCTGGCCGCGATCGACGCTACGGATCGCCTCCGACATGACCAAGCGATTTCGGTAGCGCGCCGGCGAGACCTTGAGGAGCGATATCTACACGGATATCATGGCGGACATGGCCGGAACGATCATCGCGCGCGCACGCCGCGGCAGTGGACTGTCGCAGCGGGAACTGGCGCGCCGTTCGGGCACCTCGCAGCCCACGCTCTCGACCTACGAGCACGGCACCAAGTCGCCGACGCTCGCTGTGGCCGAGCGGATCGTGAAGAGCAGCGGTTTCGATCTTGACCTCGTGCCCCGCGTCGAGTTCACCACCCACCCCGGCGCTCGCGGGGAGCCGTTCGTCGTGCCTGATCGCCTGTGGCGCCTCGACACAGCCACGGCGTTGGCGACCGTGACGCTGCCCCAGCATCTGCACTGGTCCGGCCCGTCGCGTCCCTACAACCTTCGCGACCGGCGCGACCGGGCCAGGGTCTACGAGATCGTTCTTCGCGAAGGTGAGCCGGCCGACCTGCTCGCCTACTTGGACGGGGCCCTGCTCGTCGACCTCTGGGACGACCTCGTCATCCCGCGGGCGATCCGCAGCGCCTGGGAGCCGCTCATCGCGTCGCTCGGTGCCATCGCGTGAGCGACTCAAGGCTGAGCGACTTCCAGGTCGAACTGGCCAACGTGTTCTTCGCCCTGCCCGAGTCGGCAGGGTTCCTGCTCGCCGGCGGCGGGGCTCTGATCGCCCAGGGGATCGTGCCGAGGCCGACCGAAGACCTCGACTTCTTCACATCGCGTCGCGCGGGCAGCGTCGAGGCGGCGAGCGAAGCGCTCATCGCCGCGGTCACGGCTCGCGGGTGGAGCCACAAGTTGGTGCGAACCGGCGAGGAGTTTCGGCGGTGGTCGGTCACCGGCCCGGAGACGGTTCTCGTGGACCTCGCGGTCGACAGTCCCGCCGCCAGCACTCCGACCGTCACGATCGCCGGGCCAAGCTTCGCTCCCGACGAACTCGCGATCCGCAAGACGCTCGCGCTGTTCGGTCGTGCTGAACCGCGTGACTTCGTCGACGTCTACGTGCTGCACCAGCGATTCGACCGCGAGGAGACGCTCCGGAAGGCGGCCGAGGCCGATCCGGGCTTCGATCTCGCGATGTTCGCTGCGACGTTGCGCACCCATGGCCGCATCGAGGACCAGGACTTCCCGGACGTCGGCGTGCCCATCACCGACATTCGGACCTATTTCGATGCGTGGGCCGACGAGCTCGATCCCCGTTAGTCGTCCTTGTGGGCGAACGCCTGGTCGAGGAGCTCGGCGGTCAGCGGGTTCACGTGCTCGTTGCGGCGGATGTAGTGCTCGACTGTCATCTTCGGGTCGGTGTGACCGAGCAGCTCGGAGGCAAGGTTGAGGCTCGCCTGCTCGTTCACCACGGTGACGACGGTCCGGCGGAACATGTGGGGCGTGACGCCCTCGATGCCAGCCTCGCCGAGGACCTTGCGGAGCTGCCGACGCACGTTCGCGGTCGTCAGCGGCGTGCCCTCGCGGCAGCAGAACACCAGGGCGTCGAGCGAGTGGTCCCGCATGATCGCCATCCGCCGACGCAAGGCCTCGGCGGTGAAGCTCGGCAGCGCGATCACCCGGTTCGACCGGTCCGTCTTGGGATGCTCCTGGCGATAGGTCCCCTTGCCGCGCTCGGAGATCACGGTGCCGCAGATCCTCAGCGTCGCCGGTGTCGTCGTCAGGTCCAGATCGCGGCGGCGGATGGCCAGCACCTCGCCGATCCGGGCGGAGGTGCCGAGCATGACCTCGACGATCTGGCCGAGCTGTCCGTCGGGGTTCGGGCCGGAGGTTCCCGTTGTGGACTCCCATGCCTTGATCACCGCGCGGATGGCGTTGACCTCCGCCGCGGTCAGGGCGGTGGGTGTGCGCTTCGGCTTGTGGAGGCGGGAGACGTTGTCGATCGGGTTGCGCGGGAGCACCTCGTGCCTGACCGCGAGTGCGAACGACCTGCCTCAGCACGGTCCGAGCTCGCTTGGCCGACGAGTACGAGCTGTTGCCCAACTGCTTGAGCAGGGCATCGCAGCGGGCGACCCCGATCTCGCGCAGGGCGAAGCCCTTGAACGCCGGCAGGACCAGGCGGCGCATGTCGCGCTCGTAGTTGAACCGGGTCGCGGGCGCGATCCGTCCCTCCAGGTCGAGGTCGGCAAGCCAGTAGTCGACCAGGGCCGGAAACGGGCTGGCCGGCGTGCGGGTGGTGTCGACCGGCTGGAAGGCGTTGCGCTGGGTGAGCTTCTTCTTCAACGCCACCTCGGCCGCGGGCCTCGACGAGGCGGTCGCCTACACGAGCCGTGTCTGGCCGTCCCAGCCCCGGAAGCGGGTGCGCGCCTCGACCTTGCCCTTGCCGCGCGAGATGAAGGCGATCTCGCCGTACCCACCGATCGGGATCCGCGGCCTACTCATCGCCGCGACCCTCATGGTGCTCCTCGAGCCACTCCTGCACGTCGCTGACGGCGAACCGCAGGTGCTTGCCGAGCTTGAAGGCCCGCGGCGCCCGACCGGACAGCCGCCAGTCGTAGATGGTCTGCACGGGCACACCGAGGTAGTCGGCGAGCTCCTCGACCCCAATCAGGGGCTCCAGCCCCAGCTGCGTCGTACTCATGCCGAGTAGGTGAGCCACGGCTGCCGAGGAAGCCCGAAGCGACCGGAACCAACGGTGCTGCGGCCCGACTGGGCCACGCTGCGCACCTGTCAATGTGATGGGTAAACGATGGGATCGCATCTCGCCCCCAAAGCGAAAGTCCAGGTCAACCATGGGCTGACCTGGACTTTCTTCGTAGCGGGGGCAGGATTTGAACCTGCGACCTCTGGGTTATGAGCCCAGCGAGCTACCGAGCTGCTCCACCCCGCGTCGGTGAGGAAAACCTTACCGGGTGGGGTGGGACGGGCCAAATCGGGGTCAGTCGGCGGCCTCCTCCGACGGGGACGCGGAGGGCGACGAGGAGCCCGGGGAGCCCGGGGAGCCCGACGAGCCGCCGTCGCGCCGCTGGGCGAGGGTGATCGCCCGGCCGACGAGTGCCTGTGCCTCCTCCACCCGTTCCTGGTAGGTCCCCAGGTCGCCGGCCGCGAGGGCCGCCTCGGCGGCGGCGAACTTGGCCTCGGCCTGCGCCAGGAGGCCCTGGATCGTCGCGTCGGCGCCTTGACCACCGGTGCCCTCGCCGCCGCCGGTCCCGCCGTCGCCGCTCCCGTCCCCGTTGCCCTCGCCGCTCCCGTCGCCGGGCTCGCCAGCTCCCGAGCCGGCGCCGGGGTCGCTCACGCCGAGCAGGTTCGCGAGCGAGCCGCGCAGCGTGGCGCCGACCCCGATGTCGTTGCCGTACTTCACCAGCACGTAGCGCAGGATCGGGAAGCTCGAGTCGGAGAGCTCCCGGGTCGCGTAGACCGGCTGGACGTACATCAGCCCGTCGTTGATGGGCAGCGTGAGCAGGTTGCCGTAGACCGGGCGGGCACCACTTCGGTTGAACTGCGCGAGCAGGTCAGCGACGTTCGGGTCCGAGGCGAACTGGTTGGCGACCAGGCCCGGTCCGGGCGTCTGCTCGTTGGGAAGCTGGAGCACGCGGATCTTGCCGTAGTCGTCGCCGGTCGCGTCGGCGTCCACCGACACGAACGAGGCCAGGTTGTTCTTCTCGAACGGCACGTAGACCGAGGTGAGCGAGAAGACCTCGCCGTCGGTGCCCGGGCTGTCGACGAAGAGCCGGTACGGCGGCTGGAACTTGCCGTTCGCGTACGGGTCCTCGGGGACCTCCCACCGGTTGTTGCCCTGGTAGAACGCCGTGGCCTCGGTGACGTGGTAGCGGGCGAACTGGTAGCGCTGGACCTTGAACAGGTCCTCGGGGTACCGCAGGTGGGCGAGCAGCTCGGGCGAGATCTGCTCCTTGTCCTGGACCGTTCCGGGGAACGCCGCGCGCCAGGTCTGCAGGAGCGGGTCCTCCTCGTCCCAGGCGTAGAGGACCACCTCGCCGGTGTAGGCGTCGACCGTGGCCTTCACGGCGTTGCGCATGTAGTTGATCTCGTCGGTCGGCAGCGTCCGCAGGCCGATGTCCTGCTGGAGGGAGTCGTCGGTCATCGTCTGGAACGACTCCTTCTCCGCGTTGGGATAGCGGTCGGTGGTCGTGTAGCCGTCGACGATCCACTGGATCCGGCCGTCGACGATCGCGGGATAGACGTCACTGTCGACGGTCAGCCACGGCGCGACCTTCTGGACCCGTTCGCGCGGGTCGCGGTCGAACAGGATCCGGCTGTTCTCGTTCACCCGGCCCGAGAGCAGGAAGTTCGGCTCGCCGTACTTCACCGCGAACATCAGCTGGTTGAACGTGCCCCCGACGCCCGCGTCCCCGGCGCCGTCGTACGTCGTGGTCGCGCCCAGGTCCGAGCCGGCCAGCGGCAGGTTCAGCTCGACGTCGTCGGACTCGTCCGACGCCTTGCCGACGATCGAGTAGTCGGGGCTCTGCTCGCCGTAGTAGATCCGGTTCTCGAAGCCGCCGGTCGCCTCGCTGAGCTCGCTCTGGCCGACGTTCGTGCCCTCGGCCCACTCGATGCCCACCGAGTCGGCCGCCGCGCTGGTCGTGTCGATCTGGGCGCGGTTGTCCTCGGGGCGCTGGTTGGCGTACGCCGCAATGACCCCGTTGCCGTGGGTGTAGACGGTGTGCAGGTTCGACCAGTTCTGGTCACCCGCGGGGATACCCGACTGGTCGAGCTCGCGGACGCCGAGCACCAGCGCACGCTCGGTGCCGCCGATGTCGTAGCGGTCGACGTCCAGCACGTCGGCGACCGAGTAGTACGCCCGCACCTGCTGGTTCTGCTCGAAGGCGTCCCGCACCAGCAGCGGGTCGACCAGCGGCACCGAGGAGGTCTCCTCGTCCAGCGCGTCGAGTCCACCGGTCAGGTCGCTGGAGGGCGTGTACTCCTCGACCTCGACGTCGTCGACGTCGTAGGCCAGACGCGTGGCGTCGATGTTGGCCTGGATGTACTCGGCCTCCCGGTCGGCCTCGGACGGCTTGACCTGGAACTGCTGCACGATGCCCGGCCAGATCAGGCCGAGCAGGATCGCGGAGACCGCGAGCAGCGCGAGGCCGACCGAGGGCAGCAGCCAGGTGCGCCGCCAGACGTTGACGAAGAAGAGGATCGCGCAGATGACCGCGATCCCGAGCAGGATGTTCTTGGCCGGCAGCACCGCGTGGTGGTCGGTGTAGGTCATGCCGGTGATGAGGCCGCCGCCCTGGGTGACCAGGTCGAAGCGGTCGAGGTAGTAGTCCGCGCCCTTCGCCAGCACGAACAGGCCGAGCAGGATCGACAGCTGGACCTGCGCCGGACCCGAGAGGCGGTCGCGCGAGGCCTGGAGCCGGATCCCGCCGTACAGGTAGTGCACGACGGCGGCGGCGATCAGCGAGATGACGAGCGCCGCCATCGCGAAGTCGACCAGGTAGTGCAGCCACGGCAGGTCGAAGACGTAGAACCCGATGTCCTTGCCGAACCAGGCGTCCTCCTCCCCGAAGGAGCCGCCGTTGCGCCAGAGCAGGTAGTTGCGCCACTCCCCGATCCCCGAGCTTCCGGCGAACGCGCCCAGCACGAGCGAGACGCCGACGAGCAGCCAGGTGCGGATCGGCGTCACGGCCTCGCGGTAGCGGTCGAGACCGCTCTGCTCCGGGGAGCTCGGCCGGAAGAACGGCCGGAACCGGTAGGCCAGGTAGATGTTGATCCCGACCACCACGGTCATCAGCGCACCGAAGACCAGGAACAGCGCGGCACGGGTCCAGAACAGCGTGGAGAAGACCCCGGCGTAGCCGCCCTGCTTGTACCAGAGCCGGTCGGTGTAAAGGTTGGCGAACGTGCTCAGCCCCAGGAAGGCGAGCACCAGCACGACCGCGGTGATGATCAGCGCGCGCGACCGGCGCGACCCCCTCGGTGGCGGCGCGGCGGCCTCCCGACCGCCCTCGTCGAACAGCTCGCTCATGCCGGGTTCATCCTTCGTTCTCCTCTTCAAGCGTCGCGCCCAGCAGCTGCAGCAGCTGGGGCACCAGATCCACGCCGCCCACCACTGACTGGGCGTCGTCGTGCGCGCGCAGTCGCAGTGCGCAGTACGTCGCCCCGGCGCGCGTGGCGCCGGCGACGATCCGGACCTCCTGGCGGTCCGGGTGCTCCCGGGCGAACTCCTCGGCCGCGGCCGGGTCCTCGGGGATCTCGACGTCCGCGTCCGGCGGCAGCACGAGCCGCTCGACGACCGCGGCGCAGCCGGTGACGCCCGGCGGCCAGCTCATCGACTGGAGCGCCACCTCGAGCGGCTGGTCGGGCGCGAGCTGGTCCTGCTCGACCGGCGTCAGCGAGCCCTGGGCGGACGACTCGTCCAGGCCCATCGCGGCCGCCAGAGCCGGCTCGTGCTCGACGATCGTCTGCGTGTCGACGAGGGCGTAGAGCCGGGCCGGCTGGTCCCACCCGCTCTCGGACGCGTGCTCCTCGATCTCGAGGACGGCGGCCGCGAGGGCCGGGTCGACGTCGAGGTCCTGGTCGAACTCGGTCACGCGGAGGCCTCCTCGCAGCTGGGCAGGTCGGCGTCGGGGTCCTTCACCCAGGCCTCGATGGCGAGGCGGGCGTCGTGCATGGTGTCCGCGCGGACGAGCCGCATGTCCTCGTTCGGGGCGCCGAGCGCATCCTCGCAGTTCCCGGGAGGCACGAGGAACAGCTTCGCGCCGGCGTCCCGGGCCCCGACGATCTTCTGCTGGATGCCGCCGATCGGCCCGACCCGGCCGGCGGCGTCCATGGTCCCGGTGCCGGCGATGGTCTGGCCGCCGGTCAGCGAGCCGGGCGTGAGGGTGTCGTAGATGCCGAGGGAGAACATCAGCCCCGCGCTCGGCCCGCCGATGCTCGCGTCGATGTTGATGGTGACGTCGACCGGCAGGTCGGCCTTGACCTGGGTGCCGACCGAGATGCCCACCTGCGGGCCACCGTCGACCTCCTCGGGCGTGACGTCGACCTCGGTGCGCTCGTCGTCGCGGCGTACGACGAAGGTGACCTCCTCGCCCACCTCGGCCGCGCCGACCTCGTCGACGACCTCCTCGGACGTCGTCACCGGGGCGCCGTCGACCTTGAGGATCACATCGCCGGGCTCGAGCGCACCGTCGGCCGGGGTGCCGTCCGAGACGGCGGCGACGACCGGCTCGGTGACGTCGAAGCCCATCTCCTCCAGGGCGACCGCCGTGGCCGCGTCCTGGGAGGTGGTCATCTGGGCCTGGCCCTCCTCGCGGTTCTGCTCGACGGTCTCGTCCTCGCGGTAGACCGAGTCGTAGGGGTAGACCGCGGACTCGTCGCTGATCCAGTCGTGCATCAGCTCGAAGAGGTTGTTCCTGCCCTCGGGCCTGGGCTGCGAGACGTAGACGGTCGTCATCCGCAGTTGGCCCTCGTCGTCGTGGTAGGCCGTGCGCCCGGAGACGTCGATGATCTCCTGCCCCTCGTCGTTGTCACCCAGCACGTCGACGGTGAGGCCGGGTTCGTAGGTGACGTAGGGCAGCGGCGCCAGCGCGGCCGTGAGCCAGAGCGCGATGAGCAGCGGCACGGCCAGGATCCCGGCCAGGGTGCGCTGCGTCATGGCGCCAAGACTGTCAGACCCGCCCTAGGACGGATTCAGGAGGCGCGGCGGGAGGGCCGCACCGCGACCCCGGTGGAGCGGTCGGGCGCGGGCTGCTCGACGGCGTATCCCGGCCGGCTCCGGCGCGGCTCCCGCTCCAGCGCGGCCGCCAGGCGACGTACGGCGACCTCGCGGTCGACCTCGCCGCGGCCCTCGCGTCCCGCCCAGCCGACCCACAGCATCGCCACGACGGTGACGACGACCGACGGCAGCAGCCAGAGCAGAATCTCCACGCGTCGAGGGTACGGATCGCGGCGCGCTTCCCCGCGGACCTGCTACGGCGTGCCGACCCACTCGTCGCTGCCGTCGTCGAAGCGCTGGTGCTTCCAGATCGGCACCTCGGCCTTGAGGGTGTCGATCAGCGCCCGGGACGCGGTGAACGCCTCGCCCCGGTGGGCGGCGGTGGTCGCGATGATCACCGCGACGTCGCCGATGGCGAGGGTGCCGACCCGGTGCACGGCGGCCACGCCGGTGACGTCGTGCTCGGCGGCGATCCGCTCGCACACCCCGCGCATCACCTCGAGGGCCGTGGGGTGGGCGGAGTAGTCGAGCCCGTCCACGTCCTTGCCGCCGTCGTGGTCGCGCACCCGGCCGACGAAGAGGGTCAGCCCGCCGGAGGCGTCGTCATCGAGCGCGGCCACGACCTCGGCCACGTCGAGGGGGTCTTCCCGGAGGTCCACAAGCCGTACAGCGCTCACAGCACGACCTTAGACCGTGCCGAGCGACTCCACGCCTACTACGCCGCGCGCTGAACGCGACCTGGCTGCGTTGCCCTCGCTCCATCCTGGCAGGACCGCGGAGTGCATCCGGCGGCCGATGCGCCGGACCGGCTGAGCGACCGACAGCACCAGCGACAGCACCAGCGCGAGCGATCGGCAGGCCGACGTACTCGGCCCTGATGGCCGGGTAGTTCTGTGCTGCTGCCACGGCTTCCGCCCTTCATTGGTCGGGTGCGGATCCCGCGGGCCGATCTCGGTCACCGTGCCGTCGCCGAGGGTGGACGGCGCCTCACCAGTCCACGCCCAATCGCGCAGCTCGCGACGGCGCTGCGTCGATCGTCGTGGCTCAGGCCAACCGCGTACGGTTGAGGCATGAACGACAAGCCGGGCGAGACGCCCGACTCCCCGGACGAGGGCGGCCAGAACCCCTTCAAGGGCACGCCTTTCGAGCAGTTCTTCGGCGCCCTGGGCGGTGCCCAGGGAGGCGCCGCGGGCGCGGGACTGCCCGACCTCAGCCAGCTCTTCAGCCAGATCCAGTTCTTGATGCAGCCCAACGACGGCCCGCTCAACTGGGACTTCGCGCTCGACATGGCGCGCAAGACCGTCGCGCAGGCGCCGGACCCCTCCCCCACGCAGAAGCAGAAGGACGCGGTCGCGGACGCCGTCCGCCTCGCCGACCACTGGCTCGACGCGACCACCGCGTTCCCCTCCGGCGTCACCTCCGCGACGGCCTGGAGCCGCGCGGAGTGGATCGTCGGCACCACCGAGGTGTGGAAGGTTCTCGTCGAGCCGATCGCCGAGTCCTCGGTGCAGGCGCTCTCCGGGGCCTTGGGCGACGAGGCGCAGGCGATGGCCGGCCCGATGCTGGGCATCCTCGGCAAGGCGGTCGGCGGCATGCTCGCCTCCCAGGTCGGCTCCGGTCTCGGCGCGCTCGCCGCGGAGGTGCTGAGCGTCTCCGACATCGGTCTCCCGCTGGCCGCGCCCGGCAAGGCGGCGATCGTGCCCGCCAACGTCGGCGCGTTCGCCGAGGGGCTCGACGTCACCGAGGACGACGTCCTCCTCTACCTCGCGCTGCGCGAGGCCGCCCACCAACGGCTGTTCGCGCACGTGCCGTGGCTGCGGGACCACCTCATCGGTGCGGTGGCCGACTACGCCCGCGGGCTGGAGATCAACGCCGAGGGCATGCGCTCCCGCATCGAGGAGCAGATGAGCGGCATCGACCCGACCAACCCCGAGTCGATGCAGCAGCTGCTCGAGGGCGGGATGTTCGACGTCCCCCGCTCCGCCGGCCAGGAGGCCGCCCTCCAGCGCCTCGAGGTCACGCTCGCGCTGGTCGAGGGCTGGGTCGACGAGGTCGTCGGCCAGGCCACCGCCGAGCGGATGCCGTCGGCGGGCAAGCTCCAGGAGGCGTTCCGGCGCCGCCGCGCCGCGGGCGGCCCGGCCGAGCAGACCTTCGCCACGCTGGTCGGCCTCGAGCTGCGCCCGCGCCGGCTGCGCGACGCGTCCACGCTGTGGGGCTCGCTGCGCACCCGCCAGGGCGCCGAGGCCCGCGACGGCGTGTGGATGCACCCCGACCTGCTGCCGTCGGCCGCTGATCTCGACGACCCGCTGGGCTTCCGCGAGGACGCCTCGGCCCCCGCACAGCTCAGCGACGAGGACTTCGACGCCGAGCTGAAGAAGCTGCTCGACGGCGGCCCCGCCGACGGCCCTCAGGAGTGACGCTCCACGCGGACGCGCTCGCCGTCCTCGACGGCTGGCCCGCGCCCGACGACGCCCAGGAGCGGCTCCGGCGGCGGTACGTCGAGCACCTGCGCGCCCACCCCGACGGCCTGACCCGCGCCTGCACGCCGGACCACGTCACGGCGAGCACGCTCGTCCTCAACGCGGCGCACGACGCCGTGCTGCTGACTCTGCACGCGAAGGCGCACGCGTGGTTCCAGCTCGGCGGCCACTGCGAGCCCGGCGACGCGACCCTGGCCGGCGCGGCGCTGCGCGAGGCGACCGAGGAGTCCGGCATCGACGGACTGGTCCTCGACCCGGTGCCGGTCCAGCTCAGCGAGCACGCCGTCCCGTTCTGCGGCCCGACCGGCGACGTGCACCACCTCGACGTCCGGTTCGTCGCGGTCGCGCCGGACGCCGCCCACGTCATCAGCGACGAGTCCCTCGACCTGCGCTGGTGGCCGGTCGACGCGCTGCCCGACCCCGAGCCCGACCTGGTCGAGCTGGTCGCGCTCAGTCGATCTCGTCGCCGGGCGGCGGGTCCAGCCGGGCCGCGGTCGACCACCCGATGAGGTAGCCCTTCGCGCGCTCGGCCTGGGGGTAGCGGTCGACCCACGCCCAGAAGCTGGCGTCGTGACCGGGCTCGAGCAGGTGCGCCAGCTCGTGCACGAGCACGTAGTCGATCACCCACGAAGGCATCCCCTGGAGCCGTCCCGACAGCCGGATCGTGCGGTCGCCGGGCGTGCAGGAGCCCCACCGGGACTGCTGGTTGTCGACCCAGCGCACCGACTCCGGCGTCGCCAGCCCGCCGAGGTACTTGTCGTTGAGGTCGCGGGCCCGCCTCATCAGGTCGGAGTCGCTGGGCTTGCGGCGCCGCTCGGAGCGCTCGAGCCGGGCGAGCATCGTCTCGACCCACTCGGCCTCCTCCTTGCGGGAGAGCGAGGCCGGGATCATCACCACGACGCGATCGCCGTCGCGGTAGGCGGAGACGGTACGCCGCCGCCGCTTGGAGCGCCGCACCTCCACCTCCGGGCGGGTCGGCGTGGCGGACATGTCCTGAACCTACCGGTTCGCCCAGGTCAGGAGCCGTTCCTTCGGCCAGGTGTTGACGATCCGGTCGGGGTCGATCCCGGCGGCCTCGGCGCGCTCGCACCCGTGCACCTGGAAGTCGAGCTGGCCCGGCGCGTGCGCGTCGCTGTCGATCGAGAACAGGCAGCCGACGTCGCGGGCCAGCTCGAGCAGCTTCGTCGGCGGGTCGCGCCGCTCGGGCCGGCTGTTGATCTCGACCGCCGTGTCGTGCTCCGCGCAGGCCTCGAAGACCGCCTTCGCGTCGAACTGCGACGGCGGGCGGGTGCCGCGGCTGCCCATCACCATCCGTCCGGTGCAGTGGCCGAGCACGTTGGTGAACGGGTTCCGCACCGCGGCGACCATCCGCGTGGTCATGTCCGCGGCGTCCATCTTGAGCTTGGAGTGGACGCTGGCCACCCGCACGTCGAGCCGGGCGAGCAGCTCGTCGGCCTGGTCGAGCGAGCCGTCGTCGAGGATGTCGACCTCGATGCCCTTGAGCAGCGTGAAGCCGCCGCCGATCGCGGCGAGGTGCTCGTTGACCGCGTCGACGACGCCGAGCTGCCGGGTGAGCCGCTCGGGGCTGAGCCCGTGCGCCACGGTCAGCCGCGGCGAGTGGTCGGTGAGCACGAGGTAGTCGTGGCCGAGCTCCATCGCGGTGAAGGCCATCTCCTCGATCGGGGAGCCGCCGTCGGACCAGTCGGAGTGCGAGTGCAGGTCGCCGCGCAGCGCCGACCGGAGGTCGGCGCCGGCGCCGGTGAGCGGTCCGCCGTACTCCTTCTCCAGGGCGGCCAGCCGGTCGGGCAGCTCGCCCCGCACCGCGGCGGCGATCACCTTCGCGGTGCTCGCCCCGACCCCCGGCAGGTCGGTGATCGTGCCGTCCTCCACCGCCGCCGCCACCCGGTCGGCCGGCAGCGGCAGGATCGCCGCGGCCGCGTTGCGGTAGGCCTTGACCTTGTAGGTGTCCTCGCGCCCGCGCTCGAGCAGGAACGCGATCCGGCGCAGCGCCGCCACCGGGCCCCCGTCGTAGCGCTCCGACACGCCGATCACCTCGCGATCTCGTCTCAGGTTTCTTCTCTCCACACCCGGTGGACGGCCATTCTCGCTGGTCAGCGGGTGGTCCGCCGTCCCCGGCGGGTTGTTGTCCACAGCGGCATCCCGGCCTCCTCCACCGTCGAGGGGCGTTCTCCACATGGTTTTCCACAACGTTGTCCACAGGCTGCGCCGGACCCGCGTTGACCCTGTCGGCGACCGCCTCCTAGCGTGTGCCGCAGATGGGGCCTCCGGGCCACCGAGGGACACTCGCAAGGGGAAGGCAAGTGTCCACCGGTGACCGGGGGCCTCTCTTTCGTCTCGGGTCGGGCCTACTCCCCGCGGAAGACCGGCGTGCGCTTCTCCTGCGCCGCCCGGATCCCCTCCTGGAGGTCCGCGGTCGCCAGCGTGATCGGCTGCGCCATCGCCTCCCACTGGAGGCAGGCCTCGACGTCGGCGTGGCCGCCGTCGCGCAGGGCGAGCTTGGTGAGCTTGGTGGCGATCGGCGCGCTCGCGGCGATCCCGGCCGCCGTGGCCAGCACCTCGTCGAGGAACGCCGCCGGCTCGATCACCCGGGAGACCAGGCCCAGGCGCAGCGCCTCCTCGGCCTCGACGACGCGCCCGGTGAGCAGCAGGTCGCGCGCGTGCGCCGCGCCCACGACGTTCGGGAGCAGCGACGTCGCCCCCATGCCCGGGTGCATGCCCAGCTTCACGAACGGCGCGGTGAGCTTGGCGCCGGCGGCGGCGTACCGGATGTCGCAGGCCAGCGCCAGGCACAGGCCGGCGCCCACGGCGGGGCCGTTGACCGCGGCGATCGTCGGGACCTCGAGGCGGCGGATCGAGAGCCAGTCCCGGTAGAACGCCATCATCCGGGTGCGCAGGTGGTCCACCGACGCGTCCGGCTCGCTGGCGATCCAGGACGTGTTGCCGCCGGAGCAGAACGCGGACCCCGCTCCGGTCACCACGACCGCGCGGACCGAGCGGTCGCTCGCGAGCTCGTCGATCGCGGCGACCCAGGAGGCCGTCATCTCGTCGGACATCGCGTTGCGCTGGTCGGGGTTGTCGAGGACGAGGAGGGCGACGCCGTCGGACGGGCGCTCCACGCGGAGGTGCTGAGGTTCGGACATGGCGTCAACGTACTCATCGCGACCGCGACACGCCGTGACCAGATTCACCGCACACGGTGCGCCTGACGCGGTTCTGAGCGGGGATGTCGTAGGGTCGAGTCGGTTCGGCGGCACCTTCGCCGGACTCCGGCGGGTCTTCCCCAAGTACCCCGTCGCGACGACCGAGAGAGTAACTAGGCAAGGAGGCCGTCATGGCGGAGACCTGGAGCGGCGAGTTCTACTGCGTGAAGTGCAAGGAGAAGCGCGAGGCCGAGGGCGAGGTCAAGGTCAACGACAAGGGCACCCGGATGGCGAAGGCCGTCTGCCCCGTCTGTGGCACGAACCTCAACCGGATCCTCGGCAAGGCCTGACGCGAAAGCAGCATCGCCCCACGAGTTCCACGGCGGCGTCCGCCCCGGTCACCCGACCGGGACGGGCGCCGTCGTAGTTTCTCCGGCACTGTGGACAACCGACCCTGCCCCGTCCGATCGGGGTAGACGCCGGGGATGACCTCCCTGCGTCCCGGGCTGCACGTCGCGCGCCGCGACGACCACCACCTCCAGGTGGGCATCGACCCGCCGTGGCGGGCGGTGCTCCCCGATCATCCCGACGTACGCCGGCTGCTCGACGACCTGACGGCCGGCCGCTCCCCCGCGCCCGCGTCGGTGGCGGCCCAGCGCGCGCTGGCCGACCTGGCCGCCGCGGGCCTGCTGGCCGAGCCGGAGCCGGCCGACCGCGTGGTCGCGCTCGGCGCCGGCGTCCCCCAGGTCGAGCGGCTGCTCCGCGAGGCGGGCTGCGCGGTCGACCCCGCGGCCCCGGTCGCGCTCGTCGGCGTCTCCGGTGAGGTGCCCCGGGCCGACGCCGACGCGGAGGTGCATGCCGGCCGGCCTCACCTCGTGCTCGCGGCCCACGCCCACGGCTGGACCGTCGGGCCGTTCGTGGTCCCCGGCCGTACCGCCTGCCTGCGCTGCGTCGACGCGCACCGCGGCCACCACGACCCGCGCCGCGCCCTCGTGGTCGAGCAGCTGGCCGGCCTCCCGGCGGCCCCGGACGACCCGACGCTCGCCACCCTGGCGGCCGCGTGGGCCGTGCGCGACCTGCTCACGTTCCTGGGCGGCGGCGAGCCCGCCACGTGGTCGGCGACCGTCGAGCTCGGCCCGACGCTCCCGCCCCGGCGGCGTACCTGGGAGCGGCATCCGCACTGCGGGTGCGCTTGGGGCTAGGGCTGCGCTCGGCGGCGGCCCCGGCTCACCAGAACTCGCTGTCGAGCTTCCCCTCCATCGCGCGGAGGTTCACGCGGGAGCACTCGTCGCAGTAGGCGCGCTTGCGGCCGTTCTCGACCGCGGTCGTCCAGGTGAGCGTCTTCGCCTCGTCGGTCTCGACGCGGCCGCAGAAGTCGCAGGTCGTCACCTCTCCAACCTAGCCCCGCCGCTCCACGGCAGCAGCCAGTCGGTGAGCCAGCAGACGGACGAAGGCCCGGCACGACGTGGGGTCGTACCGGGCCTTCGTCTCTCAGACACCCGCGATCAGGTCAGTGCGGTGTCGTCACAGGGCTCGGGCGAGGGCCAGACGAGCGTCCCGTGCGGCCTTCTCCGCCTTGCGGCTGAGTCGGCGGGCGCGGGCCATCTGGGCACCACGCCGGAGCTGCTGCGCCTCTCCCAGGCGCGCGGCCATTTGTGCGCGAGCCAGGTCCTCGTGCATGAGCGTCATGTCGTTACGTCCGTTCAGGTGAGTGGTCTTGTCCATCGGAGTCGGTTCCTTCTTCAGGTCGTCGGTGCGCTCAGAGCGACCGGGCCAGGGCCAGACGGGCCTTCTGGGCGAGCTGCTCGGCGCGGCGGCCGGAGCGGATCGCGTGGGCCAGCTGGTGCCCGCGGCGGGCCTTCTGGGCGTCACCGAGGCGAGCGCTCACGTGAGCGCGAGCCAGGTAGTCGTGCGTGATGTTCATGTCGGGTGCTTCCTTTGACGTCGTTGTCGAAAGAGGTGCGTGGTGGTGCGGGACGCTGCCGGCTAGGCGGCGACTTCGTTCTTGCGGGGCCGGCCGCGAGGCCGCTTGCGCGGGATCACGACGCCCTGGAGGAAGAGCTGGCCTCCCCAGACGCCCCACGGCTCACGCCGCTCGAGGGCCCCGTCGAGGCAGAGGGCCCGGACGGGGCACTCCTGGCAGAGGGCCTTGGCGGCCTCCACGTCGACGGGGGACTCGGCGAACCAGAGCTCCGGGTTGTTCACCCGGCAGGGCAGCAGGTCGTCGTCGACCTGGCTCGCCTGGTCGTGGAGAACACCGAGGCTCGCCCCCTGGAACGACTCCGTCATCGGCAGTGCTCCATCGGTGCGGACGAGTTCACTGATGGTCATGTTTCACCTCCTTCTCTGACCTGATCGCTGTGGGTGGTGCGGGTCGGTGCGGGGAAGCTCTGTCTCGTGAAGAAACAGAAAGGCCGCGGATCCCGGTTCGGGTTCCGCGGCCTGGAGGCTGCCGATGCTGTTGGTTCTCAACAGGTCGGTGGTCTCCAGGCACTGGTCCCCGGGAAGTAGGACTGGGCGAGGCCCATGTCCCCCTTGACGGCGCTCTTGACGGCCGCGATGGCGGCGCGCTCGCGCACGACGAGCGTCGTGGCCGCGGCAGCGCAGGCATCGGTGGCAGGCGTGATCACGCCGAAGGTGTGACCGGAAATGGGCATGCCAAAGGCCGACGGGGTCTGAGCCGTCATCCAGAGCTTGGTGCTGTTCATCAGGGCCACCTCCTTCGGTGCGTCGGGCGCCGATCGTGCCAGGATCGTGTGCGCATGGAATTGCTTGACCGGAAACCTATCGGCTCCTGCGGGTAATGGGCAAACGGTTTTATGGGTATTTCTCGAACTCTTTCGAGATCCGCCTGACGACGGGGCCGTCGCGGTCGTCGCGGTCGTCGCGGTCAACGGTCGCGGCGGCGCCGACGCGGTCAGGTGGGTCCGAACGACCGGGCGGCTGCTGCCCGGTCGGCGCAATTGCGCGGGATGGGCGCCTCAGGCGTGGGTCGGGCTGCGCTTGCGGCGCAATTGCGCCGTTCGGGCGAACGGTCCGTCGTCGTCGGTGCCTCGCCGGGTCCGCCGAGTCCGCTCAGCTCATCCACGCCTCGGCATCCGCCTCAACCGACCAGCGAGAGCACGTCCTCGCCGTACCGATCGAGCTTGGACCGGCCTATCCCACTGATGCGCAGCAGGGCCTCCGGCGTGCGCGGCTTGTGCTCGGCGATGAGCTGGAGCGTGGCGTCGGTGAACACCACGAACGCCGGCACGCTCTCCTCCCCCGCACGCTCCTTGCGCCACTCGCGCAGGCGGTCGAAGAGCTCCTCGTCGTACGACGCCGGGCAGTCCGCGCACCGGCCGCGCTTCTTCTCCGCGCCCGTCGACAGCGGACGGCCGCACTCGCGGCAGCTCGCGACCTTGCGCGAGCGCGGGAGGTCCTGCCGGCCCCGGGCGTCGTCGGGGAGCAGCGGGTCGAGGAACCGGGACGGCTTCCGCGAGGCGCGGCCGCCGGGATTGCGCGCCAGCGCCCAGGACAGGTGGAGGTCGACGCGGGCACGGGTCATGCCGACGTAGAGCAGCCGGCGCTCCTCCTCGACCGCCGCCGGGGTCTCGGCGTAGGTGATCGGGAGCGTGCCGTCCTGGAGGCCGCAGAGGAAGACGCTGTCCCACTCCAGGCCCTTCGCGGCGTGGAACGTCGCCAGGGTGACGCCGTCGGCGACCGGGGCGTGCTGCTCGGCGGCCCGGCGGTCCAGGTCGTCGACGAACGCGTTGAGGTCACCCTGGGCGTGGCTGGTCGCGAACTCGCTCGCCTGGTCGACCAGCGCCTGCCACGACTCCCACCGGTCGCGGGTCTGGCCGCGGGCGGTCGGCGCCTCGGGCGTCCAGCCCATGCCGGCCAGGGTGGCACGGACGACGTCGACCCAGTCCTCGGCGGCGTCGCCCTCGCCGGAGCGGGCCGCGCCGCGCAGCCGGGTGACCGCCTCGCGGACCTCGGGGCGCTCGAAGAAGCGGGCCGCGCCGCGGACGACGTAGGGCAGGCCACGCGCGGCGAGCGCCTCCTCGAAGGACTCGGACTGGGCGTTGATGCGGAACAGCACCGCGACCTCGCCGAGCGAGCGCCCGGCGTCGCGCAGCCGCAGGACCTGCGCGGCGACGGCCTCGGCCTCGGCGACCTCGTCGGGCCGCGCGGTGTAGGTCACCGCCGGGCCGGAGGGACGCTGGGCGCGGAGCTCGACGCCCTGGCTGGCGGTGCCGGCGAGCAGCGTGTTGGCGGCGTCGACGACCTCGGGGGTGGAGCGGTAGTTGCGGACCAGCTCGACCGAGGTGGTGCCGGGGTACCTCTTCGGGAACTCGCGGAGGTAGTCGGCGTTCGCGCCCGCGAACGAGTAGATCGTCTGGGCGGGGTCGCCGACCACGCAGAGCTCGTCCCGCCCCCCGAGCCACAGGTCGAGCAGGGCCGACTGGAGCGGCGAGACGTCCTGGAACTCGTCGACGACGAACCACTTGTACTGGCGGCGGACCTGCGCGGCGACCCGCTCGTCCTCGGCGAGCATGCCGGCGGTGAGGAGGAGGACGTCCTCCATGTCCATCCGGCCCTGGCCGCGCTTGACCTCCTCGTAGCTGCCGAACACCCGGCCCACGGTCTCGGGGTCCTGGCCGGAGACCGACCGGCCCCGTGCCGCGGCGATGCGGGCGTAGTCGTCGGGGTGGACGTTGCTGACCTTGGCCCACTCGACCTCCGAGGCGAGGTCGCGCAGCAGCGCCTGGTCGGCGTTGAGCCGCTGCCGGCGCGCGGCGGACGCGAGCAGGCCGATCTTCGACTCGATCAGCGTCGGCAGCTCGGTGCCGTGCACGTGCGGCCAGAAGTAGCGCAGCTGGCGCAGCGCGGCGGAGTGGAAGGTCCGGGCCTGGACGCCGGAGGCGCCGAGGGTGCGCAGCCGGCCCCGCATCTCGCCGGCCGCCCGGGTCGTGAACGTGACCGCGAGGACCTCGGTGGGCGCGTAGACACCCGACGCGACGCCGTACGCGATCCGGTGGGTGATCGCGCGGGTCTTGCCCGTGCCGGCACCGGCGAGCACCCGCACCGGCCCGCGCAGCGCCTCCGCGACCCGGCGCTGCTCCGGGTCGAGCGCGGCGAGCAGGTCGTCGGGGGTGGGCATGCGGGGGAACATCTCCTGGGTGCGGATGGTTGGATCCGGTGGACGACCCACACCCTAGACGTCGGAGGCGACAGTCCCAGATGAGCAGCAGCTTCACGATGTACACCACCCCCTGGTGCGGTTACTGCCACCGGCTCAAGAGCCAGCTGGACCGTGAGGGCATCGCCTACGACATCGTC
Organism: Nocardioides pyridinolyticus; assembly: GCF_054653575.1. Lineage (NCBI taxonomy): Bacteria > Bacillati > Actinomycetota > Actinomycetes > Propionibacteriales > Nocardioidaceae > Nocardioides > Nocardioides pyridinolyticus. Next base: position 157,537 of record NZ_BAAIFY010000002.1, on the reverse strand, counting down.
GACATCGAGCAGGACCCCAGCGCCGTGGAGATCGTCGAGTCGGCCAACAACGGCAACCAGACGGTGCCGACGCTGGTCTACGCCGACGGCACCGCGCAGACGAACCCGTCGCTGGCCCAGGTCAAGGAGAAGCTGGCCGCGCTGGCGAGCTGAGGGCCGGCGGGCTCACCAGCTCCCGGGCAGCGGCCCGCCGTACCAGTGCTCGACGAGCGACCGGCTGATCGAGACTCCCCCGGGGAGCACGAGCGTGCCCGCCTCCGCGAGCTCGCGCATCTCCGCGCGCGTGAACCAGCGCGCGTCCTCGATCTCGTTGCGGTCGGGAGTCAGCTCGGTGGTGACCGCCCGCGCGACGAAGCCCAGCATGAGGCTGGCCGGCAGCGGCCAGGGCTGGTTGCCGAAGTACGTGACCTCGCCGACCACCACGCCGACCTCCTCGAGCACCTCGCGCCGTACGGCGTCCTCCAGCGTCTCCCCCGGCTCGCAGAAGCCCGCGAGGGTGGAGTAGCGGCCCTCCGGCCACACCGACTGGCGGCCCAGCAGGCAGCGCTCGTCGTCCGACCCGGGCTCGCCCGAGGCGACGAGCATGATCACCGCGGGATCGGTGCGCGGGAACTGCGTGTGCCCGTTCGGGCAGGTCAGCTCGTGGCCCGAACGCGCCGGGCTCAGCGGCTCGCCGCAGCGCGGGCAGTAGCGGGTGACGAAGAGCCACTCCGCCAGGCCCAGCGCGTGGAAGACCAGCGGCGCGCCGGCGATCGCGTCGTCGGCGAGGTGCGGCAGCAGGCCGCGCAGCGGTGTCCACTCCCCCTTCTCCGCAGACCTCGACATCTCCGCGTCGACGACCACCGCGAACCACGCGCGGCCATCGTGCTCGCCGAGCAGCACCCGCAGCCCGTCGGGCGCCTCCTGGGGCGAGATCCAGTCGATCTGTCCGCCACGGGGCCGGATGCGGGTGCCCGAGACGACCAGCACGCGCGTCGCCGGGTCGGCCCACCGCTCCTCGAGCCAGGCGTCGTTGGAGCGGTGCTGGGCGGTGCGGTCGTGGGGGTTCGCGGCCAGTCGCTCGTGCGGATACCTCACTCTGCGCAGGCTAGTACGCCGATCGCAGTTGACAACGATTCTCATTTATAATGACAATCGTTCTCATGTCGCGCATCCATCCACGCTCCCTCCCCGTCCTCCTCGCCGCCGCTCTCACCTGGCTCGCCGCGGGCTGCGGGTCCGCCTCTGAGAGCTCCTCCGACGCCACGGCTTCGACTCCCGAGGCGCCGACCGTCCGCCAGGTCGACTCCCCCGAGCCGCGGCTCGCGGTGACCTACGACGGCGGGGTCCTCGTCATCGACGCGACCGACGGCGACGTGCTCGCCGACGTACCGCAGGAGGGCTTCGCCCGGGTGAACGCGGCCGGCGACGAGCGCCACGTGCTGCTGTCCGCGGCGGGCGGCTTCACCGCCCTCGACCTCGGCAGCTGGACCGCCGACCACGGCGACCACGGCCACTCCTACGTCGACGACCCGGAGCTCACCGGGTTCACGATCGCGGCCAGCGAGCCCGGCCACGTGGTCGTCCACGACGGCCGCACGACGTCGTGGCCGTGCACGGCCACGACGGGTCCTGGCTGACGACCGTGGGCACGGCCGACGAGCGCAACGGCGTCCAGGTGGTGGCCGCCTCGGGAGAGATGGTCGCGTCGAGCGACGCCTGCCCGGGCGTGCACGGCGAGGCGTACGGCGGTCACACGGCCGTCGTCGGGTGCGAGGACGGGGTGCTGCTCGTCGACGGTGACCGGATCCGCAAGGTCGCGGCGCCTGACTCCTACGGCCGGATCGGGAACCAGGCCGGGTCGGAGACCTCGGCGTACGTCCTGGGTGACTACAAGACCGACCCCGACGCCGAGCTCGAGGTGCCCAACGAGCTGGTGGGCGTCAGCGGCTGAACCGTGCTCTCTAGGGTGGGCGCCATGAGCACGCACATCGGCGCCCGCCCCGGGGACATCGCCCCGCTCGTCCTCCTGCCTGGGGACCCGCTGCGCGCGAAGTGGATCGCGGAGACCTTCCTCACCGATGCGCGCCTCTACTCCGAGGTCCGCGGGATGTACGGCTACACCGGCACGTGGAACGGCCGCTCCGTCTCCGTGCAGGGCTCCGGCATGGGCCAGCCCTCGATGGCGATCTACGTCAACGAGCTGTTCCGCGAGTACGACGTGCAGTCGGTCATCCGCGTCGGCTCCTGCGGGGGGATGTCGCCGAAGGTCGCCATCCGCGACATCGTGATCGCCTCCGGCGCGTGCACGGACTCCTCGATGAACCGGATCGCCTTCGAGGGGCTCGACTACGCGCCCGTCGCCGACTTCGGGCTGCTGCACCGCGCCTACCTCGCCGCCGGCGACCTGGGCGCCGACGTCCACGTCGGCCTGGTGCACAGCAGCGACTCGTTCTACCCCGCCCGGCCCGAGCTCGGCGCGCGGATGGTCGACTACGGCGTCCTCGCGGTCGAGATGGAGACCAGCGCGCTCTACACGCTCGCCGCCAAGCACGACCGGCGCGCGCTCGCCATCTGCACCGTCTCCGACCACCTGGTCACCGGCGAGGAGACCTCCGCGCAGGAGCGGGAGCAGACCTTCGGCGCGATGGTGGAGATCGCCCTCGCGGCGGGCACGGCGCAGGACTAGAACGCAGGACTAACTCGCCCGCATCCGGCGTTGCAAGTGGCGTGGAGATCTACGACGCCGTCGTCATCGGGGCCGGCCAGGCCGGCCTGTCGGCGTCGTACCACCTCAAGCGCCGCGGGATCGCGCACGTCGTGCTCGACGCGGACGCCGCGCCCGGCGGTGCGTGGCAGCACCGCTGGGACTCCCTCTCGATGCACGACGTGCACGGGATCGCCTCTCTCCCCGACTCTCCCGCGCCAGCGTCCCCCGCGGACCAGGCGGGCCGCGCGAACGTCGTGGTGCCGGCGTACTTCGGCGACTACGAGCGCGAGCACGACCTGCCGGTCGTGCGGCCGGTGCGCGTGGACCGGGTGGAGTCCGACGGCGGCCTGCTCGTCGTGCGGGCCGGCGACCGGGCCTGGACCACGCGGACGCTCGTGAACGCGACCGGGACCTGGTCGCAGCCGTACCTGCCCTCCTACCCCGGGATGGCGTCGTTCGCGGGCGAGCAGCTGCACACCGCCGGCTATCCCGGCCCGGAGCACTTCCGCGGCAGGCGGGTGGTCGTGGTCGGCGGGGGCGCCTCGGCGGTCCAGCTGCTCGGCGAGGTCGCACCGGTGGCCGCGGACACGCTCTGGGTGACCCGGCGGGCGCCGGTGTGGCGCACCGACGAGTTCACGCCCGAGGTCGGGCGGGCCGCGGTGGCGCTGGTCGAGGAGCGGGTACGCCGCGGCCTCCCCCCGGCCAGCGTGGTCAGCGTGACCGGTCTGGCCCTGCGCGAGCAGGAGCAGGAGGCCGCGCGGCTCGGGGCCTACGAGCGGCGGCCGATGTTCACCCGCATCGAGCCCGACGGCGTACGGCTGGCCGACGGGACGCCGTGGCCGGCCGACGTGATCCTCTGGGCGACCGGCTTCCGGCCGGCCGTGGCGCACCTCGCGCCCCTGCACCTGCGCTCGCCGCACGGCGGCATCCAGCTCGACGGCACCGCCGCGGTCGCGGACCGGCGCGTGCAGCTGGTCGGCTACGGACCGTCGGCCAGCACCATCGGTGCGAACCGGGCCGGCCGGCTGGCCGCCCGCGGTGTCGCGCAGTGGCTGGCTCAGAGCGGTCAGAGCGAGAAGATGGCCTCGAGCGCCTGACGGCCGGGCAGGTCCGCGGGCTCGACGACCTCACCGGTGCGCACGTAGTAGAACGCCGCGCGCACCCGGTCCAGCGGCACGTCGTGCAGTTCGGCCCAGGCCAGGCGGTAGAGCGCGAGCTGGAGCGGGTCGGCGTTCGCCGCGCGGTTGGTCTTCCAGTCGACGACGAGGTGGTCCTCGCCGTCGACGTAGACGGCGTCGATGCGGCCGCGCACCACCTGGCCCGCGAGCACCAGCGCGAACGGCGCCTCGACCTGGTGCGGGGTCCGGGTCGCGAACGGCCCGGCCTCGAACGTCGCGATCAGCTCCTCGAGGTCGGAGTCGTCGTCGATGCCCGCGTCGGCGCGGCCGGGCAGGTCGTCGTAGTCGAAGAGGTCCTGCTGACCGAACCGCGCCTCCACCCAGGCGTGGAAGCGGGTGCCGAAGCGGGCCGCCGACGACGGCGGTCGCGGCATCGGGCGGGCCAGCTCGCGCGCGAACGTCTCGGGGTCGTCGCGGAGGCGGCCCAGCGCGGTGGCGGACAGGCTCGACGGCAGGGGTACGGCGAGGTCGGTGCTGCGGTCGCGGCGGGCCTCGGCGAGCAGCCGGTCGAGCTCGGCGTCCCACTCCGCCACCGTGGCGGTCTCGATCATGTCGAGGCCGGAGTCCGGCGTGGCCGGGTCGACCTCGCGGACCAGCCGGGCCGCCTCGATCCGCAGGGCGGCCTCGCGCCCGGTGGCGGTCGCCGGCCACGGCCGGGACGGGTCGACGGCGTCGTAGGGGTTCGGGTCGCCCTTCACCGGCCGCTCCCGCCACTCGGCGGGCTCCTCCCAGTCGTCGAGCTGGTCGCGGACGACCTGCTGGTAGGCCGACGGACCGAACGGCGTCGCGCGGGGGCTCCACAGGTAGGACGTGACGTGCAGCCGGCGGGCGGCGCGGGTGAAGGCGACGTACCCGAGCCGCAGCTCCTCCTCGGCGTCGTGGTCGCGGGTGGCGGCGCGGTAGGCGTCGAGCGCGGCCTTGTCGTGGCCGGCGAGCTGCGGCAGGTCGGCGGCGTCGCCGCGCAGGGGTGCGGGCAGGATCGCCGGCGAGGACGTCCACAGCGTGCGGGACCGGTTGGACGGGAAGCGGGTCTCGCAGACCCCGACGAGGAACACCGAGTCCCACTCCAGGCCCTTGGACCGGTGGACGGTGAGCAGCTTGACCGAGTCGGCCTCGGTCGGGGTGGCGACGTCGAGGCCGTTGCCCTGGTCGTCCTCGGCGGTGAGGTAGGCCAGCAGCGCGGGCAGCGTGACGTCGCCGTCGACGGCCTGGAACTCCGCGACCGCCTTGACGAACAGGTCGAGGTTGTCGCGCCGGGCCGAGGCGGCCGGGCTCACCGCCGACGCGAGCTCGACGTCGGTGCCACTGGTGTCGATGATCCGGCGGACGATGTCGAGCAGGGGCTCGCCGACGTAGGTGCGCAGCATGCGGAGCTCGGCGGAGAGCAGGCCGAAGCGCTCCAGCGCCTCGGGCGAGTAGGGGTGCTCGCCGGGGTCGGCGAGCGCGTCGTCGAGGGACGGGATCTCGGCGGGGTCGATGCCGTCGGCGATCTCGAGCAGCTGGTCGGTGATCGTGGCGGCGTCGGCGCCGCGGCCCTGGCGGCCGGCGATCTCGAAGGCGCGTCGGCTGAGCAGCCGCAGGTCGCGCGGGCCGATCGCCCAGCGCGGGCCGGTGAGCAGCGTGAGCAGGGCGGCGTTGGCGGTGACGTCGTGGAGCAGCGTGAGGGTGGCGACGATCTCGGCGACCTCCGGGAGCCGGAGCAGTCCGGAGAGGCCGACGATCTCGACGGGGATGCCGGCGCCGGTGAGCGCGTCGAAGACGTCCTCGGCGTGGGCGTTGTCGCGGGTGAGCACGCCGATGGCGGCCCAGGAGTCCTCGTGGGCGTCCTGGACCGCGTCGACCAGCCAGGCGAGCTCGTCGGCGTGGGTCTCGAAGACCCGCGCGGTGACGGTGCCGGTCTCGGCCTCGGGCTTGGCCACGAGGGGCTCGACCTGGCCGTACTTCTCGTAGAGCGGCGCGGCGAGCCGGTTCGCGACCTCGAGGATGCGGGCGTCGGAGCGGCGGTTGACCGTGAGCGGGTACGTCGGGACGGGGCGCCCGTCCGCGGCCGGGAACGTCTCCGCGAAGTTGAGGATGTTGGAGACCGAGGCGCCGCGCCAGCCGTAGATCGCCTGGTTGGGGTCGCCGACCGCGGTGACCGGGTGGCCGCCGCCGAAGAGCCGGGAGAGCATCACGGCCTGGGCCACCGAGGTGTCCTGGTACTCGTCGAGCAGCACGACCTTGAACCGGGACCGCTCCAGCTCGCCCACTCCCGCCTGCTCGCTGGCCAGCCGGGCGCCGAGCTCGATCTGGTCGGAGAAGTCCATGAGCCCGAGCTCGCGCTTGAGCCGCCGGTAGGACTCGACCAGGCCCAGCAGCTCGCCCCGGCGGGCGATCGCGGAGATCGCCTTCTCGACCGCCTCGCGGTAGGTGACGCGGTTCTTGCCGGCGACCTCCTCGGCCAGCGCGCGCTCGAACCCCGCGCACGCCTCGGCGTCGATCCTCCGCACCGCGTCCGGCCCCACGAGGTGCTCGCTCATCGCGCTGTCGAGCGCGAGGAGGTTCTGGATCACGGTCTCGGGGTGGTCGGAGAGGAACTGGACCTCGCCGGTGTAGCGGTCGACCGCCCGCGCGCCGAGCTGGTAGCGCGCGGCGTCGGTGATCACCCGCGTGTCGGGCTCGTGGCCGATCCGCAGGCCGTGGTCGGTCAGCAGGCCGGCGGCGTACGCGTTGTAGGTGGCGACCGTCGGCTCGAGGACGTCCTCGCCGTCGTCGGGCTCCTCGAGGGCGCCGGCGGCGGCGAGTGCCTGGAGGATCCGCTGGCGCAGCTCGCTGGCCGCCTTGGTCGTGAACGTCAGCCCCAGCACCTCATCAGGGCGCACCTGACCGGTGACGACGAGGTAGACGACGCGCGCCGCCATCAGCGTGGTCTTGCCGGAGCCGGCGCCGGCGATGACGACCGCGGGCGCGAGCGGCGCCGCGATCGCCGCCCACTGCTGGGCGCTCGGGGCGTACGGCGTGCGCATGACCGCCGCGAGCTCCTCGGGCGTCCGGATCTGCTGGATCACTGCGCGGTCACCGACCCGGCGCTCTTGATGGGGCAGATCGCCACGAAGGAGCAGTCGCGGCAGTGCTGGCCGGCGACGGCCGGGAACGTCTCCGCGCGCAGCAGCGACGCGGCGTGGCCGAGCCGCAGCCGCAGGTCGTCGCGGGCGGGGCCGTCCTCGGGCTGGGCGTCCTGGGCCTGGACGACGGCCGTCTCGCCCCCGTCGCTGAGCCCGAGCTGGACCAGCTCGGCGCCCCCGGCGGCGGCACCGGGCGCGAGGTCGGCGACGGCGCCGTGGTCGACGGCGAACTGGTAGAGGCCGAGCTGGACGTGGCGCTCGACCGCCTTGTTGCTGGGCTTGGTGCGGCCGGACTTGAGGTCGACCACGACGACGCGGCCCTCGGCGTCGAGCTCGATCCGGTCGGCGTAACCGCTGATCTTCACCTGCTCCCCGTCCTCCAGTGCGACGACGGTGGTGAACGGCGCCTCGGTCGCGAGCAGCTCGCGCGGGTTGGCGAGGTGCCACTGGAGGAACCGGCCGATCGCCGCACGCACGCGGTCGTGCTCCCGCGCCCGGGACCAGGGCGTGCGGAAGTCGAGCCGGTCCCACACCGCGTCGACGTGCTCCATCAGGACGTCGACCGCGGGCTCGAGCTCGCCGGCGGCCACCCGCTGGGCGAGCGCGTGGAGGAGCTCGCCGAGGTTGGCCGACTGGTGGGCGCGGGCGATGCCGCCGGCCTCGCGCTCGAGGAACCACTGGGTCGGGCAGACCGCGACCGCGTCGAGCACGCTCGCCGACACCGGCACGGGCTGGTCCGGGTCGCGGATCGGCTCGACCGACCGGGTGGCGGCGCGGGTGCCCCACCAGCTCGACGGGTCGGCGATCCGGACCTCCGGCGCCAGCCGGGCCAGGCGCCGGGCCGCGGCCAGGCGGAGGGGCTCGGAGGTCGTGGGGTCGGCGACGGTGCGCCGGAGCTCGGCGACCAGCCCGGCCAGCGACAGCGGGCGCGGGGGCCGGCCGACGACGCGCTCGATGCTCACGCCGAGCTCGTCGAGGAAGCGGGACGGCTGCTCGCCCTCGTCGTCGGGCGAGGCAACGGCGGTCACGACGAGCCGCTGGCGGGCGCGGGTGCAGGCGACGTAGAACAGTCGCCGCTCCTCCATCAGCAGCTCGCGCGGCGTCACCGGCGGCACGACGCCGTGCTCGCCGATCCGGTCGGCCTGCAGCAGCGTCGAGCGCCGGCGCAGGTCGGGCCAGCCGTCCTGCTGGACGTGGGCGACGACGACCAGCCGCCACTCCAGTCCCTTGGAGCGGTGGGCGGTCAGGAGGCGTACGGCGGCGCCGCGGGCCCCCCGCTCGGCGAGCGTGTCGGCGGGGATCTGCTGCTGCACCAGCGTCGCGAGGAAGGCCCGGACGCCGACGTGGTCGCGCTGCTCCTCGGCGCGGGCGGCCACGTCGAAGAGCGCGCAGACCGAGTCGAGGTCGCGGTGGGCCCGGCGGGCGGCTCCCCCGCCGAGGTCGACCGCGCGGCGCAGCCGGGCCGGCCAGCCGCTGCGGGACCACAGCATCCAGAGCAGCTCCTCCGCGGAGGCGCCGCCGCGCATCTCCTCGCGGGTGTCGAGCAGCAGCTGGGTGAGCGCCCGGGCCCGGACCACCTCGGGCCCGTCGAGCCCGTCGAGGAAGCCGGGCTCGACGATCACCCGGCGGACCAGGTCGCGGGAGGTGCGCGGCGTGCGGGCCTCGGCCTTGCTCTGCTCCTTCTCGCGGGTGCGCAGGCGGCGGGCGAGGCGCCGGACGTCGCCGGCGTCGAGGCCGCCGAGCGGGCCGAGCAGCAGCGCCTCCGCGCGGGCCGGGTCGATGTGGTCGACGTGCTCGACGTCGTCGTTGTCGAGGTTGACGACCGCGCGGAGGGCGTCGAGCAGCGGCAGCACGGCGGGGTCGCGCACCAGCGGGATCTCGTCGCTGGCGACCTCGACCGGGACGCCGGCCGCCCCGAGCGCGCGCCGCAGCGGGGGGATCGAGGTCCGGCCGGAGCGGACCAGGACCGCCATCTGGTCCCACGGGACGCCGTCCTCGAGGTGGGCGCGGCGCAGCAGGTCGGCGAGGTGCTCGGCCTCCGCGCGCTCGGTGTCGAAGGTGCGGACCAGCACCCGGCCCTCACCCAGGTCGTTCGGCTCGGCCTCGGGCGCGAGGAACGCCGACCGCGCCTCCTCGGGGATGCTGCCGGGCAGCGCGAGCCGGCCGGCCACCCGCTGCGAGGCGACCAGCAGCCGGGACCCGAACCGCCGCGTGGTGCGCAGCGCGACCACGTCGGCGGGCGCGCCGTCGGCGCGCGGGAACTCGGATGGGAACTCGAGGATCCCGCGGACCTCGGCGCCCCGGAACCCGTAGATCGACTGGTGCGGGTCGCCGACGACCACCAGGTCGCGACCGTCGCCCGCGAGCGCGCGGAGCAGGGCGACCTGGCCGGGGTCGGTGTCCTGGTACTCGTCGACGAACACCGCCCTGATCCGCGCCCGCAGCTCGTCGCGGTGGGCCTCGGCCTCGATCGTCGCGCGGCGGATCAGGTCGGCGTAGTCGGTGGCGCCCTGGGAGTCGAGGTTGGTGAGGTACTGGTCGAGGAAGCGGCCGGCGGCGACGTACTCGGGCAGGTCCTCGGCCTCGCCGAGGGCGGTCAGCGCGACGCCGTCGAGCCCCTTCTCCCGCGCGCGGGAGAGGACGGCGTGGACCTCGCGGGCGAAGCCGCGGGTGCCGAGCGCGCGGGCCAGCGAGTCCGGCCAGACCACCGACTCCGGGTGGTCGGTGAGCAGCTCGCGCAGGACGACGTCCTGCTCGGGCGCGGAGAGCAGGCGCAGCGGCGCCTCGTAGAGCTCGGCCGGGGAGTAGGCGCGGATGAGGCCGTAGGCGAAGGAGTGGAACGTCGAGCTCAGCGTGGTCGACATCGTGCTGCCGAGGCGGGCGGTGACCCGGTCGCGGAGCTGCTCGGCGGCCTTGCGGGAGAAGGTCAGCGCCAGGATCTCGTCGGGTCTGGCCCCGCGCTGCTCGATCCGGTCGACGATCGCCTCGACCAGCGTCGTGGTCTTGCCGGTGCCGGGACCGGCGAGCACGAGCAGCGGGCCGCCCGGGTGGTCGACGACGCGTCGCTGGTGCTCATCGAGCTCGGGGACGGTGGTCGCGACGTCCGGCCGCACGAGGCGGTAGCGCGACGAGGAGGAGGTCGCGGTGGCCGTCATGTGGCCATTCGACCATCCCGCACCGACAGCGCACGACAATGGCCCGGTGACTCAGCGGACTGTGGCCATCCTCGCCTTCGACGACATGGAGGTGCTCGACTACGCCGGGCCCTACGAGGTGTTCAACGTGGCCGGCGAGCTCGGCGACGGGCAGCCGTTCTCGGTGTTCTCGGTGGGCCTGACGGGAGCGCCGGTCGTCGGTCGCGGCGGCTTCACCGTGCTGCCGACGTACGCGCTCGCGGACGCGCCGATCCCCGATCTCGTCGTGGTCCCGGGCGGAGCCGGGTCGCGAGCGCTGATGAAGGAGGAGGCGCTGCTCGCGTGGCTGCGCGACCGCGCGGCCGAGGTGGAGGTGCTGATGTCGGTCTGCACCGGAGCGCTGGTGCTCGCGGCCGCCGGCCTGCTCGAGCGGAAGCCCGCCACGACGCACCACGGCGCGTACGACGAGCTGGCGGCCGCGTCGCCGACCACGAAGGTCGTGCGCGGCCAGCGGTTCGTCCGCAGCAGCGAGAACATCCTGACCTCGGGCGGCGTCTCGGCCGGCGTCGACCTCGCGTTCCACGTGGTGCAGCTGCTGGCCGGCCAGGAGACGCGCGACCGCGCCGTCAGCGAGATGGAGTGGATGTGGCAGTCCTAGGCGGCCGCTGTCGGCAAGTATCGCCCTAGGTCGCCCCCGCCGGGGGTCAGTACCGTGCCGGTATGGCTCACGGACCGCTCTCCGACCTGCTGGTGCTCGACCTGACCCGGGCGCTCGCCGGCCCGCACGCCGCGATGATGCTCGGCGACCTCGGGGCGCGGGTGATCAAGGTCGAGTCGCCGGCCGGCGACGACAGTCGCGGGTGGGGGCCGCCGTTCCTCGGCGAGGGCGACGACCGCGAGTCGACGTACTTCATGTCGGCCAACCGCAACAAGGAGTCGATCGTCCTCGACCTCAAGTCCGATGCGGACAAGGACGTGCTGGCCCGGCTGGTGGAGCGGGCCGACGTGCTGATGGAGAACTTCCGCATCGGCGTGCTCGACCGGCTCGGCTTCCCGGTCGAGCGGCTGCACGAGCTCAACCCCGGCCTGGTGGTCCTCTCGATCACCGGCTTCGGCCACGACGGCCCCGAGGCGAAGCGGTCGGGCTACGACCAGATCGCCCAGGGCGAGGGCGGCCTGATGTCGATCACCGGCACCGAGCAGCCGACCAAGGTCGGCGTGCCGATCGCCGACCTCGTCGCCGGGATGTACGGCGCGTACGGCGTGCTCGCGGCCCTGCACGAGCGGTCGACGACCGGGCGCGGCCGGGTGGTCCGCACGTCGCTGCTGGCGGGCATGGTCGGCGTCCACGCCTACCAGGGCACCCGCTGGACCGTCGCGGGCGAGGTGCCCGGCCTGGCCGGCGACCACCACCCGTCGATCTCGCCGTACGGCATGTTCACGACGGCGTCCGCGCCGATCCAGATCGCCTGCGGCTCGGAGAACCTCTGGCGCGCGCTGTGCGCGGCCTTCGGCTGGGACCCGGCCGAGCCGGACTTCGCCACGAACGCGCTGCGGGTCGCGAACCGGCCCGCGCTGACCGCGCGGATGGAGTCGCTCTTCGCCGGTGAGCCCGCCGAGCACTGGCTGTCCCTGCTCTCCGACGCGGGGGTGCCGTCGGGCAAGGTGCGCTCGATGGACGACGTCTACGCCTGGGACCAGGCGCTGTCGCAGGGGCTGCTCATCGACGTCGACCACGCCACCAAGGGGTCGCTCCAGCTCCCGGGGTCGCCGATCCGCTTCGACGACCAGCCCTTCTCCGGCGGCCGCTCCACCCACGTCGCTCCCCCGACGCTCGGGCAGCACAACGAGTCGATCCGGGAGTGGCTCGACTCGTGAGCCGCGACTGGCCGGAGTGGCACGCGCACGACGACGACCCGGCGTCGTCGCTGTCGCGCCGTCGTCCGCTCGTCCGTGCGCGCCCTGCTGGTCGCGGCGCCGGGACCCGTGCGGCTGGTGAGCATCTGCGCCGGCGACGGCCGGGACACGCTGCCGGTGGTGGCCGGGACGGGCGTCGCCGTCTCGGGCGTCCTGGGCCTAGTCTCGCCCGGTTCCACCGCCGGGCCGTCGCGGTGTCCTCATGCTCAGCGGAGCGGCTGGTCGGCCACCTCGAGCAGCACGTCGGCGTGGCACGGCAGGTCGCGCCGGCACCAGCAGGCCAGGTCGCGACCGGCGAGCGCGCCGTACGTCCTCCACGGTGACCGGCAGGCGCCCGGCCACCGGGTCCTCCCGATACGCCGCCACCGCGGCCCGGTGGCCCTCGACCGTCGGCACCGCCGGCCGGTGGGGGTTGCCCCACCGGCTCGGACGGGCGACGACGACCGTGCCGGGCGGCTTGCGCCAGCCCCGGCGTCGGCTCAGCTGGGTGCGCTCGGGCATCGGGGTTCCAGGCCTCTCTCCACGGTTCTCGCCCGTTGCAAAGGCCGGGAACCGAGGCGATACCCGGTTAGCCGAGTATCGCCACCGGACTCAGCCCAGGTCGACGATCGCCGCGACCGGGCCACCACCGTCGGGGCCCTGGTGGGCGGCGGAGACCGAGACGAACACGGCGGGGTCACCGGTGACGGCGGCGGTGACGCCACCGACGGCGGACTTGATCTGGCGGTGCCAGTGGACGTCGGAGTCGTCGAGCATCGCGTTGCGGCGGCCACGGACGACGCCGTCCTGGGAGACCTCGCACTTGAGGAACACGTTGACCAGGCGGCCGTCGAGGTCCGAGGGGTGCGGGCGCTCGGGGAGGTCCAGGCCCGCGGAGCGGATCGCGTCCCAGATGCCGTCCGCGTCGAGGGCGTCCTTCATCACCGAGTGGCCGATCCGGTAGCGGCCACCGACGCCGGTGGCGTTGCCGACCACGACGACCTGCGCCTGGTCGAGCTCGACGCCCGAGGAGCAGGAGGCCACCGAGGAGTAGAGCGAGCGGTCGTGCATGACGTCGGCGTCGGTCGGCATCTCGATCTCGCCGAGGGCGACGGCGATGCCGAGCGCGGTGCAGCCGTTGGAGAGGTCCATCGACTCGTGGGTGTGCTCGGTCCACACGGTCTTGCCGCGCGACTTCGCGTCGCGGATCGTGTGCACGGTCAGCAGCGGGGTCTTGGTCTGCACGTAGTGCACGTCGGCCGGGTCCGTGATGCCGGCGCGCTCCATCGCGACCCTCACCGCGTCCGCGACCTTCTCCACCATCGGGGTGCGGCCGATGTCCTCGGGCAGCAGCTGCTCGCTCATCGCGAAGCCCACGGTCAGCCGCGACTCCTCGGTCGGCTCGGCGTCGACGGTCGCGAAGATCGTCGCGTGCGGGCTGATCACGCCGTCGGTGCCGCCGGACCACACGATCGGGACCTGCTTGACCGCCCCGGGGTCGGCGCCCTTCTCGACCAGCACCTCGCGGAACGCCCGGTCGGCGATGATCCGCGTGTAGTCGTTCACGCCGCCGTTGCCCTCGGTCTTGCCGATGATCGCGATGACGCGCGAGGCCTCCATCACCCCGTCGTCGATCAGCTTGGCGAGCTCGCTGGCGTCGGCGACCGAGTGGATCGGGACCTTGCGTACTTCGATGGCGCTGGGCATCAGGCGTTCCTTTGCTGGTTGGGTACGACGACGGTGCCGGCGCCGCCGGTGACGGCGTCGGCGAGATGATCGAGGTCGGTGATGACGGCGCGCGTGCCGCCCTGCTCGACGAACCGGCAGGCGGCGTCGACCTTGGGTCCCATGGAGCCGCTCGCGAAGTGTCCCTCGGCGGCGTACTCGCGCATCTGGTCGACGGTCACCGTGCCGACGGCCTCCGCGTCCGGCTGGCCGTAGCGCAGGATCGCGTTCGGCACGTCGGTGCCGATCACCAGGACGTCGGCGTGCACGGTCCGCGCGAGCAGGGCCGCGCCGAGGTCCTTGTCGATGACGGCCTCGACGCCGCGGAGCGAGCCGTCGGACTCGCGCACGGTCGGGATGCCGCCGCCGCCGTTCGCGACGACGACGAAGCCGGCCTCGACCAGCGCCCGCACGGCGGGTGCGTCGAGGATCTCCAGCGGCTCGGGCGAGGCGACCACGCGCCGCCAGCCCTTCTCGCCCCGGTCCTCCCACGTCTCGCCGTGCTCGATCAGCACCGCGGCCTCGTCGGCGGGCAGGAAGCGCCCGATCGGCTTGGTCGGGCGGGTGAAGCCGGCGTCGTCCGGGTCGACGAGCGCTCGCGTCACGACGGTGGCGGTACGGCGGTCGACTCCTCGCGCGGCCAGCGCGGCGTCGAGCGCGTTCATCAACACGTTGCCCAGCGTCGCCTGCGTCTGGGCGTCGCACCAGTCCAGCGGGACCGGTGGGACGACCGCGGCGGCGAGCTCGTTCTTGACCAGCAGGTTGCCGACCTGGGGGCCGTTGCCGTGGGTGACGACCACCTCGACGTCGTGCTCGAGCAGGTCCGCGACCGCGGCCATCGCGACCCCGGCAGCGGCGATCTGATCCTCGGGTCGGGCCCGGCCGTCAGCGTTCGTCATGGCGTTGCCACCGAGCGCGAGCAGGACCCTCATGCGACGAACCTAGTGACCCCCTCCAGCCTCGGCCCATGGCAGGAGTTGCCAAGAGAAGGCGGCTCAGGCGAGCACGAAGTACCGGAGCCAGACGTAGACCCACGAGACGACGAGGGTGGCGAAGGTGACGACGATGCCGTACTTGGTGAACCGCCAGAAGCTGATGGGGTGGCCGGCCTTGGCCGCGATGCCGAGCACCACGACGTTGGCGCCGGCCGCGACCGCGGTCGTGTTGCCGCCGAGGTCGGCGCCGAAGACGAAGGCCCACCACAGCGGGCTCCCGGAGCCCGGGTTCGGCGAGGCGGCGACCATGTCCCCCACGATCGGCACCATGGCCGCGGTGTAGGGGATGTTGTCGACGAAGGCGCCGGCGACCGCAGAGCCGAAGAGCAGCACGGTCGAGGCCAGCAGCTCGCGCTCGCCGAGCGCGTCCGCGGCGAGCTCGCCCAGGTCACCGATCACGCCCACCTCGACCAGGCTGCCGACGAGCACGAACAGCGCCATGAAGAAGGCGAGCGTCACCCACTCGACCTCCTCGAGGGACTGCTCCGGCGTCGCGCGCGCGGCCAGGACGATCGCCCCGGCACCGAGCATGGCGACGATCGACGGGTCGACGTGCAGGACGGTGTGGAGGCCGAAGGCGACCATCACCACGGCGAGCACCACCAGGCAGCGGGTCAGCATCGCCCGGTCCCGGATCGCGTCCACGGGGCGGAGGTCGGAGATGTCGTTGGTGACCTCGACGTCGAGGTCACGCCGGAACAGCAGCAGGCAGAGCACGACCAGGACACCGACGAGGACCACGGTGATCGGCATCGAGTGGATGAGGAAGTCGTTGAAGGTCAGCCCGCCGCGGCTGGCGATGATGATGTTGGGCGGGTCCCCGATCAGCGTGCCCATGCCGCCGATGTTGGAGGCGAAGACGAGCGCGATCAGGTACGGCACGGGCGAGAGCCCCAGCCGCGCGGTGACCGAGAGCGCCACGGGTGCGACCAGCAGCACGGTCGTCACGTTGTCCAGCACCGGCGAGAGCCCCGCGGTGATGAGGATCAGCAGCATCATCAGCCGACCCGGCCGGCCACGGGACGCCTTGGCCGCCCACAGGGCGAGGAACTCGAACAGCCCGGTCTGCTTGAGGACGCTGACGATCACCATCATCCCGAACAGCAGGAAGATGACGTTCCAGTCGACGCCGGTCTCGTGGTCGAAGAACGCCGTCTCGGCGTCGACGAGCCCGATGAGCGTCATCGCGGCGACGCCGCCGAGCGCGGCGGTCACGCGATGCACCTTCTCCGTGGCGATCAGGGCGTACGTGACGCCGAAGATCACCACCGCGGCGAGGACGGTGAAGGTCATACTGCTCCGTTCTGGATGCGGTGGTACCAGCCGGCCAGGCGGCCGGCCTCGCTGACGGCCTGGAGCCGTCGCTCGACCTCGTCCTGGTCCTCGTGGGCGGCGGCGACCAGCACGTGGTCGCCGGGCCGCAGGACGCTGGAGGGGCCGGGGGTGAAGATCTCGCCGGCGCGCAGCACCAGCGACACCGCGGCGCGCGGCGGCAGCCGTAGCTCGGCCACCTCGACCCCGGCCAGCCGCGACTCCGGAGCGACCGAGAACTGGAGCAGCACCGCGTCGACGTCCTCCAGCGGCGCCGACTCGATCGCCACCGCGCGCGGCCGGTGCTCGACGGCCGCACCCAGGCGGCTCGCCACCCACGGGAGCGTCGGACCCTGGACGAGCGTGAAGACCACGACGAGCAGGAAGACGACGTCGAAGATCCGGGTGGCGCCCGGCAGGCCCGCGGCCATCGGGATCGTGGCCAGGACGATGGGCACCGCTCCGCGCAGGCCCGCCCAGGAGATGAACGCCTGCTCGCGCCAGGGCACCCGGAACGGCATGGCGCACGCGACCACCGAGAGCGGACGAGCGATGAGCGTGAGCGCGCCACCGACGACGAGCGCGTACGGCAGTGCGTCGATCAGCCGGCTCGGGCTGGCGAGCAGGCCGAGCATCACGAACAGCCCGATCTGCGCCAGCCAGGCGAGGCCCTCGGCGAAGCTCGCCGTGGTGGCCCGGTGCGGCAGGGGCGAGTTGCCGAGGGTCAGGCCGGCGACGTAGATGGCCATCAGCGCGCTGCCGCCGGCCACGCCGGCGGTCGCGAAGGCGAGGAACGCGATCGCGAGCGTGGCGATCGGGTAGAGCCCGGACGCCGGCAGGGCGCTGCGGGCGAGCAGCCAGCGCCCGGCCCGGGCGACGAGGAAGCCGACGGCGATGCCCAGCACCAGCTGGTAGAGGACCTGACCGAGGATCCCGACGCCGTCCGCGTCGGTCCAGGCGCTCGACGCGACGACGGTGACGAGGATGATGACCGGCGGGTCGTTGAAGCCCGACTCGGCCTCGACGGTGGCCCGCAGGCGGGCCCGAATGGGCATCCGGCGGAGCACCGCGAAGACGGCGGCGGCGTCGGTCGAGGACGCGACCGCGCCGAGCAGGATCGCGGTGCGCAGGTCGACGTCGAGCAGCAGGTAGACCAGCGACGAGGTGACGACGACGGAGATGGCGACGCCGACGGTCGCGAGGACGGCGGCCAGCGGCGCGACCGGGCGGACCGTGCGCCAGTCCGTGGTGAACCCGCCCTCCATGAGGATGAACGCGAGCGCGACCGAGCCCAGCACCTGCGCGAGCTCGGCGTCCTCGAAGCCGATGCCGAGGCCCGACTCGCCGATCGCCAGGCCGATCGCGAGGTAGAGCAGCAGGCTCGGCAGCCCGGCTCCCGTCGACACGCGGACGGCCGCGACCGCGACCAGCAGCAGCCCGGCGACGACCAGCAGGACCGCGTTGAGGTCAGCGGGGTCCATCGAGCGAGACGCCGACCTCGACCAGCGTCAGGTCGACGACCTGGACGCCGTGCGGGTCCACCGCGGCGCGGACCTCGCGACGGAGCGGCTGCGCGGCGACTGCGGCCGCACGGGTGATCTCGGCCGCCGACCAGTCCGCCACGGTCCTGGCGATCGTCTCCTCCGCAGCCTGCTCCGCCGCCGGCCAGGGATCGGCGTACCGCGTGCCCAAGGCCGGCCGGGGAAAGGAGACCGTGGCCTCCGCCAGCACGAGCACGGGAACGCCGTCCCGGGTCACCGACCGCGCGAGCACCGGCGCCTCCGACGGGCCCACGACGTCCTCGACGAAGCGCTCGACGAACGGCAGCCGCCAGATCGGGCCGGACGTGCGCACGCGGCGCACCACTCCCCGGCGTACGACGGCCACCCAGTGGCCGCGGGGGACCCATCGGACGAGCGGTGTCGCGGCGGTCATGCCTCGAGTCTTGGTGCCGGGGGGCCGCAGCTGAATGGGGAGCAGCACCCATCTCCGGGCGCCCGCGCCCGTGCGAGGCTGGTCGCGTGCGGTTGTACCGGCGGGTTGTGCTGATCAACGGCGCGGTCCTGCTCGCCGCGACGCTGCTGCTCGTGCTCGCCCCGGTCAGCGTCTCCCGCCACCCGGTCGTCTCCGAGGTCGCGGTGCTCGGCGCCGGCCTCGCGGTGATGCTGCTCGCGAACGCGCTGCTCCTGCGCGCGAGCTTCAAGCCGGTCGAGCAGGTCGTGGCGGAGTACGACGCGATGTTCGCGCGGCTCGAGGACGAGCGCGCCGCCAGCAACGCCAAGGCGCTCGCCGCGCAGGAGGCCGAGCGGCACCGGATCGCCCAGGAGCTCCACGACGAGGTGGGCCAGCAGCTGACCGTCGTGCTGCTCGGGCTCAAGCGGCTCGAGCAGGACACCACGCCGGAGCTCGCCGAGGAGGTCGCGCTGCTGCGCGAGAGCGTGCGCGAGGGACTCGACGACGTCCGGCGCGTCGCCCGGCAGCTGCGGCCCGGCGTGCTCGACGACCTCGGCCTCACCAGCGCGCTGGCCTCGTTGACGAACGACTTCGCCGTCCGCAGCCCCGCCACCGTGCAGCGCCACGTGGCCCCCGGCCTGCCCGCGCTGACCCTCGAGGCGGAGCTGGTCTGCTACCGGGTCGCCCAGGAGGCGCTGACCAACGCGGCCCGGCACTCCGGTGCGACGGCCGTCGTGCTGTCGCTGAGCCGGGTCGGCGACCGGGTGGTGCTCGAGGTCGCCGACAACGGGCGCGGCTTCGACCCCGCCACCGAGGGCGCCGGCCTGAGCGGCATGCGCGAGCGCGCCCGGATGGTCGGCGCCGACCTGGTGATCACCAGCACCCACGGCGCGACCGCCGTCCGGCTCTCGGTCCCGGTGGCGCCATGACGACGACACCGACCCCCGCCCGGATCCTGCTCGTCGACGACCACGCGCTGGTCCGCCGCGGCGTCCGGCTGATCCTCGACCGCGAGCCCGACCTGACCGTCGTCGCCGAGGCCGGCGACGGGGCCGAGGCGGTGGCGCTGGCGCGCGAGACCGAGGTCGACCTCGTCGTGCTCGACATCGCGATGCCGCGTATGACCGGGCTCCAGGCGGCGCGCGAGATCGGGCGGCGTACCTCCTCGGGGCGGAGCCCGAAGATGCTGATGCTGTCGATGCACGACAACGAGCAGTACTTCTTCGAGTCGCTCAAGGTCGGCGCCTGCGGCTACGTCCTCAAGTCGGTCGCGGACGAGGACCTGGTCGCGGCCTGCCGGGCGGCCCTGCGCGGCGAGGCGTTCGTCTACCCCGGCGCGATGAGCGCGCTCGTGCGCGACCACCTCGACCGGATGCGCCGCGGCGAGCGGGTGCCCGAGACCGTCCTCACCGAGCGCGAGGACGAGGTGATCAAGCTGATCGCCGAGGGGTCGTCGTCGAAGGAGATCGCGGAGGCGCTGACGATCAGCGTCCGCACCGTCGAGCGGCACCGCGAGAACATCCTGGCCAAACTCGGCATGCGCGACCGCACCCAGCTGACCCGCTACGCGATCCGCGCGGGCCTGATCGAGCCCTAGCGACCACCCGCCACGCGCAGCGTCGTGCCGGTGACGTACGACGCCGCGTCGCTCAGCAGCCACGCGATCGCCTCGGCGACCTCGTGCGGCTCCCCGATCCGGCCGAGCGGGACCAGCGGGCCGACGCGGTCCACCCGGCCGGGCTCGCCGGCGTCGGCGTGGATGGTGGTGCGCACGGTGCCGGGCGCGACGCCGACCACGCGGATGCCCTCGCCGGCCGCCTCCTGGGCCAGGCCGACGGTCATCGCGTCGACGCCGGCCTTCGCGGCGGCGTACTGGACGTACTCGTGCGGGGCGCCCAGGGTCGCGGCGCCGGAGCTGACGTTGACGAGGACGCCGCCGCTGCCGCCGTACGACGTGCCGAGCGCGCGCACCGCCGCGCGGGCGACGAGCAGGGCGCTGGTGAGGTTGAGGTCGACGGTGGCGGCGATGACCTCGGGCGGCGTCTCGGCGAGCCGGCCGATGTGGAGCGTCGCGCCGGCGTTGTTGACCACGCCGGTGAGCGCGCCGGCCTCCGCGAACAGCCGGTCGACCCCGTCGGGGTCGGTGAGGTCCGCCCGGACCAGCGCGCAGCGGCCGCCGGCGTCCTCGACCGCCAAGCGCGTCTGCTCGGCGGCCCGGTCGTCGCGGGCGTAGCCGAGCACGAGCTCGTGGCCGTCCTCCGCGAGCCGGAGCGCGGTGGCGGCGCCGATCCCGCGGGTGCCGCCGGTGATCAGGGTGCGGCTCACTCCGCCACCCCGTGCAGCCGGGCGTGCAGGGCGCGGACCTCGGCCTCCAGGGACGGCGCCGGCCCGTCCACGGGTACGCCGGGCGCCACCTCGTTCACCGCGAGCGCGCGCACCGGGTCCGGAGCCACGCCCCAGGCGGTCAGCCAGCCGACGAGCTGCTCGGTCGAGACGGCGTACACGATCCGGCCGAGCCCGACCCACGCGTGCGCGGCCGAGCACATCGCGCAGTGCTCGCCCGAGGTGTAGACGGTGCAGGCCGCCCGCTCGTCCCGCGGCACGTGCTCCCCCGCCCACCGCGCGATCTCGAGCTCGGGGTGCCGGGTGCCGTCGCCGTCCTTGACCCGGTTGCGGTCGCCGTACAGCACCGCACCGGTGCCGGACACGAGCACGGACCCGAACGGCTCGTCGCCGTCGTCGAGCGCCTCGCGGGCCAGGTCGACGCACTGACGCAGATGCCGCAGGTCGGTGTCGGAGAGGCTCACGAGCTGAGTCTCGCACTACGCTTCGGGCCACGTGACCCATCTGGCTCGGGACCGCACACGAAGAAGTCCGATGCAGACCGAAGTGCTCTACAGCCCCGCCTACGCCACCGCGAAGCTCACGCTCGCGCAGGGTGAGACCGTCCGCGCCGAGTCCGGCGCGATGCTGGCCATGTCGCCCGGGATCACCCTCGAGACGTCGACGCAGGGCGGCCTGCTCAAGGGCCTCAAGCGATCCGTGCTCGGCGGCGAGTCGTTCTTCATGAACACCTTCACCGCGCAGCACGACGGCGCCGAGATGCTCGTCGCGCCCGCGCTCCCCGGCGACATGGTGGCCTGGCCGCTGAACCAGACGCTCTTCGTGCAGTCCGGATCGTTCGTCGCGTGCTCGGGCACCATCCAGGTCGACACGAACTGGGGCGGGGCGAAGACGTTCTTCTCCGGCGAGGGCCTGGTCTGCGACCTCACCGGTCCCGGTCGGATCTACCTCCAGACCCGCAGCCAGGACGCGTTCCTGGGCTGGCTGATCCCGCAGCTGCCGACGCCGAGCAGCTGAGGCCGCACCGCAGCGACCGGGGCCGCCCCTGCGAGGATCGTCCGACGTGAGGACCTGGACCCCCTGGCGCTCGGTGGTGGCCTTCGGGCTCGTCTCGCTGACGGCGGACATGGTCTACGAGGGCATGCGCTCGGTGGCGGGCCCGTTCCTCGGCTCCCTGGGCGCCTCCGCGCTGACCGTCGGCATCGTCACCGGCGCGGGCGAGGCGATCGCGCTCGTGCTGCGGCTGGCCACCGGCCCGCTCGCCGACCGCACCGGCCGGCACTGGGGCCTGACGACGTTCGGCTACGCGCTGACCGCGGTCTGCGTGCCGCTCCTCGCGCTGGCGCCGATGCTCGGCGCGGCGGGGCTCGGCGTCGCGTCGGTCCTGATCCTCGCCGAGCGGGCCGGCAAGGCGATCCGCTCGCCGTCGAAGTCCGCGCTGCTCGCCGGCATGGCCAAGCCCGTGGGGCGCGGTCGCGGCTTCGCCGTGCACAAGGCGCTCGACCAGGTGGGTGCGTTCGCCGGGCCGCTGCTCATCGCGGGCATCGCGGCGCTCAGCGGGCAGCTGTGGCTGGGCTTCCTCGTCCTGGCCGTCCCCGGAGCGGTCTCGCTGGCGCTGCTCGCGCAGCTGCGCCGGCACGCGCCGATCGAGGCGACGCCGCCGGTGCCCACCGTCGACACGCACGTGCGGCTGCCGCGCGACTTCCGCCTGTTCGCGTTCTCCTGCGCGGCGAGCACGCTCGGCCTGATGACCTTCGGCGTGATGTCCTTCGCGCTCGTCGAGGCCGACCTGCTCGCGCCCGCGCTCGTCCCGGTCGTGTACGCCGGCGCGATGGCCGTCGAGGCGGTCGCGGCCCTCGCGACCGGCGGCGCCTACGACCGGGTCGGCGCGAAGGTCCTCTACCCGCTGCCGCTGCTGGTCGCCGCCGTGCCGGCCCTGGTGTTCGCCCAGACCCTCGGCCTCGTGCTCGTCGGCGTCGCGCTGTGGGGTGTCGCGACCGGCATCCAGGACTCGACGGTCAAGGCGCTGGTGGCCGACCTGGTGCCGCCGACGGCGCTCGCGACGGCGTACGGCGTCTTCGCGGCCGCGCAGGGCGTGGCCGCGCTCGCGGGCGGCGTGCTCGCCGGCTGGCTCTACGCCGACCACCTCGGCGCCCTGGTCGCGGTGATCGGCGCGCTGCAGGCGGTCTCGCTGGTGACGCTGGTCACCTCGACCCGTCGCGCAGCGCCCGCAGGGTGAGGGTGCCGGCCGGCAGGCCGTGCTGGTCGTAGTAGGCGAACATCGCCGTGAGCCACCGGTGCGTGCCGGGGTCGTCCACCCGGCGGGCCCGGACGCGGGCCTCCTCGGCCAGCTGCCGGACCGTGGCCTGCCGGCTGGCGAGCTCGTAGGTCGCGCCGGCGTGCCCGTCCTCGAGCAGCACCCGGGCCGCCACGACGCCCAGGTCGGCGAGGTCGAGGAAGCCGAACACCGCGTCCACGTCGTACGGCACGTCCACGGTCGGCCCGGACAGGTCGAGGTTCTGGAGGTAGGCACCCGGCTGGAGGATCGTCCACACCAGGCCGGAGCGCCGCACGAGGTCCTCGGACACGGCCTTGCCGAGGTGGTGGGGCATCGCCGGGACGTACGGCGAGGCGACCGAGTGGTAGACGACCCGCTCCACGCCCGCGGCCCGCATCGCGTCGAGCGCCGCGCCGACGTACGCCGGCTCGTCGGGGTGCAGGTTCGGGGCGATCAGGTACGCCGCGTCGCAGCCGTCGAGGTCCCAGCCGTCGCGGCCGAGCGCCCGGCTGTCGGGGAGGTGGGCGCTCACGGCGCGGCCGGTCTTGCCGCGACCGGCGAACACGGCGACTCGGGTCATGCGGGGAGCCTAGGGCGGCGGCGGGGACGGCTCCTCGTCGAAGCGCGGGTCGGCCAGGAAGTACTGCGCCACCCGGCCCGGCGGCTTCTTCTTCTCCGGCGGCGGCTCGGGCACCATCCGGCCCTCGACGGTGTCCCAGAAGCGGTCGGCCGTGTGCATCACCTTGCGGGCGACCAGCCCGAGCAGGCCCGTGTGGGGGGTGTAGGGGTGCGGCCTGCTCGGGGCGGCCAGCTCGGCGTCGCGGAGCCGTTCGGCGAGGCGCACGAGGTCCGCGTCGGCGAGGGTCGCGGTCAGCCGGTCGGCCAGCTCCTCCTCGTGCTGCTGGTGGTCGGCCAGCGCACCGGCGACGTCCGACCACACCTGCGGCCAGCCGAACGACGTCTCGTAGACCGAGCCGTACTCGTGCGCCTTCACGTGGGCGAGCGCGACCTCGAGGCCCCTGGCCGAGCGCAGGTAGCCGTGCACCAGCACGCCGCCGTCGTCGACCTGCCGGCGCGCGGGGCGCAGCAGGACGGCGTCGACGGCATGGAGGTGCTTGCTCGTGGTGGCGAGGAAGGCGTCGATCCGCTCGTAGCCGTCGCGGGGCCGGTCGGGCGGCGTCTCCCTGAACCGGGCGGCCTCGAGCCGCTCGCCCATCTGCTCGTGCGTGTGCCGGATCGACCCGCGGAGGACATCGGTCGTGCCCATGGCGTCACCTTCTTCGCCTGCCACCTCCGATCATGCGCCTCGACGATTCGGGCCACAAGTGGCCCGCGGTGGGCGCTGCTCAGACCAGGTCGACCGCGGCGAACGCCGCGCCGCCGGCGAGCTCGGCGTAGCCCGGGCCACGGTCGAAGAACGCCTCGCTCGGCTGCGGCCGGGACGCCCGCTCGGCGGCGGTCGCCGCCTCGTCGTACCCGAGCGTGTCGCCGTCGAGGGAGCCGGTCAGCACGACGCCGTACGACGCCAGCGCGGCCTCCGGGGAGACCTTGCGCCACACCACGTCGCGGACGACGAGGCCCGGGTCGCGCTCGAGCGGGTCGCCCCAACCGCCGCCGCCGGTGGTGCGGATGCGGACCACCTCACCGGCCTTGATCGGCTCGGCGTCGGCGAGGGCGTCGACCTCGCGCTCGTTCGGGCCGCCCGGGTCGATGGTGACCTCGAAGGGCCTGCCGGCCAGGCCGCCCTTCACGCCCCAGCAGGCCAGGATCGACCGGTCGGCGATCGACATGAAGTGGCCGTCCTTGAGCATCCGGATGTGCTTCTCGTAGCCCAGGCCGCCGCGGAACCGGCCCGCTCCCCCGCTGTCCATGGCGAGCGAGAGCGACTCGACGCGGAACGGGAAGCGCGCCTCGGTGAACTCGGTCGGCAGGTTCCGCGAGTCCGGCACGACGTGGATGGTGTCCTCGCCGTCGGCGTAGTAGCGGCCGCCGGAGCCCCCGCCGAGCACCTCGCGCATGAGGTACGGGCGGCCGTCCAGGTCCTCGCCGTACACGCCGGTGTAGCGGATCGTCTCCTGGTCGGCGGGCATCCGGCCGTCGACCGCCTTGGCGACGACGCCCGCCAGGACGCCGAGCAGCCGCAGGATCACGAACGTGCGGGCGTTGGTGGGCGCCGGGAAGATCGGCGTCAGCAGCGTGCCGGGCTCGGGGAACCGCATCTCGATGAGCGGCACGATGCCCTCGTTGACGTCGAGCTCGGCCATCCGCTCGGGGGTGTCGGCGAGGTTCCGCAGGATCGGCGCCAGCCACTTCTTGAGGAAGACGCCGTCGCTGTAGTCGCCGCAGTGGTTGATCGGGCCCTTGGCCTGCGGCGAGGTGCCGTCGAAGTCGAGGATCAGCCGCTCCCCCTCGGGGTCGTCGGCCGCGGTGCGGGTGAGCGTGATCCGCTGCGTGTGCAGCATCGGCTCGTCCACACCGTCGTGCTCGGCGTAGTCCTCCCACGTCCAGCTGCCGACCGGGATCTTGCCGAGGATCTCGCGGCGGTAGGTGTCGGTGGTGCGGGCGATGATCGCGTCGAAGCAGGACTCGACCGTCTCGACGCCGTACCGGTCGAAGAGCTCGCCGAGCCGGCGCGCGCCCATGAGGCAGGCGGAGCACTCGGCGTCCAGGTCGGCCGCGAGCGACTCGGGCATGCGCGAGTTGCGGGTCATGATCGACAGCGCGGCCCTGTTGGGCACGCCCGCGTCCCACAGGCGGATCGGCGGGACCATCAGGCCCTCCTCGAACACGCTCGTGGCGTTGCTCGGCATCGAGCCGGGGACGGCGCCGCCGATGTCGTCGTGGTGGCCGAAGGCCTGGACGAACGCGACGACCCTGCGCTCTCCCGGGGCGCCGGAGAACACGGGCACGGTGACGCAGAGGTCCGGCAGGTGGCCGATGCCGCCCTCGGAGCGGTAGACGTCGTTGTGGAAGAAGACGTCGCCCTCCTGCATCTCCTCGATCGGGAAGTCCCGGGCGATCGGGTGCACGAGGGCGGAGTACGACCGGCCGGTCAGCTTGCGCAGCAGCCGGTCGTGGATGCCCGCACGGAAGTCGTGCGCGTCGCGGATCATCGGGCTGCGGCTCGTGCGTGCGATGGCGGTCTCGACCTCCATCTCGACGCTCGCCAGGGAGCCCTGGACGATCTCGACGAGCACCGGGTCGGCGCTCGCGCCGGCGTCCGCGGTCAGGCTGCCGAAGGGGAACTGCGTGGGCGCGCGGCGGCTCATGCCTGGCTCCTCGTGACGATCAGGTTGAGGTACTCGTCGACGCGGACGTCGAAACCGGGGTGGACGGGGACGGTCGAGCCGAACTCCTCGACGATGACCGGGCCGCGGACGACCGTGCCCGGGACGAGGTCGGGACGCCAGAGCACCGGGGTGTCGACGTACCCCTCGTCGGGGTCGAAGCAGACGTCGCGACGTCCCTTCTCCGCCGGGGTCGCGCCGGCGCCGTCGTGGCGCTGGATCTCCGGGCGCTGGATCGGGCCGATGCCCGAGACGCGGAGGTTGACCCACTCGACCTGCTGGGAGTCGTCGCCGGAGAAGTCGTAGCCGTAGAGCGCCTGGTGCTCGGCGTGGAAGGCGGCGGCGACGGCGGCGGGGTCGAGGTCGGCGGCGACCGGCACCCGCACCTCGAAGGCCTGGCCGAAGTAGCGCAGGTCGGCGGTCCGGGCGAACTGGTGCTCGGCCGGGTCGAAGCCCTCCTTGGTGAGCGCCTCGGCGGCCTGGGCGGTGAGGTCGTCGTAGATGCCGGCGACCGCCTCCGGGTCGAGCTTCTCCGCGAGGGTCACGTGGGTGCGGACGTAGTCGTTCTTGACGTCCACGGTGAGCAGGCCGAAGGCCGACACGTTGCCGGGGTTCGGCGGCACCAGCACGGTGCGGACGTCGAGCACGTCCATCAGGCGGCAGAGCAGCAGCGACCCCGAGCCCCCGAACGTGGTGAGGGTGAAGTCGCGGACGTCGAGGCCGCGCTTGACGGTGACCTGGCGCAGCGCGTTGGCCTGGTTCCACGCGGAGATCTCGAGGATGCCGGTGGCGCAGGCCTCGGGGCTGAGACCGAGCTGCTTGGCCAGCGACTCGATGCCGTTGCGAGCGGCGTCGACGTCGAGCGGGATCTCGCCGCCGAGCAGGTGCGGGGGGATCCGGCCCAGGAAGACGTGGGCGTCGGTGATGGTGACCTCGGTGCCGCCCTTGCCGTAGCAGAGCGGGCCGGGGTCGGCGCCCGCCGACTGCGGGCCGACCTTCAGCGTGCCCTCGGGGCTGAGCCAGGCGATCGAGCCGCCGCCCGCGCCGACGGTGACGACGTCGATCATCGGGATCTTCGACGGGAACGCGCCGACCGAGCCCTCGGTCGTCAGCGTCGGCTCGCCGTCGATGACCACGGAGACGTCGGTCGACGTACCTCCGCCGTCGGAGGTCAGCACCCGGTCGAAGCCGGCGACCTTGGCGATCAGCGCGGCGCCGAGGGCGCCCGCGGCCGGGCCGGAGAGCACGGTGGTGATCGGCTGGTGCACGACCTCGTCGGCCGAGAGCACGCCGCCGTTGGACTTCATCACGTAGAACGGGATCGTCCGGTCGTCGCCCTGCCGTTCGAACTGGCTGGTGAGCCGGCTCTTGATGTTGTTGACGTACGCCGAGAGCCGCGGCTTCACGGCGGCGTCGACGAGCGTGGTCATCGCGCGCTCGTACTCGCGGTACTCGCGCAGCACCTCGCTCGACAGCGACACGACCGCGTCGGGGTGCTCCTCGGCGAGCACGGCGCGCATCCGCTCCTCGTGCTCGGGGTTGGCGTAGGCGTGCAGGAAGCAGACGCCGAGCGTGGTGATGCCCTGCGCCCTGAACCAGCGCGCGGCCGCGCGGGCGCCGGCCTCGTCGAAGGGGCGGACCTCGGCGCCGGTGAAGTCGAGGCGGCCCTCGACACCCTTGACCAGGTCGCGCGGCACGATCCGGTCCGGCTTCACCCAGAAGTAGGAGTTGCCGTAGCCGTCGGGCACCGACTGGCGGGCGATCTCGAGCATCGCCTCGTAGCCCGCCGTGGTGATGAAGCCGAGCCGGTCGACCTTGCCCTCGAGCAGCTGGTTGGTCGCGACCGTCGTGCCGTGGCTGACGGCGTCGATGTCGGCGCCGCCCGCGCCGAGCAGGCCGAGGACCTTGTCGATGCCGGCGAGGAAGCCGTCGGCCGGATTGCTCGGCGTCGAGGGGGTCTTGGTCGTGACGAGCTCTCCCGAGTCCTCGTCGAAGGCGACGACGTCGGTGAACGTCCCGCCGGTGTCGATGCCGATCCGGATGCGCCGGGTCATGGCTTGATCCCTTCCAGGTGGGGCAGGTGGGGCAGGTGGTACGTCGTGATCTGGAGATCGGCGCTGTCGCCCTCACCCCGATTCAACCGGTCCGGTTCCCCGGCGGCCACGGCAGAGGTTGCCGACCGGACCGCCGTTCTCCGGCAACCTCTGCCAGCGAGTTGGGCCGGTCCGCCGGAGGCGCGAACCGCCGTCGTTCGAGCAGCGCAATTGCGCCGCAAGGGCAGCCTGAACCGTGCCTGGGTCGTCCATTCGGCGCAATTGCGCCGAAAGGGCGGACCGCCGGCGCCGCCGGGCCGTCCCGGATCACGAACGCCACCTGACCGGGCTGACGCGTGACCCGCTCAGGCGTCGGGGGCGCGGTCGTTGTAGACCCCGGCCTCCTCCTGGCCCGACAGCGCCTGGATCGCGGTCATGATCTCGTCGGTCACGAGCCGGCGGGCCTTGCCGAGCGGGACGCCGGCGTACCGGCCGGCGACCTCGATGGGGGCGCCGAACCGCACCGCGATCGGGACGATCCGCGGGAGCCTCGAGCCGACGGGCTGGAGCTTCTCGGTGCCGGTGATGCCGACGGGGACGACCGGCACGCCCGCCGTGAGCGCGAGGTGGGCGACGCCGGTGCGGCCGCGGTAGAGCCGGCCGTCGCGGGAGCGGGTGCCCTCGGGGTAGAGGCCGAACGCCTCGCCGCGGCGGAGCACCTCGAGCGCGGTGTCGAGGCTGCCGAGCGCCGCCTTCGGGTCGTCGCGGTCGACGGGCAGCATGCCCATCCCCTCGAACCAGGCCTTCTGGAGCGTGCCCTTGATGCCCCCGCCGGCGAAGTAGTCGGACTTCGCCAGGAAGTGCACCTTGCGCGGCGCCACGATCGGGATCACGAGGGAGTCGGCGAAGCTGAGGTGGTTGCTCGCGATGATGACCGCGCCGGTGCGCGGCACGTTCTCGAGCCCGGTCACCGTCGGCCGCCAGACCAGCTTCGCGACCGGCGGGACGACCGTGTGGAGGACGGTGTACATGACCACGCGCCCAGTGTCGCGGTTACCCGTGGGTCAGCCGATTCCCCGTCTCAGGCCTCACCCGCGGACCCGGAGCACCAGCAGGGCGACGTCGTCCTCGATCGCACCCCCGACCTCGGTGAGCAGGTGCTCGCACAGCTCGTCGGCGCTCAGGAGCTGCCGGTCGGCCAGCGCCTCGACCAGCCGCTGCAGGCTGTCCTCGAGGGAGACCCCGCGCCGCTCGACCAGGCCGTCGGTGTAGAGCACGAGCGTGGCGCCCGGGCCGAGGTCGAGTGCGTGGTCGGCACGGTCGTACGCCGGGTCGAGGCCGAGCAGGAGGTCGGGGTCCGCGGTCACCAGCGACGCCCGACCGCCGGCGTCGACCAGGACCGGCGGCGGGTGGCCGGCGTTCGACCATCGGGCTGTGCGACGAGGGCGAGCCGTCCGTCCGGGAGGCGGAAGGAGTCGTACCAGTCGCCGCCGATCCGGCCCCCCTCGCTCGCGGGCTGGTAGCGCACCGCCACGTCGATCCGTGGCGTGCTCACCGGCTGCGTGAGGAGGCTGCGCTGGAGTGCCTCGGAGAACGACCGCTCGGACGAGATGGCCTGCACGCGGTCGAGCGCCTGGTCGATCGTGCGGACCACGAGCCGCAGGAACTCCCGGTACGCCTCGTCGTCGGCCGCGAGCAGCATGCTGAGCGTGACCCGGAGCGCGGTCCCGCAGGCGACGCCGCGCCCCTGCAGCGGGATCAGCAGCACCGGCTCGCCGTCGTCGCCGTCGACCAGGGTCTCCTCCGTCGCCGCACCCTCCACGAACCCGGACGCCACGACGTCCTGGGTGTCCTCGTCCAGCACCTCGAGCGCACGCTCGAGGACGTCCGGGGCGGTGTCGGCCTCGGTGAGGGCGGTCCCGAGCCGGATGAGCAGCCGCAGCCGCCGACCGGCGATCACCTGCGCGGTCGTGGTGGCCACGATGTCGATGACGCCCTCGACCCGGCCCTCGCAGCCGTGCACCGGGGAGTAGGCGAACGTGAAGTACTCCTCGGACAGGTGCCCGTTGCGGACCAGGGGCACGAGCTCGTCCTCGACGTAGACGGCCTCGTCCCGCTCCATGACGTACCGGTGCATGCCGTCGACCAGCTCGCGGGCCTCGGAGAAGACCTCGAGGACCGGTCGCCCGAGCGCCCACGGATGCTTCTCGGCGAGGATGTCGACGTAGCTCTCGTTGTAGACCAGGACCGCCTCGGGACCCCACAGGAGGGTGATCGGGAAGCCGGTGTTGAGCGCCAGGTCGACCGCGTTGACCAGCGCGGGACTCCACTCCTCCGGCGGACCGAGCGGCGTGGCCGCCCAGTCGACGGCGGCGTACGCCGGTCGCAGGGCGCCCGCGGAGCGGAAGAGGTCGTGCACGGCGCCATCCTCCTCGATCCCGGCGGCGTCCGGAATTAGCGAAGGGCGCTGGGAAATAGGCGAAGGGCCCTCGAGAGTATGAGTCCCAAGGGCCCTTCAGGTGATCGGTACTGGCGACGCTCCCGATCGACGGCTCCTCGACTCCGGTCCCGGCGGCTTCGTCACCCAGCCTCCGCGACGGCTTCCCAGCAAGCTGGGTCTCCGTCGTACGGACCCTCGTCTCCGAGCTGTCCCGCTCTCCGTTGCCGGAGTGCGTGGGAGAAGTTCTATGCCCTGGCGAGCCGGGCCGCAAGGGCTTTCGCCCACATTCTTCTGGTTCCACCGAAAGTCGGCGGATGGTCCACAGGCAGACCCCTCCCTGTCCACTGGATGGGCCCCGATTCCCACAGCTGAGCGGGACTCCTGTGGAGACGCCGGCATCGGCTCGTGCCCCGGCGAGCGATCAGGTCCGGGCCGGTCCGGCTCCCTCGTCGCGGAGGAAGTCGATCACGAGGCGGTGGAAGTCATCGGCGCGCTCGATCTGCACCCAGTGGCCGCACCGGCCGAACACGTGCAGCTGCGAGTCGTCGATCAGCTCGTGCAGCCGCAACGAGGTCTCGAGGGGGATCACCCGGTCGTCGCGTCCGTGCACGACCAGGGTGGGCACGTCGATGCCGCGCACGAGCTCCTCGTCGACCGCCATCGCGTCCACGTGCGCCTGTCGCGGCGCGGGGAACATCGCACTGAAGGCCTCCTGCACCCCGGGTCGGGTGGCCGCATCCAGCCGGAGGCGGGCCAGGTCGTCATCGACGAGGTCCCGGTCGTAGGCGAAGACGTCGAGCAGGTCACGCATGGCGCGCAGCGACGGCTCGAACCCCCAGGCGGCCTCCAGCCCCGGCGTGAGCGCGAAGCGGGTCCCGACGCTCCCCATCAGCACCAGCTTGCCCACCCGATCCGGGTGACGCGTGGCCAGGCGGAGGGCCAGCGCCCCGCCGAAGCTGTTGCCCACCAGCGCCACGCGATCGAGCTCCAGCACGTCCAGGAAGCCGACCAGGTGGTCGGTCCACGCGTCCATGTCGTAGCGGTCGTCGGATCGTCGCTCGGTGTAGCCGAACCCGAGCAGGTCGGGGGCCACCACGCGCGCGTGCTGGGAGAGCGCCGGCAGGGCCAGCCGCCAGTTGGCCCAGGCGCTGACACCGGGTCCCGAGCCGTGGACGAGCACCACCGGGGCGCCGGAGCCCTCGTCGTGGTAGTTCGTGGCGACACCCGCCACGTCGGCGGTCTGGCCGATCTCGGGGGTGGTGGGCGCGGGCTCGGGCATGGCGGGGCTCCTCGCGGCGGCCTGCTCGAGCAGCCAGGCACGCATCGACTGGTGGCGCGCCGCCGGCGGGAGGAGTGCCTCCACCCAGCCGTCGACGATCCGGGTGGGATAGAAGGTGGCACGCTCGGTGGGCCGGTCGGTCCGCCGACCGTCGGTGAGGTCGAAGCGCCAGAAGTGCCCCGGGCAGATCAGCGTGCCGTCCCGCACCGTGCCCCCGGACAGGGAGATGTCGCGGTGGGGGCAGCGGTCCAGCATCGCGACCGGCCGGCCTGCTGGTCCCTGGACGACGCAGACCCGGTCCCGGTCCTGGCCAGACGTCCCGACCACCCGGCCCACCGGCCGGTCGTCGGCGACGTCGTCGACCCGACACACCCGCTCCCACCGGCTCGTCACGGTCGCCACCCGAGCCCCGAGGAGATGCGCACCGCCGTGTCCATCAGCGGATGCGCCAGATGGCGGATCCCGGCTTCGCCGTCGCCGACGTGCTCGGCGATCGAGACGGAGGCGACCACCCGCCCCAGGGGGTCGCGGATCGGGGCGGCGATGGAGCACATCCCCGGCTCCGACTCGCCCCGGTTCTCCGCGAAGCCCTGCCGCCGGATGGTGGCGAGCTCCTCGAGGAGAGCGGCCGTCGTGGTGATCGTGCGAGGCGTCTTCGCGCTCAACCGCATCTCACTCACCGTGCGCTTCTGCTGGTCAGGGGGCAGGAACGCGAGCAGCACCTTGCCGCTGGACGTGGCATGGGCGGCGTTGCGAGCCCCGACCTCCCGGAACACGGGTATCGCGCCCGGCCCCTCGCGCCGCTCGACGTAGAGCACGTCGTGGCCGTCGAGGATGCCGATGTGCATCGTGCCCGAGGTCACCGCTCGGAGATGGTCGAGCGGCAGCGTCGACGCCTCGTGCAGTCGCTGTGCGGTCTCGGCACTCGCTCCCAGCGAGCGCATCGTCGCCGTCAGCCGGAACAGCCCCGTCTCCTCGACCTTCTCCAGCAGCCCTTCCTGGACGAGGGTCCAGATGACGCGGTGGGCCGTGCTCTTCCCGACCCCGACCCGGTGGGCGAGCTGGGTGACACCGAGCTGGGTGCTGTGCTTGCCGAACTCCCGCAGGATGCGGGCGGCGGCCGCGACGCTCGACAACCGTTCCCCGGGAGACGCCCCGTCGCTCATCGCGCCACGTCGTCCGCGAGCGCGGCGAGGCTGTCCGCCGCGGAGCCGGCCGAGCCCGCGTCCAGGCGGCCCGAGCTCAGGTCGGCCGCCAGCAGCGCAGCCGCGCGTGCCAGGCCGTTGCGTACGCACACGCCCAGCTCGTCGATGCTCTGCTCGCGCTGCGGGAGCGCCCGGCGCACCCGCTCGAGGTCACGGAACTGCTTGGTGTGCTGGTTGGCCAGCGCGACGCCGGAGTGCTGGGCGTGGTGCACCCCCAGACCACCGCCGACGTCCACGGACAGGTGGTAGAGCGTGTCCCCGATCCCCAGGACCCTCCGCACCTCCTCGGCGCGGTCGTCCACGAGCAGGCCGAGCGCCGGGACCACCGAGGGGTCGTAGAACCGCAGGCGCCACGTCACCCCGAGGTGCTCGTCCGCGTACTCGACCTCGCGACCCTGCGGAGCCGGAAGGGTGTCCGTGGTGGCGACGAGGTGCAGCTGACGGGAGGCGGCCGCGACGACGGTGAGGTGCTCACCGGCGACCAGGGGCAGCGCGCCCCGTTCGCCCGCGGACAGGTGACGGGTGTGGTCGAGGTACGCCGCGTGCACGGCGTACACGTAGGCCCTGACCAGTTCGCGCATGGCCTCCGGGCCGGCGGGGCCCTCGCCCTGGGAGGTGTCGGTGGTCACAGGATC
Source organism: Nocardioides pyridinolyticus (assembly GCF_054653575.1). Taxonomy (NCBI): domain Bacteria; kingdom Bacillati; phylum Actinomycetota; class Actinomycetes; order Propionibacteriales; family Nocardioidaceae; genus Nocardioides; species Nocardioides pyridinolyticus. Next base: position 124,052 of record NZ_BAAIFY010000002.1, on the reverse strand, counting down.
AGGGTGGCCCCCGGGCTGCGTATTGGACACCTTGTGTTCTGTATAGCGGAACGGGTCCACCGGATCGGCGTTCCGCGGGTCATGGTTTCGACATGGCACATGTGAATGGCGTCACAGGGCTCGAGGACCTCGTGGAAGGAACTCCCGCCGGCATGCGGCGAGAGTTCGCCAAGGACGCCCCGGCCGACGGCGCCCGGTTCGACCCGTCCGACACCCGCCAGGCCCACGCCATGAGCGGCCGCCCCACCGTGCCCGGCCGCTCGCGCGGCATCCTCCGCCTGGGCCACGTCGACGTGACCGTCACCGACCTCGACCTGGCGGCCGCCTACTACACCGGCGTGATGGGGATGGAGATCACCGCCCGCACGGACGACTCGGTCTACCTCAAGTGCTGGGACGAGGAGGACCACCACTCGCTGCGGCTGCGCTACGCCCAGCGCATGGGCATGGACCTGATGTCCTTCAAGGTCCACCACGAGGACGACCTCGCCGACCTCGAGAACCGCGTCAGCCGCTACGGCTTCCCCGTCGAGCGGATCAGCCGGGGCGAGACCCTGGGGCAGGGAGAGTCGATCCGGTTCTCGACTCCCAGTGGCCACATCATGGAGCTGGTCGCCGACGTCGAGAAGGTGGGGACCTCACGGCCCCGGCACCTCCTCGAACCCGCCTCCGACGACGAGCCGTTCGCCCGCGACCGGATCTGTCCGCCGCGGATGGACCACACGCTCATCAACGCCGAAGAGGTCGGCGAGTCGACACGGTTCTTCATGGACGTCCTCGGCTTCCGCATCACCGAGCAGCTGCTCGACGGCAACGGACACCAGCTGGGCACCTGGCTCGAACGCTCTCACTCACCGCACGACCTGGCGATCGTGCACGGGCCCAACGGTGGTCTGCACCACTTCGCGTTCTGGCTCGACGACTGGGACGACGTGCGTGACAGCGCCGACGTGCTGGCCTACAACGGCATCCAGCTCGACGTCGGACCGACCCGTCACGGCATCACCCGGGGAACGACCATCTACTTCTTCGACCCCCTCGGCACCCGCAACGAGGTCTTCACCGGCGGCTACCGCCCCGACCCCGACTTCCCGACCCTGACGTGGACCGAGGACAACATCGGCCGCGCCGTCTTCTACTACGAGGGCGAGGTCAACGACCGATTCATGAGAGTGCACACCTGATGACCATCCTGCGCCTGTCCCACGTCGAGATCCGCGTCCCCGACCTCGAGCTCGCCACCGCCTACTACTCCGAGGTCATCGGCATGATCGAGACCGGGCGAGACTCCCGTCGGGTCTTCATGAAGTGCTGGGACGAGCACCAGCACCACAGCGTCGTGCTGACGATGGAGCCCACCCATGGCCTGAACCACTTCGGCTTCAAGGTGACCGACGCCGAAGACCTCGATCACTACCAGGAGCGTCTGGAGGCAGCCGGCGTCGCCGTTCGCCGCTACGCGGCCGACGAGTGGGCGCCCGGCCACGGCACCTCGATCCGTTTCGAGCTGCCCAGCGGTCACGAGATGGAGCTCGTCTACGGCATGCAGCAGGTGGGCAACCTGCTCCCGCAGACCAATCCGCCCCCGCGGCCGATGGGGCTCACGGGCATCGCGCCGCCGCGGGTGGACCACGTGTTCCTCACCGCCGAGGAGGTCGACACGAACACGCGCTTCCTCACCGCGCACCTCGACTTCCGCCTGACCGAGCAGGTCCTGGGCGACGACGGGTACCAGATCGCGAGCTGGCTCGAGGTGTCCCATCGCTCCCACGACATCGCCTTCATCACGGGCCCCAACCGGGGGCTCCACCACTTCGCCTACTGGGTCGACGGGTGGAACGACCTCCGCAACGCCGCGGATGCCTGCGTCTACCACGGGGTCAACGTGGAGACGAACCCCACGCGGCACGGCGCCACCCGCGGTCAGTGCCTCTACTTCTTCGACCCGCTCGGGAACCGCAACGAGATGTTCACGGGCGGCTACTGGGTCGACCCCGGCGCCGAGCCGGTCACGTGGACCGAGGCCGAGATGGGCCGGGCGATGTTCTACTACGACGGCGTCGTGAACCAGCAGTTCCTCACGGTGCACAGCTGAAGCGCGGGAGATGTCGATCGACGAGCACGCGGGCTCCCCGGCACTGCCCCGCACGGAGCGGCCCGACGCCCCGGCCTACCTGACCCGCCACCGGGCACGCCGCACCGGCCAGGCCGTGCCGGCCACCGAGCCGGCGCCCGCCGAGGAGGACGCGTCGGTACCCCTGTACCTGCGCCAGTTCCGCGGCCGCGGGGACCACCGCAGCGATCCCGTCCTGTACGACGGCGACGTCGTCGGGGTCTCGCGGGCGTGGGCGGAGGTGACCCGCACCCGGGAGATCGTCCCCGAGCGTCGGGACCAGTTGGCCGACGTGGACTGCGACATCTACCTGGTCCGTCATGGCGAGACCCAGGGCTACTCCTCCGAGTCGGGCCTCACGCCGCTCGGGTCCTGGCAGGCGCACCGGCGCGGGCAGGAGCTCGCCCGACGCGTGTTCGACGGGCAGAAGGTCGAGCTGCTGTGCGCCCCGACCAACCGGGCGCGTCAGACGGCCGAGCACCTGCGCCGCGGCCTCCTCGACAACGTCGCCCTCTACGGGCGAGGCGAGCCGGACGTGAGCGAGCTCCACGACGACCGCAACTTCCGCAACTTCGAGGTGGCGACACCCGAGGGCCCTCGCGACGTCACGAGCGCCTTCCGGCTGTACCACCGGGAGATGGAGAAGTACGAGCGGGTCGGCCTCGGGGAACGCCCCGGCTGGCTGGTGGACGTCGACCGGTTCTGGGGGATCCAGCAGGGCGGCGGCGACCCGATCACCCACTGGCTCACGATGCCGATGATGTACTTCGAACCTCCCGTGTCCTGCGTGCGCCGCTTCTGGCGCGGCATCCTGACCGCCCGCGAGGCGACGGACGCCCGCAGCATCGTGGTCGCCACCCACTCCGGCCCGATCCGGGCCTTCGCCACCCTCGCCATGGGATACGACCCCGGTGAGCCCTTCAATACCGAGTTCGTCCGCGTCCGGCTCGTGGCCGGTGGCCGAACGGCGCTGGTGCTCTACCGCAACCGGGTCCAGGAGGTCGTGATCCCCGACCTCGACGCTCTCCCTCCCAACTCCGACACCCGATTCCAGGAGTGACCGTCATGACCGAGTGCCCCAGTGCCATCCCCTTCGGCTCCCTGGCCAGTGAGTTCCACGGCCAGGTCGGAGGCAAGTGCGCATCTCTCGGGGCGATGAGTCAGGCCGGGCTCCCCGTGCCGCCGGGCTTCGCCGTCACCACGCGGGTCTTCGGAGACGCGCGGGAGGCCTCGGGGGTCATGGCCGAGGCCAGCGCGCTGGTCGCGGACCTCGAGGAGGGATCAGCGGAGCTGGCCCGAGCCGCGGCGCAGACGCGGGAGCTCGTGAAGACCTGGCCGATCGCGGCAGAGCACAAGGAACGCGTCACCCAGCTGTACGCCGAGCTCTGCGAGCTGTCCGGTGTTCCCGACGTCCCGGTCGCCGTGCGCTCCTCCGCCACCGCCGAGGACTCACCCGACGCCTCCTTCGCCGGCGAGCACGACACCTACCTCTGGGTCTGCGGGATCGACGAGGTCCTCCAGAAGATCCGCGAGTGCTGGGCCAGCCTCTTCACCGACCGCGCCATCACCTATCGCAACAAGATGGGCTACAAGCACGACGAGATCCACATGGCCGTCGCGGTGCAGAAGATGGTCCGGCCTCGCGCTGCCGGCGTCGCGTTCACGCTCGACCCGACCAACGGGGACCGTTCGGGGATCTGCATCGACGCAGCGTGGGGCTTCGGCGAGGGCGTCGTCTCCGGTGACGTCACGCCGGACAACTTCCTCGTCGACAAGGTGATGTGGTCGATCAACCGGCGGACGATCAGCCCCAAGACGCACGCGCACCTGCTGGTGGACGGGGTGAACGGGGGCCACCCCACCGTGGGCCGTGTCGAGCTGCCCGCGGACAAGGTCAACGCCCCGTCGCTCACGGATGAGGAGATCGTCGCCGTCGCCCGACTGGCGCGCACGGCAGAGAAGCACTACGGCAGCCCGCAGGACATCGAGTGGGCCGTCGACGAGGACCTGCCGGCACGCGAGAACGTGGTGCTGCTGCAGGCCCGACCCGAGACCGTCTGGAGCAAGAAGAGGCACGTCGTCGGCGCGAAGGCCGACTCCCTGGCCTCCATCGTCGACACCCTGGTCAACCCTCACTACGCCAAGAAGGGAGTGCAGCCCGCCTGACTCGGGTCAGCACCCTGCCGGCGAGGGAAGCCGGCCGACCGCGAACCTCAACCGCTCAACCACCGGCGTGACCCGAGGAGGGCACCATGGCAGATCGATTCCCCAGCCCGTTCGACATCACCACACCCGAGGGTGCGGAGGGATGGCAGGAGCTCTACACGTACTCGTCGCTGTTCAGCGAGGACCGTCGCGACTACGAGGACAGTGGCTTCTGGTTCCACGACGGCGTCCACTGGCCCGAGGCCATGACCCCGTGGGACACCACGCTCTTCGAGTTCGCGATCGCCTCGCTCGGGCAGTACAACACCCGGCACTATCTCGTGCCGCCCGCCTTCGGCGTGGACTTCAGGATCCTCAACGGCTACGTCTACCTCAGCCCCGTGCCCGCTCCCGAGTCGGAGATCGAGGCACGCGTCCCGCTCTTCATGGAACGAGCCGGCTACTACTTCGGCAACTGGGACCGGCTGTACGACGACTGGCTGGTCAAGATCCGCGCCCTGGTGCAGGAGCTGACCGAGCTCGACTTCTCCCCCCTCCCCGAGATGGAGGACATGGAGGTCATCACCTCGGGCGCCGGACGCGGCTCCGGTGACCGGCTTCTCTCCACCTACCACGGCCTGCTCGACAAGGCCCTGACGCTGTGGCAGTACCACTTCGAGTTCCTCAACCTCGGCTACGCCGCCTACCTCGACTTCTTCGGGTTCTGCAAGGCCGCCTTCCCGTCCATCCCGGACCTGGCCATCGCCAAGATGGTCGCCGGCGTGGACGTCGACCTGTTCCGGCCCGACGACGAGCTCAAGCGGCTGGCCCGCCTGGCCGTGTCGAGCGGGGTCGACGACCGCTTCGACGTCGAGAACATCCCGCAGACCTGGGAGAAGCTCTCGGCCGACGACGCCGGCCGCGCCTGGATCGCCGAGTGGGAGAAGGCTGCGGAGCCGTGGTTCAACTTCTCGACCGGGTCCGGCTTCTACCACTCCGACAAGGTCTGGATCCAGAACGTCGAGGTGCCGCTGGGCTACATCGTCAGCTACGTGGAGAAGGTCAAGGCCGGCGAGGACCTCGACCGTCCGGTGGAGTCGCTTCACGCGGAGCGCGACCGCGTCGTCGGTGAGTACCGCGAACTGCTCGACTCCGACGAGGACCGCGCCGCGTTCGACGGCAAGCTCGGACTGTCGCGCACGGTGTTCCCGTACGTCGAGAACCACAACTTCTACGTCGAGCACTGGGCCCACTCGGTCATCTGGCGCAAGATGCGCGAGCTGGGTGAGGTGCTCCAGGGCGCCGGGTTCATCACCAGCGTCGACGACGTGTTCATGTTCCGTCGCAACGAGATCTCCGACGTTCTCTTCGACCTGTTCGCGGGCTGGTCGGTCGGGGCCCCGCACCGGGGCCCGGCCTACTGGCCGAAGGAGATCGAGCGCCGGCGCGGTATCCACGACGCGCTCAAGCGTTGGTCCGCACCTCCGGCACTCGGCGTTCCTCCCGAGGTCGTGACCGAGCCCTTCACCGTCATGCTGTGGGGCATCACCTCCGACTCCGTGTCCGCCTGGCTCAACTCGGGCGACGACTCCGCGGACGGGGAGCTGTCCGGCTTCGCGGCCTCGCCAGGCCTGGTCGAGGGCAAGGCGCGCGTGATCTTCTCCGCCGACCAGATCAGCGAGCTCGAGGACGGCGAGATCCTCGTCGCGCCGCTGACCGCCCCGTCGTGGGCCCCGGTGTTCGGCAAGATCAAGGCCACGGTCACCGACGTCGGCGGCATGATGAGCCACGCAGCCATCGTGTGCCGTGAGTACGGCCTGCCCGCGGTCACCGGCACCGCCTTCGCCACGAAGAACATCAGCACCGGCCAGCTCATCCGCGTGGACGGCAACACCGGCAAGGTCACGCTGCTCGAGCAGTGACGCTGCCGCACCAACCATCTGAGAAGGAGAGAGAGCACCATGCTGACTGTCGAGCAGAACGAAGAACTGACCCGCGTCGGTCCCGGTACCCCGATGGGAGAGCTGCTGCGCCGCTACTGGTACCCGATCGCTTTCGAGCAGGACTTCGACAAGCGAGCCAGCAAGACGGTGCGGTTGCTGGGAGAGAACTGGACGCTGTACAAGACCCCGTCCGGCAGGTACGGGATCATCGGCGAGGCCTGCCCGCACCGTCGGGCCTCGCTGACCTACGGGATCGTGCACGAGGACGGCATCCGCTGCGGCTACCACGGCTGGAAGTACGACTTCTCCGGGCAGTGCGTGGAGCAGCCGGCCGAGAACGACAACACGACGTTCCGCGACAAGATCAAGGCCAAGGCCGGCGTGGCCCAGGCCCTGGGTGGGATGGTGTGGGTCTACGTGGGGCCCACCCCGGTCCCTGAGCTGCCGCGCTTCGACGTGTACGTCCTCGACGGCATCCGGGACATCGGCGTGGCCACCCTGCCGTGCAACTGGCTGCAGATCATGGAGAACTCGGTCGATCCCCACCACGTCGAGTGGCTCCACGGCGCGTACTTCGAGTTCCTGGGTCAGACGCAGGGCTTCGAGGCCCCGAAGTCGTTCCAGAAGAAGCACATCAAGGTCGCCTTCGACGAGTTCGAGTACGGCATCATCAAGCGCCGCGTGCTCGAGGGTCACGGCGAGGAGAACGACGACTGGGCGATCGGGCACCCGCTCGTCTTCCCCTACGGCATGCGCGTCGGCGGTCAGTGGATCGACCAGATGCAGATCCGCGTGCCGATCGACGACACCACCACGTGGAAGCTCTTCTACTCCCTCCACCATCCCGAGGGTGGGACCTGGGAGCCGCAGGAGCGGCCGGTGATCTACGACTACGAGGTCTTCGACGAGAACGGCGACTTCGTCACCGACTACGTCGAGGGCCAGGACGTCATGGCGTGGGTGTCCCAGGGCGCGATCACCGACCGCACCCAGGAGCACCTGGGACGCTCCGACCAGGGCGTCGCGATGCTGCGCAAGATGTTCAAGGAGGCCATGGCGTCCGTCGAGGACGGCGAGGACCCACCGGGCGTCGTGCGCTTCGAGCACGAGGTCATCGACCTGCCCTGCGAGAAGGACAAGTTCGGGGCCGGCACCGCCTTCACCGACCAGTGGATCAACGGCGGCTCGATGCGCTACAGCCCGATCCGCGAGGAGCTGCTGGCGCTGCACCGCGACGCGGCCGCCGCGCGTGAGAAGGCCGGGTCCGGTGCGTGAGATCGAGCAGGCGATGCGGGCGGCCCATCACGGGCCGATGCCTCAGATGCCGCCCGACCCCTACCTGCTCCCGCCGCCGGGTGACTGGTTCGCCTCCGACGCCGCCCACCACCTCCTCGACAAGCCCAAGTTCTGCCCGTCGTGCGCGGCGTCGCTCGAGCGCGGGTTGATCTCGGAGTGGTGGAGCGGGACCGAGCGGATCTTCCTGACCTGGTGCGCCTCCTGCAGGTGGACGGGGAACGTGGTGTTGTTCGACAAGGCGGTCATCGAGGAGCCTGAGCACTGACATGGTGAACCGAGCCCTCGTCCTCGACTTCGGCGGTCCCGTCCTGCTCACGCCCTTCGAGCTGGTGGCCGACCTTCCCGGGACTCCCGCGTACGACCTGCTCCACCTGAGGGGGCCGCTGGCGGGCCCCGCCCATCGCGACCTGACCTGGGAGAGCCTGCAGGCGGGCGAGATCACCGAGCGGGCCTATTGGGACGAACGCGCTGCCGAATGGCACCAGCGGGGAGGGCACGACGGGGACATCCGGGCGATGATCGCGCACCTGTACCAGCCCGCCAGGCCGGAGCTGGTGCGCGACCAGGCGCGTGCGCTGGTCGAGGATGCGAAGCGGGCGGGAGTGCCGATCGGGATCCTGACCAACGACCTCCGGGCGTTCCACTCGCAGGAGTGGATCGACGCGATCGACATCGTCGGGGACGTCGACGTGGTGGTGGACGGCTCCGTCGAGGGTCACCTCAAGCCGGCGCCGAGGCTCTACGAGCTGCTCTCGGAGCGGCTCGGCGTACCGTTCGATGCCATGGTCTTCCTCGACGACCAGACCTCCAACATCTTGGGGGCCGAGGCGCTCGGGATCAGCTCCGTGTGGTTCGACGTCACCGACCCCGACACCTCCTACGCCGAGGTGCGCAAGCTCCTCGAGCTCCCGGAGGAGGACAGGGATGGTTGAGCAGCGGGAGCTCCGCGTGACCCAGATGACCCTCGAGGCGGAGGGGGTCGTCTCGGTGAAGCTGACCCGCATCGAGAGCGACCGGCCCCTGCCTGCGTGGGAGCCGGGCGCGCACCTCGACGTCTACGTCCCCGACGGGTCCACCCGGCAGTACTCCCTGTGCGGCGACCCGCGCGACCTGTCGTACTACCAGATCGCGGTGTTGCGGGAGCCGGAAGGACGAGGTGGCTCGGCGTACGTCCACGACACCCTCCGGGTGGGCGATCGGCTGCTGGTGACGCGCCCCAAGCAGGGGTTCGCACTGGAGGACGCGCCCTACCATGCACTGGTGGCGGGCGGCGTGGGCATCACCCCGATCATCACCTTCGCCGAGCACCTGGACCGGGAGGGGCGCCCGTTCCGCCTCGTCTACGGAGGCCGGACGGCCGACTCGATGGCCTTCCGTGAGCGGCTCGCCGCGATGGGCGAGCGACTCCTCCTCCTGGCCGAGGACACCGACGGGCGACCGGACCTCGACACGGTCGTCAAGGACCTTCCCGACGGCGGCCTGGTCTACGTCTGCGGCCCACTCCCCCTCCTCCGTGCCGTCGAAGCGGCCGCCGAGAGGGTGCACGGCCCGGACCAGGACATCGTCAGGTTCGAGCTGTTCAGCCGCGCGGGGGTGGAGCCGAAGGAGTCGGAGCCGCTCGACGGGGACAGCTACGAGCTGGTACTCGCCCAGTCCGGTCACACTCTCCGTATGAAGCCCGACGCGAACATCCTGGACACGGTCCTCGCCCTGGGCGTCGAGGTGGAGAACGACTGCCGCGACGGCATCTGCGGCTCGTGCGTCACACGGGTGCTCGCCGGCACGGTCGACCACCGGGACCTCGTCCTCACCAAGCGGGAGCAGGCGGCCATGGACAAGATGATGATCTGCTGCTCCCGACCGACCAGCGACCGTCTGGAGCTGGATCTGTGATCGATGACGCAGCACGCGCCGACGCTGCTCGGCGGCTGCTGGACGCCTACGACACCCGCAAGCCGGTCGCACCGTTGACCTCGACGTACGACGACCTGGAGCTCGACGACGCCTACGCCATCCAGGTGCTCCAGATCGAGCAGCTGGTCGCCCGGGGCCGCTCGATCCGGGGGCACAAGGTCGGACTGACCAGCGCGGCCATGCAGCGGCTCCTGGGGGTCGTCGAGCCCGACTACGGCCACCTGCTCGACGACTTCTTCTACCTCGAGCACGCACCGATCCCCGTGTCCCGGTTCGTCCAGCCCCGCATCGAGCCGGAGGTCGCGTTCGTGCTGAAGCGCTCGCTCTCCGGCCCGGGCGTCACGGCCCACGAGGCGATCGCTGCCGTCGACTTCGTCCTTCCCGCGCTCGAGATCGTCGACAGTCGGATCGAGGACTGGAAGATCGGCCTCTTCGACACCATCGCCGACAACGCGAGCTCCGGCGCCGTCGTCCTGGGGTCCACCCCGACCCCGCTGAGCGCCGTCGACCTGCGCCTGTCGGGCGCGGTGATGACCCGCAACGGTGCCGTGGTCGGCACCGGCGCGGGTGGCGCCGTGCTCGGGTCACCCTTGACCTCGCTGGTGTGGCTCGCCAATGTCCTCGGCGACCGAGGAGTGAGCCTCGAGGCCGGGCAGGTCGTCCTCCCCGGCTCGGTGTGCGCCATGTCGCCGGTCGCTGCCGGCGACACGTTCACCGCCACGTTCGCCGGACTGGGCGGCGTCACCGCCCGGTTCGCCCCTGACCCCCAGGACGGAGACCACTGAGATGACGCAGGCCAAGGCCACCGCCGCCATCGTCGGCCCCGGCAACATCGGGACCGACCTGATGTTCAAGCTGATGCGCCGCAGCGAGATCATCGAGCCGCGCTACATGGTGGGCGCCGACCCCACCTCGGACGGGCTCGCGCGCGCCAGCCGCCTCGGACTCGAAGCGAGCGCGGAGGGAGTCGACTGGCTGCTCGCGCAGGACGAGCTGCCCGACATCGTCTTCGAGTGCACCTCCGCCAAGGCCCACGAGGCCCATGCGCCGCGGTACGCCGAAGCGGGGATCCTCGCGGTCGACCTGACCCCGGCGGCGGTGGGCCCGTACCTGTGCCCGCCCGTCAACCTGTCGTTCAACCTGGACGCGATGAACGTCAACATGATCACCTGCGGCGGCCAGGCCACCGTCCCCGTCGTCCACGCGGTCTCCTCGGTCGTGCCGGTCCCGTACGCCGAGATCGTGGCCTCGGTCTCCAGCCGGTCGGCCGGCCCGGGCACCCGCGCCAACATCGACGAGTTCACCGAGACCACCGCCTCCGCGGTGGAGGCCATCGGAGGAGCCGCCGAGGGCAAGGCGATCATCATCCTCAACCCCGTCGAGCCGCCCCTGATGATGCGCAACTCGGTGTTCTGCGCCATCCCGGCCGAGGCGGGCGAGCCCGGGCCGCTCCAGGACCGGATCCTCGAGTCCGTGCACGCCATGGTGCGCGTGGTCCAGGAGTACGTCCCCGGCTACCACCTGCGGGCCGAGCCCCAGTTCGACCCCGCCCGCGAGACCTGGCGCGGCCAGGCCCGGGTGTTCGTGCCGACCGAGGTGAAGGGCCGGGGGGACTACCTGCCCGAGTACGCCGGCAACCTGGACATCATCACCGCCGCCGCGGCCCGCGTCGGCGACCTGATGATGGCCCACCGGCTGGGCGTCGAGACGTCGTGGAAGTCCTCGGCGGACCTCGGCGAGCTCGAGCCCGACGACCTGGTCGAGAAGGCAGGTGTCTGACTCATGGGAGACATGACCATCCGGCCCGAGGACGCCCCGGTGGTGACGAGCGAGGTCACCGAGACCGACGTCCGTGCGCAGACGCCGGGCAGTGGTCCGGCCGACCTCCGCATCACCGACTCGACGCTGCGCGACGGCTCTCACGCGATGTCGCACCAGTTCACCGAGGAGCAGGTGCGCGGCGTCGTGTCGGCCCTCGACCGCGCCGGTGTCCAGGTGATCGAGGTCAGCCACGGCGACGGCCTGGGCGGCTCGAGCTTCAACTACGGGTTCAGCAAGGTGGACGAGTTCCATCTGATCGCCGCCGCCGTGGACGAGGCGACCCAGGCCAGGATCGCGGTCCTCATGCTGCCCGGTCTGGGCACCCTCAAGCATCTCGAGCGCGCCCGCGATGCCGGTGCCTCGGTGGCCCGCATCGCCACGCACTGCACGGAGGCGGACGTCTCCATCCAGCACTTCGGCCGGGCCCGGGAGCTCGGGATGGAGACGGTCGGGTTCCTGATGCTCGCTCACAGCACCACGCCCCAGGTGCTGGCCCAGCAGGCGCGGATCATGGCGGACGCGGGGGCACAGTGTGTCTACGTGGTCGACTCCGCCGGTGCGCTCGTGCTCTCCGACGCTCAGCAGCGCGTCCAGGCCGTGCTCGACGAGGTCGGCCGCGACCAGGTGCAGGTGGGGTTCCACGGGCACCAGAACCTCAGCCTCGGCATCGCCAACTCCGTTCTCGCCTTCCAGGCCGGGGCGAGACAGATCGACGGAGCGCTGTGCGCCCTGGGTGCCGGCGCCGGCAACTCGCCGACCGAGGTGCTGGCCGCGACCTTCGAGCGGATGGGGGTGCGCACCGGCGTCGACCTCGGCGAGGTGCTCTCGGCGGCGGAGGAGGTGGTGCGCCCGTTCGTGAAGCGACTGCCCTGGATGGACCGGGCCTCCATCACCCAGGGCTACGCCGGCGTCTACTCATCGTTCCTGCTGCACGCCGAACGGGCGGCCGAGCGCTACGGCGTACCCGCGCACGCCATCTTGCAGAAGGTCGGCGAGTACGGCTACGTCGGCGGCCAGGAGGACATGATCATCGACATCGCCCTCCAGCTCTCCCAGGAGCAGGAGCTGGGCGACCTGGCTGCGGCGGGTGCCCGCTGATGGCCGCCTGGGACGTCGCCTCGGTCGCCGACGAGCTGCTGCGCTGCGAGGAGGAGCGCCGCGACCGGCCGCCCTTCACCGACGAGTGGCCCGAGCTCGATCTCGACACCGGCTACGAGATCCAGGACCGCAACCTCGAGGCGCGGCTGGCCCGCGGCGAGACCTTGATCGGGGTCAAGCTCGGCCTCACCAGCCGCGCCAAGCAGGAGCGGATGAACGTCGACGTGCCGCTGGTCGCCTGGCTCACCGACGCCATGGTGCTCCCGGCCGGCGAGCCGGTCCCCCAGGCCCGGCTCATCCATCCGCGCGTCGAGCCCGAGCTGGTCTTCGTGATGCGTGACCGACTGGAGGGGCCGGGGGTCACGGCGGCGACCGCCATGGCGGCCGTCGGCACCGTGCTGGGCGGAGCAGAGGTCATCGACAGCCGCTACCGCGACTTCCGGTTCACCGCGGGTGACGTGGTGGCCGACAACGCGTCCTCGGGCGCCTTCATGACCGGACCGGTCGGCCGGGGCCCGAACGACCTCGACCTCTCGCTCGAGGCGGTCCTGGTGGAGGTCGGAGGCCAGGTCGTCGACTCGGCGACCGGCGCCGCTGTTCTCGGCCACCCGGGCGAGGCCCTCGCGCTCGCGGCCAACGAGCTCGCCCGACGCGGCCGCGCCATCGAGCCCGGCTGGGTGGTGCTGACCGGCGCGATGACCGACGCCGTACCCATCCCGCCGGGGTCCTCGGTGGCCATGCACTTCACCAACCTCGGGTCCGTGCACGTCCGCGGTGGGGAGGACTGAGCCATGCCCCTGATCGAGGTGACCATGGTCGAGGGCAGGAGCCCCGAGCAGGTGCGCGCGCTGATCACCGCGCTGACCGCCGCGGCGGTGGAGACCGTGGACGCGCCGCGCGAGTCGGTGCGCGTCGTCGTGCGGGAGATCCCCACGACCCACTGGGCGGCGGGCGACGTCACGATCGCCGAGCGCCGCGCCAGCAGCCAGGAGACGACATGAGCGACCAGTTCTTCGGACACCTCATCGACGGCGAGGAGGTCCCCTCCCTGGAGGGCGCCAGCTTCGACGTCTGGAACCCCTGGACCCAGGAGGTGTTCGCCCAGGCCGCCGAGGGATCGGCGGCCGACGCGGACCGAGCGGTCACGAGCGCCCGCGCGGCCTTCGACGAAGGTCCCTGGCCGCGGCTGGGCCGGGCCGAGCGCGCGGCGGCGATCCATCGCCTCGCCGACGTGATGGAGCAGCACGCCGAGGAGCTGGCGACGCTCGACACCACCAACATGGGCAAGCCGTTGGCGCAGTCGAAGCACGACGTCGCCCGGTCGGTTTGGAACTTCCGGTTCTTCGCCGACCACCAACGTGACCACTGCGGCGAGGTCTACCCGATGGACTCGGGACACCACTCCTACAGCGAGTACGGGCCCGCGGGTGTCGTGGCCGCCATCAGCCCCTGGAACTTCCCCCTGATGATGGCGACCTGGAAGGTCGCTCCGGCCATCGCCTGGGGCAACACCTGCGTGATCAAGCCCTCGGAGGACACCCCCGCCTCCGTCACCCTGCTGGGGCGACTGGCCGTCGAGGCAGGGCTTCCCCCGGGCGTCATCAACGTCCTCAACGGTCACGGCACGCCGGCCGGCTCCTCCCTGGTGTCGGACGACCGGGTGGACCGCGTGACGTTCACGGGGTCCTCCGCCACCGGGCGGCACGTCATGGCGGGAGCGGCGGCACACCTCGCTCCGGTCTCGCTGGAGCTCGGCGGCAAGGGCGCCAACATCGTCTTCGACGACGCCGAGATCGAGAACGCCGTCCACTGGGCGGTGGAGTCGATCTTCCGCAACTCGGGGCAGGTCTGCCTGGCCGGCTCCCGGCTCTTCGTCGGCGCCGGGATCTACGACGAGTTCATGGACCGCTTCGTCGCCGCAGCCGAGGCCCTGACCATCGGCGACCCCTTCGACCCGGCCACGAAGTTCTCCTCGCTGGCGAGCAAGAGGCACTTCGACAAGGTGACGTCCTACCTCGACGACGTGCCGGCCGACGGCGGGAAGATCCTGACGGGCGGCGCCGACACCGAGGGCCGCTGGCTGGTCAAGCCGACGATCATCACCGACCTGCCGCTCACGGCTCCCGCCTACTGCGAGGAGATCTTCGGCCCCGTGTGCGTCGTCAACCGGTTCGAGTCCGAGGACGAGGTGGTCGCGCTGGCGAACGACACCCGCTACGGCCTGAACGCCATGCTGTTCACGGAGAACCTCTCCCGGGCCCACCGGGTCTCCTCCCGGCTTCGCGCGGGCACGGTCTGGGTCAACTGCTTCTTCATCAGAGACCTGCGGACGCCGTTCGGCGGTGTCGGCGACTCAGGCGTGGGCCGCGAGGGAGGCAACTTCAGCCGCGAGTTCTTCACGGAGCCGAAGGCCATCGTCATGCAGATCCAGCGCTGAGGCTCTGCCCTGGGGCCCTTCTCCCGGAACGGGAGAAGGGCCCTTGCGGGTATGAGTCGCAAGGGCCCTTCGGGTGACCGGTACCGGTGACGCTCCCGGTCGAACAGCACGGCTCTCCGGTCCCAGCGGCCTCGTCACCCAGCCGCTGCGCCACGCTCCGGCAAGCCGGCTCGTGTCGTTCGGACCCTCGTCTCCGAGCTGTCCCGCCCTCCGTTGCCGGAGTGCGTGGGAGAAGTTCTATGCCCTCGCGTTCCGAGCGCGCAAGGGCGTACGCCGACATTCCTCCGGTTCCACGGAAAGTCGTGGGTTACCCACAGCCCCGCCCCCGGTCCTCCACAGCCATCCGGGCCATTCCTGACAGGTTTTCCACTGGTCCTGTGGAGAAGTGGCCGACCCTCAGGACGGGAGCTCGCCGACCGGCACGGCCGTCGGGACGGTGTTGCCGGCCGGCGCGAGCGGGCACGCCCAGGCCGGCACCCTCGACCGTGTCGAGCACGTACCGCCCACCGCCGCCCCTCACCGGGTGATTCATCACGGTAGGCAGGCGAGTCGGCACTCCCCGCGCCATACCCACCAGGGGAAGTGCAGCTTCATCTGCCTACCGTGATGAATCGGCACCGGCCTCGAGAGTCGCCAACTGCCGTGCGGCGGCCGAGCCGCGCGCGCCCGGACGTTGCTCTCAGGAGGTCGCCTCCTCGAACGCCGCGGCGACCTCGAGGAGGAACCGGTCGCGGCCGTGGGCGGCGACGAGCTGGACGCCGACCGGCAGCCCGGAGGCCGTCGTGCCGAAGGGCACGGAGATGGCGGGACAGCCGGTGACGGTGATGGAGTACGCCGCGCGCATCCAGTCCAGGTAGGTCCCCATCGGGCGGCCGTTGATCGCGGTCGGGAACTCCTGGTCGGCCGGGAACGGCGGGACCTGCGAGACCGGCAGCACGAGGACGTCGTAGGAGGAGAAGAACTCGCGCATCGTCTCCGCGAGCGCCGTCCGCTGCTGGTAGGCCCGCGCGACGTCGGCGCCGGTGAGGGACTCCCCCGCGCGGATGTTGTCCGCGAGCGACTGCTTGAAGGAGTCCGGGTGCTCGGCGAGGAGAGCGCCGAAGCGGGCCTGGAAGTGCCACGCCCGCAGGGTGCGGAACGTGTCGTCGGCCAGCGACAGGTCGGGGTGGGCCGACGCCACGGACGGGAAGACCGAGGCGGACGACGCGACGATCGAGGCCACCTCGTCGTCGACCTCGAACGCACCGCCGAGGTCGACCGACAGCGCCACCCGCAGGCCCGCCAGCGAGCCGGCGAGCGGCGGCGCGAACGACGACCCGGGGTCGCCGAGGGCCAACGGGGCACGCGGGTCCGGGCCGGCGAGCACCGACAGCAGCAGCGCGAGGTCACCGACGTTGCGGGCCATCGGGCCGCCGACCGAGGTGGTCTCCCACTGGTTCGCGTGCGGCCACTCCGGCACCCGGCCCAGCGACGGGCGCAGGCCGACGACGCCGCAGAACGACGCGGGGTTGCGCAGCGAGCCGCCCATGTCGGAGCCGTCCGCGAGCGGCACCATGCCCGCGGCGAGCGCGCAGGCCGCGCCGCCCGACGAGCCGCCGGCCGAGCGCGTGGGGTCGACCGGGTTCAGCGTCGTGCCGAAGACGGTGTTGAACGTGTGCGACCCGGCGGCGAACTCGGGCACGTTGGTCTTGCCGACGACGACCACACCCGCCCGGCGCACCCGCTCCACCAGCAGCTCGTCCCGGTCCGGCACGTGGTCGCGGAAGAGCGGAGAGCCGTACGTCGTGCGCCAGCCCGCCACCGCATGGGTGTCCTTGAACGCGAACGGCAGCCCGTGGAGGGGCCCGACCTCGGAGCCGACCGCGAGCGCCTCGTCCGCGGCGAGAGCCCCGGCCCGCGCCCGGTCCTCGTCCAGCGAGACGATCGCGTTGAGCTCCGGGTTGCGCTCGGAGATCCGCGCCAGGTGCAGCTCGAGCAGCTCGCGCGCGGAGATCTCGCGCCGGCGTACGGCGGCCGCCTGGTCGCGCGCGGTCGAGTCGACGGTCAGGTTCGCCGGGTGCTTCATCGACGGCCGAAGAGCCGCCCGACGACGACGCCGAGCACCACGAGACCGGCACCCACCGCGATGCCCTTGAGGAAGTCGTCCTGCGCCGAGACGGCCGGCTTCGCCGGGGCCGAGAAGACCGGCGCGCCGGTGTCGGTCGTGACCGGCGCCGCCGCGGGAGCGGCCACCGGGCCGCCGGCGATCGCCTTGCCGACGTTGCCGAAGAACTCCCCGGCCATCCGCCTGGACACCGAGCTGAGCATCCGCTGCCCGACGCCGCCGACCATGCCGCCCACGACCGCGTCCGCCTCGTAGGAGATCTCGGTGGCGCCCGGGGACGGCGAGGCGAAGGTGACGGCCACGGTCGCGTCGACCGTGCCCGGCGCGCCAGCGCCCGACAGGCGCATGGTCAGGCCCTCGTGCCGCTGCAGGTCCGAGAGCGTGCACTGGCCCTGGTAGGTGCCCTTGATCGCGGCCACGCCGGCGGTGACGGTCATGTCGTAGGCGTGGTCACCGGGGCCACCCGTCGCGACCAGCCGCTCGCAGCCGGGGATCGTGGCGACGAGCACCTGCGGGTCGAGCAGCGCGTCCCACACCTTCTCGACGGGCTGCTCGAGGACGTTGGAACCGGCGATCTTCATGACGTGTGCTCCTGCGACTGACGAAGGGTGAACAGCTCGGACGGCGAGATCGGCATGTCCCGGATCGGGATCTTCTCCGCGTCCTCGATGGCGGCGGCGAACACCGCGGCGGACGGGATCACCCCGGCCTCGCCCGCGCCCTTGATGCCGAGCGGGTTGAGGGGGGACGGCGTCTCGAGGTGGTCGATGGCGATGCCGTCGGGGATCTCGGTGACGTAGGGCATGAGGAAGTCCATGAACGACGCGTTGAGCAGCTGCCCGGACTCGTCGTAGGCCATCCGCTCGTAGAGCGCTCCCCCGATGCCCTGCGCGACGCCGCCGTGGATCTGGCCCTCGACGATCATCGGGTTGATCAGGTGGCCGCAGTCGTGGACGACGGCGTACTTGAGGATGGTGATCTCGGCGGTGTCCGGGTCGGTCTCGACGATCACCGCGTGCATGCCGGACGCGAACGTCGCCCGCTCGGGCGAGTAGAAGTCCTTGCCCTCGAGCCCGGGCTCCTCGTCCTCGGCGACCGGCGGCTTGCCCGGGTCGCCGACCGAGAACTGCGTGGCGGCCTTGGACTTCTCGTCGAAGGCGTAGCGCAGCGGGTTCGAGAGCACCGACACCGTGCCGAGGTCGATCGAGGCACCGGGCGATCCCTTCACCGAGACGACACCGTCGACGATCTCCAGGTCCTTCTCGTCGGCCTCGAGCGCCTCGGCGGCGATCGTGAGCACCTTCTCCTTGGCCCGCTTCGCGGCCAGGTGGATCGCCGAGCCGCTCATGACGGCCGCGCGGGACGCGAACGTGCCCACGGCGTACGGCATCCGGCGGGTGTCGCCGGTGACGACCTCGACGTCCTCGAACTTCACGCCGAGCTCGTCCGCGACCAGCTGCGCGAACACCGTCGCGTGGCCCTGGCCCTGGGTGGTCAGGCCCGTGGCGACCTTGACCTTGCCGGACGTCTCGACGTGCACGTGCGCGCCCTCGTAGGGGCCGACGCCGGTGCCCTCGACGTAGCAGGCCAGGCCGATCCCGACCCGGCGGCCCTGGGCCGCCATCTCCCGCTGGTACGCCGGGAACTCGTCCCACCCGATGAGCGCCTTGATCTTCTCCAGCGACGCCGGGTAGTCGCCGGAGTCGTACTCCAGCTCGCGGCCGTCCTGGAAGATCAGGCCCTGGTCGTAGGGGAACTCGTCGGGCTGGATGAAGTTGACCGCGCGGACGTCGGCGCGGTCCTTGCCGAGGTACGCAGCGATCGCGTCCATGGTCCGCTCCATGGCGTAGCAGCCCTGCGGGCGCCCGGCGCCGCGGTACGGCGTGACCATCACGGTGTTCGTGTAGAGCGACTCGAAGTAGACGCGGTAGTTCTGCGGCTTGTACGGGCCGAGCAGCTGGGTGGAGGTGATGATCGGGACGATCAGGCCGTACGGCGTGAAGGCGCCGTGGTCGTGCCAGAACTCCACGTCCAGGCCCACCATCCGGCCGTCGTCGTCGAAGCCGACCTCGACGTGCTGGACCTGCCCGCGCTCGTGGGCGGAGGAGATGAAGTGCTCGCGCCGGTCCTCGGTGAACTTCACGGTGCGGCCGAGGGCGCGGGCCGCCATCGGCACCAGGAGCTCCTCGGGCCACGGGTGGTTGATCTTCACGCCGAAGCCACCACCGACGTCGGGAGTGACGACGTCGACCTGGCCGAGGTCCAGGCCCATCTTCACCGCGACGGCGGCGCGGACGCCGGTCGAGCTCTGCGTCGACGTCCACACCAGGAGCCGGTCGATGTCCGCGTCCCAGCGCGCGACGGTGCCGCGGCCCTCCATCGGCATGCACGCGCTGCGCTCGACCGTGAGGTCGAGCGAGAGCCGGTGCGGGGCCGCGGCGATCGCCGCCGGCGCGTCGCCGACGTGCTGCTCCAGGCGGGCGCCGACGTTGCCCGGCACGTCCGCGTGCACCAGGTCCTTCGCGGCGCGCGCGGCCTCGACGCCGACGACCGGGGGCAGGAACTCGTAGTCCACCCGGATCCGCGAGACGGCGTCCTCGGCGACGTACCGGTCCTCGGCGACCACGAAGGCGATCGCCTCGCCGACGTAGTTCACCTCGTCCTTGGCCAGCGCGTACTGCGTGCGCCCGTGCGTCAGCGCCGGGTGCGGGATCAGCAGGGGCAGCGGGTCGGCCATCGGGCCGGTGAGGTCGTCGTAGGTGTAGACCGCGTGCACGCCCTCGACGTCGAGCACGTCGGCCACGTCGATGTCCAGGATGCGCGCGTGCGCGTGCGGCGAGCGCAGGACGGCGGCGTGCAACGTGTCGGGCGCGACCGCGATGTCGTCGACGTAGCGGCCCTGGCCGCGGAGGAACCGCTGGTCCTCGACCCGCTGGATCCCCTGGCCCATCAGCTTGGTCGTCATGACGACAGCTCCGCCGCGCGCTCGACCGCCTTGACGATGTTCTGGTAGCCCGTGCACCGGCAGAGGTTGCCGGCGATCATGTCGCGGGCCTCGTCGTGCGTGGGGCTCGGGTTCTCGCGCAGCCCGGCCGTGATCGTGGTGAGGAAGCCGGGCGTGCAGAAGCCGCACTGGAGCCCGTGGCACTCGGCGAAGGCCTGCTGCACGGGGCTGAGGGAGCCGTCCTCGCGGGTCAGGCCCTCGACCGTGGTGATCTCGTGGTCCACCGTCGAGACCGCGAACATCAGGCACGCGCGCATCGGCGACCCGTCGACGAGGACCGTGCAGGCGCCGCAGACGCCGTGCTCGCAGCCGACGTGCGTGCCGGTGAGGCCGAGGTCGTGCCGCAGGGCATCCGACAGCAGCCGGCGCGCGGGCACCCGGATCTGGTGCGCCGTGCCGTTCACCGTCAGCCGAACGTCGTGGAGCTCCTCGCTCACATGCCCTCCCGAGCAGTCTTCTGGGCAGATCGAACCACGCGGCCGGTGAGCACCCGCACGAGCTGCGAGCGGTACGCCGCGGTGGCGTGGATGTCGTCCAGGGGCTCCAGCTGCGCGAGGGCGGCCTCGCCCAGGTCGTCGTCGGCGACGCCGGACAGGTCGACGACCGTCGGCACGTCGCTGACCGAGAGGAACCCGACCTTCACGGACTCCCCCTCGACGAGCGCGGCCGCGCCGACGAGCGCGTAGTCGCCGTGGCGGCGGGCGATCTCCTCGAACGCGACGCCGGCGCCGGGCGCGAGCGCCGGGAAGAACGCCGACACCGCGATCTCGTCGTGGCCGACCGAGGACTCCAGCGGTCCGACGTACAGCTCGTCGGCCGGGATCGTGCGACGACCGGCGGGTCCCTCCACCTCGACGGAGCCGCCGAGCAGGGTCAGGACGACCGGCATCTCGGCGGCCGCGTCGGCGTGGACGAGCGAGCCCACGGTGGTGCCACGGTTGCGGATCGTGGCGTGCGCGACGTGGGCCAGCGCGAGCGGGACGAGCGGCTGCACGCGGCGGACGTCGGGCGAGGCGAGGACGGCGGCGTGCCGGGCGAGCGCGCCCACCCGCACGCCGCCGTCCCCCTGCTCATCTGACAGAGCCTCGATCGTGTCCAGGCCGGGGATCCCGTTGATGTCGACGAGCATCGCGGGGGCCGCGAGGCGCATCGACAGGAGGGGGACCAGGCTCTGGCCACCGGCCAGCACCTTGGCGTCCGGCTCACCGGCCAGGATCGCGGTCGCCTCGGCGAGCGACCCTGGACGGCGATAGTCGAACGGTGCTGGCTTCACGGATTCCTTGCTCTCCTGCTGGTCAGTGCTTGTGGTCGTCGTGCGCGTGCGGAGGAGCGTGGTCCTCCACGTGCGCACCGGTCTGGCCGACCGCGATGACCGCGCCCTCGTCCCCGCCGTTGGGGGCGACCAGGCGGGCCAGGTGGTAGCCGGCGATGACCACGATCGTGCCCATCGCGATACCGCCGAGGACGAAGTTCTCGGTGATCTTGAAGAACGCGTTCGGGTCGCCGGCGTCGAGACCGATGCCGAAGATCAGGCCGGCGGCCACGGGGACCAGGTTGACCGGGTTGGCGAAGTTCACCCGGTTCTCGATCCAGATCTTGGCGCCGAGCAGGCCGATCATGCCGTAGAGCACGATCGTGATGCCCGCGAGGACGCCACCCGGCGTCGCCGCGACGATCTGGCCGAACTTCGGGACGAAGCCCAGCAGGATCGCGACGATCGCCGCGACGTAGTAGGCGGCGGTCGAGTAGACCCGGGTCGCGGCCATCACGCCGATGTTCTCGGCGTACGTCGTGGTCGGGGAGCCACCGACGGACGTGGCGATCACGGTGCCGACACCGTCGGCGGCGATGGCCCGGCCCATCACCGGGTCGAGGTCGCGACCGGTCATGCCGGACACGGCCTTGACGTGGCCCATGTTCTCCGCGATCAGGGCGATCACGGCGGGCATCGCGAGCAGGGCGAAGGTCAGCGAGAAGCTCGGCAGGTGCCAGCCGACCTCGGCCATGTTGTTGGCCCCGCCGAAGGGCGACTGGTTGCCCACCAGCCCGTCAGCGGTGTGCGGCGGGAAGCCGAACCAGTCGGCGGCCTTGACGTTGGCCCAGCTGACGCGGTCGCCGCTCACCCCGCCGACGCCGATGACGTCGAACAGCCAGGACAGCACGTAGCCGAAGACCAGCCCGAGGAAGATCGCGATCCGGCCGAAGAAGCCGCGCAGGCCGACGGCCATCACGATGACCGCGGTCATCGTGATCAGGGCCATCCAGCGGTCAGCCGGCATGTAGACCTTGGTCGCGACCGTGGCGAGGTTGAAGCCGATGATCATCACCACGGCGCCGGTCACGACCGGCGGCAACACGCGGTTGACGACGTCCGCGCCCAGGTAGTGGACGATCACGCCGACGATCGCGAGCACCACGCCGGAGACGAGGATGGCGCCGGTGACGTCGGCGGGCCCGCCGTTCTGGGCGTAGATCGCAGCGGCTCCGCCGACGAACGAGGCCGACGTGCCGAGGTAGCTCGGGACGACACCCTTGACGATCAGCAGGAAGCAGATCGTCGCGATGCCGCTCATCAGGATCGCGAGGTTCGGGTTCAGGCCCATGATGAGCGGGAACACGAACGTCGCACCGAACATCGCGACGACGTGCTGGGCACCGAGACCCACCGTCTTGCCCCAGGCCACGCGCTGGTTCGGCGCCACGGCCTCACCGGGTCCGGGGTCGACCACTTCCCACTTGAACATCGACATGACGCAACACCCTTCTTTCGGTGACCAGGCCCCGAGTGGTCACAAACTAGTGATCCTCATGACACACCCACGACGGCGACAAATGCCGAAGGAACGCCGAATCGGCTGGCACCTGTTGTGGGCGCGCCGGACCCGCCCGGACCGCCGAAATGACGGTGTGATCAGCCGGTGATCTCATGGACACGCAGCGCCACCGCGACGTCGAGGCGGAGGTGCGGATCGGTCGAGAGCGAGCCGAGCAGCCGCTCGAGCTTGGAGACCCGGTAGCGCATCGTGTTGTAGTGGAAGAACTGCACGCGGGCGGCCTCGGCGACGTTGAAGTTCGTGTCCAGCAGCACCTGGAGGGTCTCGCGCAGGTCGGCGGCCTCGGCGGTGTCCTCGGCCAGCGGCCCGAGCACGTCACGGACGAAGGACCGCAGCTCACCGTTGCTCTCCGAGCCGTCGGGGATCAGCGCGATCAGCCGGTGCAGGCCGAGCTGGTCGAAGAACGTCGTCGAGCCGGTGCCGCGCACGCGACGGCCGACCTCGACGGCCCGGCGGGCCTGGGCGTAGGCCTCGGGCAGCCGGTCCAGCGTCTCGGCGACGCGGCTGACGCCGACCGAGAACGAGCGGCGGCCGCCGCCCTTGTCGCCGGCCACCGCCTGCACCGCCCGGGAGACGACGTCCTCGCCGACCGGGAGCAGCGTGACGACCTCGGAGGAGAAGTCGACGGTCGGGATGTTCGGGGCGATGCTCTCGGCGACCTGGCGCCACGCGGCCGAGAAGCGCTCCTGCCACTGGCGGCGCTGGCCGCTCGACGCGGGCTCGTCGCCCTGGCCCTGGGAGGGGTCGAGCTCGGCGACGACCACCAGGACCGGACGGCCGAGGTCCCAGCCGAAGGTCGCGGCGTGCTCGGCGACGTAGTCGGGGTCGGCCGCCCGGCGCAGCAGCAGGTCGCGCAGGAAGTCGCCCTGGTACTTGTTCTCGACGGCGGTGACCGCCTCCTCGCGGGTGATCAGCAACGCGGCGACCGCGGCCGCCCGCTCCAGCGCGTGGACGTCGTCCTCGGTCAGCGACTGGTCGGGGCGCACGCAGACCAGGCGCGCGAGGTCGGCGCCGCCGGCCGCGACCCGGAGCGCGCGCACGTTGCCCTCGCCGTGCATCCGCTCCACCCGCAGCCGACCGGTCGGGTCGACCAGGCCGGCGTCGGTCAGGGCGTCGCGGACGTCGGTGGACATCGCGCCGGCCCGCTCGCGGCCGTCGGTGGAGGTGAAGGCGACGCCCGCGTCCAACACGCTCGCGACCTCGGCCGCGATGCCGTCCAGGTTGCCGCCCTCGAGGACGATGCGGGTCAGCGCGGTGTGCAGCGCGTCGACCCGGGCCAGCGCAGCGCTCGCCAGCTCCTCACGGTCACCGCTCATCAACATTTGCGCACTCCTGACCCAGCCGTTGGCACAACCTCACATCGGCAAACCGTAACCCTCCCCGCTAGCGTCGGACAGGTGATCCCCGTCAGTGCACCGCCGCGCGTGCGGTCGCACCTGGCGCAGGCACCCGACGGCGCGGTGCCCGTGGTGCACCGCGGCCGCGACGCCGTGTACGTCGAGGTGGCCGGTCGCTGCGTCGGCGTCGTCGGCACCCGCGCGACCGCCGTACCCTGCGCGCTGCGGACGGCGCGGGAGTCGCTCGACGTGACCGCGGCCCACGTCGCGGACGGCGTGCTGCATCTCGACGGCGAGCCGCTCGTGGTCGGCCGGATGGTCGACGTGACCGTGCCCCGGCTGCCGACCGCCTGGACCCGCCCCGCGCCCCTCCCCGGGGACGTGCGGGAGATGGTCGGCCGCGGCGACGGGCTCACGCCGTACGACGACGACGTGCTGTGCGGCTGGCTGGCCATCCACCGCGCGGCCGGCGTGCCGACGCCGGAGGCCGACGCGGAGGTCCGGGCCTGCCTCGACCGCACCACGCTGCTCTCGGCCACCCTCCTCGACTGCGCGTTGCACGGCGAGGTGATCCCGGAGTTCGCCGCCTGGGTCGCCGACCCCACGCGCGACGCGGCCCTGGCCGCCGTCGGCCACAGCTCCGGGCGCGGGATGCTCGCGGGCGCCCGCTTCGCCATCGATGCCCAGAAGAGCCCCCAGAAGAGAGCCCAGAAAGGCGCGGCATGACCCACTCCCACGTCGAGCTCCGGCCCGGCGCGTACGCCGACTCCGTCACCCTCCTGCAGGTCTCCCGGACCGTGCAGGGCCAGGACGGTGTCGTCGCCGCGCAGGTCGCGATGGCGACCGCGCTCAACGTCGAGGTGCTGACCGGCATGGGCTTCGACGTCCCCGCCGAGGCGACGCCCAACGACATGGTGGTCGCGCTGCGGCTGGAGAGCTCCCAGGCGCTGGCCGCCGCACTGGCCGGGGTCGACCAGGCGCTGCGCGACGCGAACCGCCGGGAGGCCGGGCCGACCGAGCTCGCCCCGCCGCGCACGACCGGCAGCGCGTTCCGCCGTACCCCTAGCGCGGTCGCGCTGGTGTCGGTCCCCGGCGCCAGCGCCTTCGTCGAGGCGATGGACGCCCTGGAGTCGGGCCACGACGTGATGGTGTTCAGCGACAACGTGCCGGTGGAGCAGGAGGTCGCCCTCAAGCGGTACGCCGCCGGGCGCGGCCTGCTGGTGATGGGCCCCGACTGCGGCACCGCCGTCATGGGCGGGCTCGGCCTGGGCTTCGCGAACACGGTCTCCCCCGGCCCGGTCGGCATCGTCGCCGCCTCCGGCACCGGCTGCCAGCAGGTGCTGGCGCTGCTCGACCACGCGGGCGTCGGCGTGACGTCCGCGCTCGGCGTCGGCGGCCGCGACCTGTCGGCCGAGGTGCGCGGCCTCGCGACCCGCGAGGCGATGCGCCGGCTCGACGAGGACCCCGCGGTCGAGCTGATCGTGCTGATCTCCAAGCCCCCGGCCGACGACGTCGCCGCCGAGATCCGCGCCTACGCGGACACCCTGTCCACGCCGGTCGAGTACGCGCTGCTCGGCGCCGGCCGGCCCGACCTCACCGAGGCCACCGAGTCGGTGCTGCGCCGCCTGGGTCGGGACGTGCCGGAGTGGCCCGTCACCGGGACGGCGGAGGCCAACCCGGGTGTCATCCGGGGCCTCTTCGTCGGAGGGACGCTGGCCAGCGAGGCCAAGCTCATCGCGGGCACGGACGCCGGCCACACGTTCGTGGACTTCGGCGACGACGACTACACCACCGGACGCGCGCACCCGATGATCGACCCGTCGCTGCGGCTGGAGCACCTCGCCCGCGCGGCGGAGGACCCGGCCGCCGGCGTACTCCTCCTCGACGTCGTGCTCGGCCACGGCGCCGAGCCCGATCCGGCCGCCGGCCTCGCGCCGGCCCTGGCCGGGGTGACCAAGCCCGTGGTCGTCGCGGTCGTCGGCACCTCCGCCGACCCGCAGGGCCTGGACCGCCAGGTCCGGGCGCTGGCCGACGCCGGCGCCGAGGTGCACCTGTCCAACGCCGGCGCCACCCGCCGTGCGCTCGAGCTCACCGGAGGCCGCAGTGAGTGAGCGCAGCGAGCTCACCATCCAACACAGCGCGTCATGTGCCTCATGCGCGCACGGAGCGAAGCGAGTACGTGCATGAGCATCCCGACCGCCGTCGTCAACGTCGGCGCCGACCTGTTCGCCGACGCCGTCGAGGGCCAGGCCGTGGCGACCACCCGCGTCGACTGGCGCCCCCCGATGGAGGGCACCGAGGCCGACCTCGCGACCGTCGCGGCCGACCCGCGCCGTCCGGAGGCCAACGCCCGCGCGCTCGCCGCGATGCTCGACGTCACCGCGACGCTGGTCGACGTGGCGCCGGCGTCCGAGGTGCTCGGCCTCCAGCCCGGGGAGTTCCTGCACGCCGGCCCGCCGATCGGGTGGGACCGCGCGTCCGGCCCGCTCCGCGGCGCGCTCATGGGCGGTGCCGCGCTCGAGGGCCTGGTCGACGACCCGGAGGACGCAATCGCGCTGTTCGAGTCCGGCAGCTCCGTGAGCCTCGAGCCGTGCCACCACCGCTCCACCGTCGGCCCGATGGCCGGCGTCGTCACCCCCAGCATGTGGATGTTCGTGCTCGAGGACGCGGCCAGCGGTCGCCGGACGTACTGCTCCCTCAACGAGGGCCTCGGCAAGGTGCTGCGGTACGGCGCCTACTCCCCCGAGGTGCTCACCCGGCTGCGCTGGATGGGCGACGTCCTCGGCCCGCTGCTCCAGGCGGCCGTGCGGGCGTCGGACCCGGTCGACGTCACCGGCATCCTCACGCAGATGCTCCAGATGGGCGACGAGGCCCACAACCGCAACCGCGCCGGGACCCTGATGCTGCTGCGCGACCTCTCCCCCGCGATGGTGGACGCGGGCTTCGACAGCGCGGACGTGGCGCAGGCGCTGCGGTTCGTCGGCGGCAACGACCACTTCTTCCTCAACCTCGCGATGCCGGCGTGCAAGCTCGCACTCGACGCGGCGCGCGGCATCGGCGGCTCGACGATGGTCGTCGCGATGTCCCGCAACGGCACCGACTTCGGCATCCAGGTCGCCGGCACCGGCGACGAGTGGTTCACCGGCCCGGCCCAGCTCGCCGACGGGCTCTTCCTCGGCGACTACGGCCCGGACGACGCCAACCCCGACATCGGCGACAGCGCGATCACCGAGACCGCCGGCATCGGCGGCTTCGCGATGGCGACCGCGCCCGCGATCGTGCGGTTCGTCGGCGGCTCGGTGCCGGACGCCCTCGCGACCACCCGTCGGATGCACGAGATCACGCTGGGCGAGAACCCCCGCTGGTCGGTCCCGGTCCTGGAGTTCCAGGGCACCCCGACCGGCATCGACGTCACGTTGGTGTGCCGCACCGGGATCCTGCCGCAGATCAACACCGGCATGGCCGGCCGGGTCGCGGGCGTGGGCCAGGTCGGCGCCGGCCTGGTCACGCCTCCCGCGGAGATCTTCCCGAAGGCGCTGGCCCGGCTGGCCCGGCTGGCGCCCGAGGGTCGGTAGGACCTACCGGCTCGTCGCGCGGCGGTAGAGCCGGATGGACAGCGGGACGAACACCGCGAGGATGATCACGACCCAGATCAGCGTGTAGGCGACCGGGTTCTGCAGCGACCACACGTCCGGCACCGGCGCTGTCGGGTCAGTGTTGCCGAACAACTCGCGCGCCGCCTGGGTCACGGAGGAGACGGGGTTCCAGTTGGCGAACGTGGCCAGCGGTCCGGGCAGGTTGCTGATCGACACGAACGTGTTCGCGATGAACGTGAGCGGGAAGATCACGATGAACGACGCGTTGTTGACGACCTCGGGCGTGCGGACCACGAGTGCCACGGTCGCCATGATCCACGAGATCGCGAAGGCGAACGCGAGCAGCACCAGGAAGCCTGCGGCGGCCTCCAGCACCGACGAGCGGATCCGCCATCCGACCACGAGCCCGGTCAACGCCATCACGGCCAGGCTCACGATGTTGATCCCGATGTCGGACACGGTCCGGCCGAGCACCACGGACGACGACGACATCGGCAGCGACCGGAACCGGTCGATGATGCCCTTCTGCAGGTCCTCGGCGAGGCTGTAGCCGGTGAAGGTCGCGCCGAAGACGACGGTCTGGGCGAAGATGCCCGGGACGAGGAACTCGGTGTAGTCGACACCGGTGTCCTGGGTGCCGATGGCGTTGCCGAACACGTAGGCGAACAGCACCACGAACATGATCGGCGACAGCGTCGTGAAGACGAGGACGTCGGGCACCCGCAGGATCTTGCGGAGGTTGCGGCGCGTGATCACCCACGCGTCGGACACTCCCTCGGCCACGGCGGACTTCACGCGACCCCCTCCTCGTCGGTCCCGTCGTCGACCCGGTCGGGGTCACCGGTGTCCTCGGCCTCGACGGCCGCGTGGCCGGTCAGGGCGAGGAACACGTCGTCGAGCGTCGGCCGGCGCAGCCCGGCCTCGGCCACCGCGACGCCGGCCCGGTCGAGGCGGTCGAGCACCACGCGCAGGTCACGGGTCCCGCCGTCGACAGGCACCGTCACCCGCCGGTCGCGCTCGTCGACGGTGGGCGCGCCGACCCCGACGCCCTCGACCGCGCGTGCCGCGGCCGGCAGGTCGCCGCCGACGGGGAGGCGGACCTCGACCTGGTCGCCACCCACCTGGGCCTTCAGCTCGTCGGCGGTGCCGCGGGCGATCACCGTGCCCCGGTCGATGACCGCGATGCGGTCGGCCAGCCGGTCGGCCTCCTCGAGGTACTGGGTGGTGAGCAGCAGGGTCGTCCCGCCCCGGACCAGCTCCTCGATGACGTCCCACATGCCGACGCGGCCGCGCGGGTCGAGGCCGGTCGTCGGCTCGTCGAGGAAGATCACCGGGGGTCGGGCGACGAGCGCCCCCGCCAGGTCGAGTCGTCGGCGCATGCCGCCGGAGTAGCCCTTGACGGTGCGATCACCCGCCTCCACCAGGTCGAACTGCTCCAGCAGCTCGCGCGCCCGCCGGCGGCTCGCCGCCGCACCGAGGTGGTAGAGCCGGCCTACCATGTCGAGGTTCTCGAACCCGGTGAGGTGCTCGTCGACGGCGGCGTACTGACCGGAGACGCCGATCCGCCGACGCAGGTCCTGGGGCCGGCGCAGCACGTCGACGCCCGCCACCTCCGCGGTCCCGCTGTCGGGGCGCAGCAGGGTGGTGAGCACCCGCACGGTCGTGGTCTTGCCGGCTCCGTTGGGGCCGAGGAGGCCCATCACCGTGCCCTCCTCGACCTCGAGGTCGAGGCCGTCGAGCGCGCTCACGTCGCCGTACCTCTTCACCAGCGCTTCGGCCCGGATCACGGATGTCATGACCCCACTCTGCCGGTCGTCACCGACAGGGCAAAGCGACTTCGCCGGTCAGCCGCGCAACGACGCCGGCCGGAAGAACGCCAGCTGGAGGTCGACGTTGCCGTTCGGGCGCAGCGGGGTGCCCTCCTCGAGGTAGCACTGCCGCGCCTCGTCCTGGTGGCTCGGCGGCAGCGACCCGTCGGCGCGCACCACGCGCCACCAGGTCACGCCGCCGCCGTGCTGCGCCATGGTCGAGCCGACCAGCCGCGGGCCGCCCCCGCCGAGCAGCTCGCCGACCACCTCGGCGATCGCGCCGTAGGTCGACACCCGGCCGCGCGGGATCGTCTCGACGCACTGGAGCACCCGCTCGACGTACTCCTCGTGGTCCAGGCCGGTCATGAGCGGCAACGTATCCTAGGGCGTTCGACAGCCCCGTCCCTGTCGGGACGGGGCTGTCGGGGCTCCCTCAGGTCAGCGGTCTGATCAGAGGATGGGCGAGAAGGGCTCGGTGCCGTTGACCAGCGTCAGGCCGGAGATGCCGGAGTGCTGCTGGGCGAAGGCGAGTTCCTTGGCCAGGTCGCCGATGTTGTTCGACAGCGGCAGCGGCGCCAGGCCCAGGGTCGACAGGGTGCCGATCGCCGCGCCGTCGGCGCTCACGAACGCGGAGCCCGAGTCACCGGGGATGCCCGGGGTGACGGTGTAGAGCGGGTGCGACCAGCCACCGTCGCTGGCGCTGTCGCCGAGGCTGGTGCCGGTCTTCGGCGAGAGGGCGGTGACGCCGCCGCGCAGGCTGGAGTTGCCGTAGCTGTAGACGCGGTCCCCGGCGTCGGTGCCGTCGGTGTCGATGCCGGTCGGGCCGCCCCAGAACGGGATCGACGGGTTGACCTTGGCGACGTCCGCGGCGTCGACCTGCACCAGCGCGAAGTCGTTGTAGGCGCAGGTGTTGTCGTCGGTGGTGCCGATCTCGTCCATGGTGTTCCACGCCGAGTACACGAGCGTGCCGGCGCCGACCTGGGTGCCGTCGGTGACCAGCGAGCCGCCCTCGTTGAAGGTCACCCGCGTGCCCAGCGGCAGGGAGTCGGCGAGGCAGCCGTCGGTGTCGGTCGCGCCACCGGTGCCGGCGCAGTGCGCGGCGTACCCGACGTAGACGTTGGAGGCGCTGTCGGTGAAGACGAAGTTGCCGGTGCACTGCGCACCCTCGGTGTACATCTGCACGCCCGGGTGGATCTGGGCGGTGTCCGCGGGCGCCCAGGTCGGGGCAGCGGTGGCGGGGGCAGCGGTCGAGAGTGCGGTCGCGAGGACGCCGCTGGTCAGCAGGGCAGCCGTCGCGACGACGTGCTTGGAGGAGAGCGCATGGGGTGGGGACCCTCCCGATAGGGGTGCGGCCGGCATCACCGGCCCTGGACGTGGACGACCTTCCAACGAGGTCGCCCGTCCCCGGGTTATGCGCGGCCACCCTTTCGGGCTAGCCCGAAAGGGTGGCCAACGCCGAGTCGGCGCGTGAGCTCAGTACGACGGCTGCGAGGGGTCGATCTGGTTGACCCAGGCGACCACGCCACCCCCGACGTGCACGGCGTCGGCGTACCCGGCGCCCTTGACGATCGCCAGCGTCTCGGCCGAGCGCACGCCCGACTTGCAGTGCATGACGACCTGCTTGTCGGCGGGCAGCTGCTCGAGGGCCGAGCCGTTGAGGAAGTCGCCCTTGGGGATGAGGACCGAGCCGGGGATCCGGTTGATCTCGAACTCGTTGGGCTCGCGCACGTCCACCAGGACGAAGTCGCGGGTGCCCTCCTCGCGCTCCTTGAGCATGTGCTCGAGCTGGACGACCGAGATCGTCGAGCCGGCGGCCGCCTCGGCGGCGTCGTCGGAGATCGCGCCGCAGAAGGCGTCGTAGTCGATCAGGCTCGTGACGGTCGGGTGCTCGCCGCAGAGCGCGCAGTTGGGGTCCTTGCGGACCTTCAGCTTGCGGTACTCCATCTCCAGGGCGTCGTAGATCATCAGCTTGCCGACCAGCGGCTCACCGATGCCGGTCAGCAGCTTGATGGCCTCGTTGACCTGGATCGAGCCGATCGACGCGCACAGCACGCCGAGCACGCCGCCCTCGGCGCAGCTCGGGACCATGCCCGGCGGCGGGGGCTCCGGGTAGAGGCAGCGGTAGCAGGGGGCGTCCTCGGAGAGGGTCGGCGCGAACACCGAGGCCTGGCCGTCGAAGCGGTAGATCGAGCCCCAGACGTACGGGATGCCCAGGAAGTACGCCGCGTCGTTGACCATGTAGCGGGTCGCGAAGTTGTCGGTGCCGTCGACGATGAGGTCGTAGCCGCGGAACACGTCCATGACGTTGTCGTTGTCGAGGCGGCCCTCGTGGAGGATCACGTTGACGTAGGGGTTCGCCTCGGCGATCGACTCCTTGGCCGAGAGCGCCTTGGACTTCCCGATGTCGGACTGCCCGTGGATGATCTGCCGCTGCAGGTTCGACTCGTCGACCTCGTCGAACTCCGCGATGCCGAGCGTGTGCACGCCGGCCGCGGCCAGGTAGAGCAGCGCGGGGCTGCCGAGGCCGCCGGCGCCGATCACGAGCACCTTGGCGTTCTTCAGGCGCTTCTGACCGGTCATGCCCACGTCGGGGATGATCAGGTGGCGGCTGTAGCGGCGCACCTCGTCGATGGTCAGCTCGTCCGCGGGCTCCACCAGCGCGGGATAGGACACGGCACACTCCTTGCTCAGGTCGGTTCGACTGTCGAAACAACCTCCGGTCCTGCCATGTTCCCCGCAGGGTCCGACCGCGGCTCGCCGCGTCCCGTCATCCGGACGGACGGGGCCCGCCGGCCCCCGTCCGACATGGGGTTGGTCGGCCCGCTCGCAGTGACTGGCCGGTAGTGTTCGGGGCGTGACGGCAGAGCAGTACGACACACCGGCGACGCGCCCCCGGGGCGGTCGCATGCCGCGACGTGAGCGTCGCGCGCAGCTGATGGAGTCCGCGCTCGAGGTTTTCGTGGCGCAGGGCTACCACGCGGCGGCCATGGACGACATCGCCGAGCGCGCGGGCGTCTCCAAGCCGGTCCTGTACCAGCACTTCCCCGGCAAGCTCGACCTCTACCTCGCGCTGCTCGAGCAGTCCTGCGACACGATCATCGCCAACACCCGCGAGGCCCTGGAGTCCACCCAGGACAACAAGCAGCGGGTCGCGGCGACGATGGAGGTCTTCTACGAGTACGTCGCCAGCGACTCCGGCGCCTTCCGCCTGGTCTTCGAGTCCGACCTGACCAACGAGCCCGCGGTGCGCGAGCAGGTCGACCGGGTGACCTCCGAGACGGCCGCGATGGTCACCGAGGTCATCCGCGAGGACACCGGCCTCCCGGACGACGCCGCCCGCCTGCTGGCGGTCTCCCTGGTGGGAATGGCGCAGGTGAGCGCGCGGTTCTGGCTCACGGAGACCGGCGACATCGGCAAGGCCGACGCGGCGGCACTCGTCGCGGGCCTGGCCTGGCGCGGCATCCGCGGCTACCCCCGCACCGACGACCACTGACACACCGACAGACCCCTGAAGGAGGACCTCGTGGAGGTCAAGATCGGCGTCCAGAACGCCGCCCGCGAGCTGCACATCGACACCGACGAGTCGGCGGAGGCCGTCGAGAAGCAGGTTGCGGAGGCTCTCGCGGCCGGCGGCGTGCTGACGCTCGCCGACAACAAGGGCCGCAAGGTCGTCGTCCCGACCGACAAGCTCGCGTACGTCGAGATCGGCCACGGCACCCTCGGCCAGGTCGGCTTCCGCTCGTAGCGCGCTCCTGGCGCATGGCCTGCGCGCGGCTGTGGGCGCCGACCGGCGGGGGCGTCCTCGCCGCCGGCGCGACCCGCCGGAGTCGCTAGCTCTGCTCCCTGGTGCGCTCGAGCGCGATCGAGGTCAGCGCCGCGATCGCCGCCTCCGCGATCGCGTCGGCGTCGAGCCGCGGGTCCTCGACGAAGTCCTCCTCCTGCGGGCAGAGGTCGGCGAGGTCGCCCGCGACCTCGAGGGGCTGGGCGGCGAGCCAGTCGATCGTCGACGCCGCCTCCTCCTCGCACCACGCCCGCAGCGACGACGGCATCCGCGGCGGCACCCCCCGCTGCGGCGCGAGATGCCCGGCGCCGAGCCACTTCTTCCCGACCGGGAGGTAGCCCTGCCTCGTGTGCAGCTCCCGCGGCACGCGGAGCTTCACCTGCCGGAGCACCTCCGCCTGCGCCCAGCCGAGTGAGACGTTCGGCCTGGCGGCGTCCTCGTCGAGCACCGACACGTCGACGCCCAGCACGCTGCCGTGCCGCTCGAGCAGGCTGCGCGGGTCCGCGCCGGCGCCCGGCATCGTGATCACGTGCATCCGCTCCATCGGCACGTGCTCGGCCCACCGCTCGAGCACGGGTACGACGCCGCGCTCGGTCCACCACCGCTCGGCCAGCGCGCCCTCGCGGCTGGCGACGGCGGCGAGGAAGTCCTCCAGCGCGGGGCTCTCGCTGCGCTGCTGGACCCGCTGCTGCCACGTCGAGGGCAGCAGTCTCGACAGGCTGCGCACCGACACGACGACGTGCACCTCGGCGTCGCCGCAGACCTCGAGGAACGCGGCGATCTGGGCCGACGACGCCCCGCCGAGCATCTCGTCGGAGGTGAGGACCCGGGGCGTCTCCACCTGCGCCAGCCGTCGCGCGAACCGCCTGACCGCCGCGTCCACGCCGGGCTGGCCCGCGCGGCCGCCGCGCACCGCCACCGACAGCCGGAAGCTCCCCTGCCGGGTGGCCGGCAGCAGCGCGAGCCCCTGGGCGACCAGCTGCTCGGCGCCCGCGTGCAGCACGGACTGGATGTAGGTCGTGCCCGTCTTGGGCATCCCGACGTGGAGGTAGAGCTGCGTGCGCGGCGACCCCATGGTCAGCTCGCCAGCCCGAGCTCCGCCATCCGCTCGGCGTGCCGTTCGGTGATCCGCGTGAACATCCGGCCGATCGCGGCCAGGTCCAGGCCCGGCCGGTCGACGCCGCCGGCCAGCAGCGCCGAGAGCGCGTCGCGGTCGGCGGTCACGCGCTGTGCCTGGGTGAGCGCCTCCCCCATCAGCCGTCGGCCCCACAGCGCGAGCCGGCCGCCGAGCCGCGGGTCCGCGGCGATCGCCGCGCGCACCCGGTCGACGACGAACGCCGCGTGTCCGGAGTCCTCGAGCGAGGCCAGGATCAGGTCGCGCGTGTCGGCGTCGAGGTAGGCCGCGATCTCGCGGTAGAAGTCGTTGGCGAGCCCGTCGCCGACGTACGCCTTGATCAGGCCCTCGTACCAGTCGGTGGGCGCGGTGTAGTCGTGGAACTTGTCGATCGGCGCCTGGAACGGTGCCATCGCCGCGAACGGGTCCGCGCCCAGGGCGGCCAGCCGCTCGTTGAGCTTCGCCACGTGGCCGAACTCCGCGGTCGCCATCGACACGATCGCGACCTTGTCCGCCAGCGTCGGCGCCAGCTTCGCGTCCTCGGCGAGCCGCTCGAAGGCGGAGATCTCGCCGTAGGCGATGGCGCCGAGAAGGTCCACGATCGCCTCGCGGTACTGCGGGTCCTCGAAGGCGACGGGCGTGGATGCGGTCACGTGCGCACCCTACCGATAGAATGTCCGTGATCGAGGTCGCGCCCACCTCCGGGCGCACCCGCGTATGTGCGCGGCAGACCGCCTCCTCCCTTCGTGGACGAGTCCGCCGCAAACCGACGGCAGTTGACTCATGAAAGCGACAAGACCCTGACCACGTTCCGAGAGCTCGGGGTGCTCCCCGAGATTTGCGACGCGCTCGAGCGCGCCGACATCACGACCCCCTTCGCCATCCAGGAGATGACCCTCTCCGTCGCGCTGATGGGCACCGACCTGATCGGCCAGGCCCGCACCGGCACCGGCAAGACGCTGGCCTTCGGCATCCCGGTGCTCCAGCGCAGCGTCGCCCCGAAGGACCCCGACTACGCCGAGATCCCCCAGGGCAAGCCGCAGGCGCTGATCGTCGCCCCGACCCGCGAGCTCGCGCTCCAGGTCTCCAGCGACCTCGCGCTGGCGGGCGCCGACCGCGGGCTCCGCGTGCTCACCGTGTACGGCGGTGTCGGCTACGAGCCGCAGATCGAGGCCCTCCAGACCGGTGTCGACATCGTCGTCGGCACGCCCGGCCGCCTCATCGACCTGGCCAACCGCCGCGTCCTGGACCTCTCGCACGTGCACGCGCTCGTGCTCGACGAGGCGGACGAGATGCTCGACCTCGGCTTCCTGCCCGACGTCGAGAAGCTGCTCCGGATGACGCCGGAGACCCGCCAGACGATGCTGTTCTCGGCCACCATGCCGTCGGCGATCGTCTCGCTGGCCCGCATCCACATGCGCCACCCGATGAACATCCGCGCTGAGTCGTCGTACGAGAACGCGACCGTGCCCGCGACCGCGCAGTTCATCTACCAGGTCCACGACCTCGACAAGCCCGAGATCCTGGGCCGCCTGCTCCAGGCCGAGGACGCCGACAAGTTCATCGTGTTCACCCGCACCAAGCGTCAGGCGCAGCGGGTGGCCGACGACCTGGCCGAGCGCGGCTTCAAGGCCAGCCCGCTGCACGGCGACATGGCCCAGGTGGCGCGCGAGAAGGCGCTGGCGAAGTTCCGCGAGGACAAGATCCAGGTCCTGGTCGCGACCGACGTCGCCGCCCGCGGCATCGACGTGCGTGGCGTCTCCCACGTCGTCAACTACTCCTGCCCCGAGGACGACAAGACCTACGTCCACCGGATCGGCCGCACCGGCCGGGCCGGCGCGAGCGGCGTCGCGATCACCTTCGTCGACTGGGCGGACCTGCACCGCTGGAAGATGATCAACAAGGCCCTCGAGCTGCCCTTCGACGAGCCGCAGGAGACCTACTCCACCTCCGAGCACCTCTTCCACGACCAGGGCATCGCCCCGGGCACCAAGGGCCGGATCGCCGACCCGAAGCCGGTCGAGAGGAAGGAGCGGGAGCCCCGCGAGCCGCGGGAGCGCAACCGCGACCGCAACCGGACCCGCACCCGCACCCGCGGGGGCGAGACCGTCGCGGCCGCCGAGGGCGACGCGGCGTGGGAGCCCGGCGACAAGCCGGCCGGCAACCGCAACCGCCGCCGTCGTCGCCGTTCGTCCGGTGGCGGTGCGCCCCAGGCGGCCGCCTCGGAGTGATCCGAGTGATCGGGGTGACCGCTCTCAGGCGGTGACGACGACCGTCGTGCCCACGGGCGCGAAGTCCCAGAGCGCGATGGCGTCCGGAGTCCGCTGCCGGATGCAGCCGTGCGACTGCGGCGTCCCCAGCTCCTGCTTGGTCTGGAGCGGGGCGCCGTCCTTGGTCGGGATCGTGTGGAACCCGATCGCGGCGCCGCTCGGGCC
The DNA here is from genome assembly GCF_054653575.1 of Nocardioides pyridinolyticus. NCBI lineage: Bacteria > Bacillati > Actinomycetota > Actinomycetes > Propionibacteriales > Nocardioidaceae > Nocardioides > Nocardioides pyridinolyticus. The sequence goes on along the minus strand of NZ_BAAIFY010000002.1, from coordinate 87,272 downwards.
CCGGGTGAACCGGACGAAGTACTCCATCACCCCGGAGTCGTCGATGCCGACGGCCCAGCGCGAGGTGCTGTAGACCTCGTACGTGCCGGGGTCGAGGTTGTCGAGCGTGCTGCCGGACACCAGGTAGGTGCGCCGGACGTCGGTGGCGTCGTCGACCAGCCACACCCGCTGGCGGCTCTCGCTGAACACGACCCGCCTGCCGGTGCCCGACCGCGCCGGGAGCGCGGTCTCGTCGACCTGCTCCCCCGGCTCCTCGACCTCCGATCTGAGCACGGTGGTCGCCGGGGGCGACGGCGTGACGGACGGCGACTCGGCCGGCAGGTCGACGGCCTGCCTGGCCGCGGCCGGCGGGGGCTCCCCTCCCGCGAGCGAGGGCAGCACGCCGGTGCCGGCGAGCACGGAGATCGCGGTCACCGCCAGCGCGGTGGCGAGCACCGCGAGCCGCCCGTAGCGCGGACGGACCTCGGCGCGGTGCCGGCTCACCTCGCGGACCTCGCCACCAGGTTCTCGGCGACCTCGCGGTAGGCCCGCGCGCCCTTGCTGCTGCGGCTCGTCGCGAGGATGGAGCGGCCCGCGGCCGGCGCCTCCGCGAACTTGATCGTCTTGGGGATCGGCGGCTCGACCACGGCGAGGTCGTAGGTCTCCGAGATGGTCTCGAGCACCGTCCGCGCGTGGTTGGTACGCCCGTCGTACAGCGTCGGCAGCACGCCCCAGACCTCGAGGCCCTTGTTGGTGAAGCGCCGTACGTCGTGCACGGTGTCGAGCAGCTGCCCGACCCCGCGGTGCGAGAGCGTCTCGCACTGGAGCGGGATCAGCACGCCGTCGGCGGCGGTCAGCGCGGCGACCGTGAGCACCCCGAGGGACGGCGGGCAGTCGAGGAGGACCCAGTCGTACTCGAGCTCGCCCTCGGCCAGCGCCTCGATCATCGCGCGCAGCACGTGCTCGCGACCGGTGCGGGTGAGCAGCTCGGCCTCGGCGCGGGCCAGCTCGATCGTGGCGGGCACGATGTCCACGCCGTCCTCGGTCTCGATGACGACCTCGGCCGGGTCGAGGCCCTTGGTGAGCACGTGGTGGATCGACAGCTCGAGGTCCTCGGGGTCGATGCCGAGCGAGAACGTCAGGCACGACTGCGGGTCGAGGTCGACCAGGAGCACGGAGTGCCCGAGCTCGGCGAGCGCGGCACCGATCGAGGCGACGGTGGTCGTCTTGGCGACCCCGCCCTTCTGGTTCGCGATCGCGAGCGTCGTGGTCATCGAAGCCCATCATGCCCGACCGTCGAGCGCCTGCGACGCAGGCGGGTGCTTCACTTGCGCACATGTCCGGACGCACCGCTCTCGTCACCGGCCCCACCGCGGGCATCGGCCGCTCCTTCGCCCACCAGCTCGCCGCCCGGGGCTACGACCTGGTGCTCGTCGCCCGCGACCGCGAGCGGCTGGAGTCCGAGGCCGCCGAGCTGCGCTCGACGTACGCCGTCGAGGTCGAGGTGCTGCCCGCCGACCTGGTCGACCGCGCCCAGCTGGCGACCGTCGAGGCGCGCCTGGCCGACACCGCGCGGCCGGTCGACCTGCTGGTCAACAACGCCGGCTTCGGGCTGAAGAGGCGCTTCCTCGCCAACACCGTCGAGGAGGAGCAGGCGATGCTCGACGTGCTGGTGACCGCGGTCATGCGGCTCAGCCACGCCGCCCTCGGCGCCATGGTCGAGCGCGGCAGGGGCGGGGTGATCAACGTGTCGAGCGTGGCGGCGTTCCTGCCGCGCGGCTCCTACTCGGCAGCGAAGGCGTACGTGAACTCGTTCTCGGAGTGGGCGCACCACGAGTACGCCGGGCGGGGCGTCACCGTCACCTGCCTGTGCCCGGGCTTCACCAGGACCGAGTTCCACGAGCGGATGCACGTCAGCCGCGGCTCGGCGCCGGACTTCATGTGGCTCGACGCCGACGAGCTCGTCGCGACGGCGCTGAAGGACCACGCGAAGGGCAAGGCCTGGTCGATCCCCGGGCCGCAGTACAAGGTCATCTCGACCGCCGCCCGCGTGGTGCCGACCGGTCTGCTCAAGCGGTTCCAGTCACTCGGGCGGAGATGAGCCGCTCGTACTCGGCGGGGTCGGTCGTGTTGACCCCCAGGTCGTGGTCCTGCTTGCCCTCGCCGTGGTAGTCGCTGGAGCCGGTCGCCACGAGGTCGAGGTCGCGCGCGATCGCGCGTAGCCGCTCGCGGGCCGCGGCGTCGTGGTCCTGGTGGTCGACCTCGATGCCGGTCAGCCCGAGCTCCTTGAGCTCGGCGAACACCGTCGCGTCGGGGCGGCCGAGCCCGCCGCGTCCCCACGGGTGCGCCACCACCGAGAGCCCGCCGGACTCGCGCACCAGCGTGATCGCGTCCTCGAGCTCGACGGCGTACCGGTCGACGTGGGCGGGCCGGCCCCAGCCCAGGTAGCGGTCGAACGCCGCCGTCCGGTCGGGCACCACGCCCAGCGTGACCAGGGCGTCGGCGACGTGCGGGCGGCCCGAGGCGGCGGCGCCGGTGGAGGCGTCGCGGACGTCGTCCTCGGTGATCTCGATGCCCAGCCCGTTGAGGCGCGCGACCATCGTCGGGACCCGGGACGCCCGGCCATGGAGGACCTTGTCGAGCTCGGCCGCGAGCGGCGCGTAGCCGGGGTCGGGGAAGTAGGCGAGCAGGTGCACGCCCCTCCCCCGCAGGCGGGTGCTGATCTCCATGCCCGGCACCAGCGTCAGCCCGACCTCGTCCGCGGCGGCCTGGGCCTCGGCCCAGCCGTCGGCCGTGTCGTGGTCGGTGATCGCGAGGACGTCGAGGTCGGCCTCGGCGGCGGCGCGCACCAGCCCGGCCGGCGTGTCCGTGCCGTCGCTGGCCCGCGAGTGCGTGTGGAGGTCGATGCGCACCCGGGCAGCCTAGTCGGGCGGGCCGGCGCTACCAGCCCGGCCGGTGCCCCCCGAACGGCAGCTCCACCAGCCCCGGGCCGTCCTCGGAGACGTCGCGGAGGATCCAGTCGCCGCGCAGGAGCAGCAGCGCCGAGGCGGGCCGCAGCACGATCCACAGCCACCGCCCGCCCGCCTCGCCGGCCAGCACCGACCGGTCGAACTCGCCGTCCGCGCTGCTCGTCGAGACGTCCCACAGGTTCACCGGCTGCCGACCGATCCGCACCCGCGCCGTCGGCGGCCGCCCGCCGATGTCGGCCCCCGGGTCGTCGTACCGCGTGCCCGCGCAGCGCGCCCCGAGACCGGTCCCGGCCTCCTCGGCCACCACGATCACGTCGACGGGCCCGTCGAGCTCACTGGTGCCGCTGGTGCACGTCAGCGTCGCGCGGGCGTCGTGGACTCCGTCGGCCACCGTCGCGAAGTCGGTCACGCTCCACCCCGGGCTCACCGGCCAAGGCAGGTAGGTCGGGAACAGCCGCGCGGTCGCGAGGTGCTCGGCGAACACGTCGTACGACGCCTCCTCCGGTCGCCAGAGCGCGGCCTGTCCCCCGTGGTCGGGGCACGGGACCACGGGCGCCGAGCACCGCACGCAGCTGGTCGCCAGCGACATGCGCTCCACGGTGCGGAACGTCGCCCTGCCGCGTCAAGTGATGGCGGGGGTCTCGGCCATCGCCTCGTCGAACGCGCGGCCGGCCGCGCGCCACGGACCCGACGGCCCACCCTGCTCGGCCAGCCCGATCAGGTGCGGGGTCAGGTCGGCGCTGAACCCCTCACTGGCCTCGCGTGGGAGCAGCGAGGGCAGGTTGTCGATCGCGATGACCTCCAGCGGAGCGGCGCCGTCACCCGGCGTGCCGTCGTGGAGCCGCCGGACCGGCTCCTCCCACGTGGTGATCTCGGTGTTCACCGGGAGCATGTTGGTGGGCCCGGTGACGTCACAGGTGACGTCCGCGAGCACCCGCAACCGGCGTTCGTGGTCGAGGTCGGCGTGCTCGACGAACGGCGGGGTCGGGGTGCGCGTGAACACGCAGTTCACGAGCAGATCGTGGCCCAGGAGCGCCTGCTTGTGCAGGTCACGCGTCTCCTGGCGGTCCCACCGGGTGATCGGGAGGCCGGCGGTCATCAGGGCCCGCTGGGCGCCGCGACCGGACCGCCCCCGTGCCCCGGTCACCAGGGCCAGCAACTGGTCGGCCCCGTCCTGGCCGGCCTGCTCGAGCTCAGCGTCGAGCTCGTGCTTGGCCATCGGGGCGAGCGGCACCTTCAGCCGGTCGGCCAGGTGCAGCACGCCGAGCGCCGCACCCACGTAGCCGGCCCAGTAGCCGAAGGCGACCACGCGCTTGCCGTCGGTGTCGGTGAGGTACTCGATGTCGAGCAGCCGCCCCCCGCCGCGGCGGAACCGCGCGAGGGTCTCCGCGGCGTCCTCCTGGCCCTTGAACGCGTGGGCGAAGTAGATGTGCGTGTGGCGCAGGGACGCCGGCTCGTCGGGCAGCTCCTTGATCCCGAGGACGTACGCGTCGCGCGGCGCGTCGACCCAGGTGCCCTCGCCCACGACGGACGCGCCGGCGGCGGCGTACTCCTCGATGGGGAAGATGCGCTGCGGCGACTCCTCGACGGTCACCTCGAAGCCGGCGTCCACCAGCAGCGGGACGTCGGCCGGGACGACGGGCGCCCGGCGCTCGGTGCGGCGGGACTCGGACCTGATCCACACATGGACGGGCTGCATGCGCTCAGGATGCCAGCCGCGTCGTTCACGCGTTCCAGCGGAGGATCACCGGCGACTCCCGCTCCCAGCCGAGCCACGAGACGGTGGCGGTGTCGAGACGCAGGTGCCGGCCCTCGGCGACGTCGAGGCCCAGCCACCGGGCGGCCAGCGCCCGCAGGCTGTGGCCGTGGCCGAAGACCAACGTCGGCCCGTCGACGGCGCGGACCCGGGCGACCACGCGGTCCAGGCGCTCGGTCACCGACGCCGCAGTCTCGCCGCCGGGCGTCGGGTGCGTCCACACCGACCAGCCGGGCACCGTCTCCCGGATGTCGGCCGTGGTGCGTCCCTCGTAGTCGCCGTAGCCCCACTCGACGAGGTCCTCGTCGACGTCGGCCGACGCGAACCCGGCCAGCGCCGCGGTGCGCCGGGCGCGCAGGCGCGGCGAGGTCAGCACCTGCGCGAACACCGCCTCCGCGAGCCGCGGAGCGAGCGAGCGCGCCGCCTCCTCGCCCGCGGGCAGCAGCGGCAGGTCGGTCGTCGACGTGTGCCGGCCCGACTCGCTCCACTCGGTGGGGCCGTGACGGACCAGCCAGAGCTCGCTCACCCGGCCATTGAACCCTGCCAGGGAAGGGTCAGTCGTCGGCCAGCACCACGACCCGGTCGCCGGGCAGCACGTGGAAGGTGTCGGACTTCGCCGGGTTCACGCGTACGCCGAAGGACGCCTCGCCCTCGGCCAGCGCCTCGGACTTGTAGCCGATCGCGGTCTCGCCGCGCCGGGTCGCGCCCGCGATGATCGTCGCGAACGTGACGTCGGCCCCCTGCTCGACGTACCACTCCGCCGGCCGCAGGTAGATCTCGCTGCCCTCGTCGCCCAGCAGTTGCTCGAAGACCGCCTCGAGCCGGTGGTCCTCGGAGAGCTGGGTGACGAGCAGGCTGACGATCTCGCCGCTGACGACGACGTCGTCGACGTGCGCCACCTGGGCCAGCACGCGGTTGCGGTCGTCGAGCATCTCGCTGACCACCGGCGTCGCGGACTCGCAGCCGGACAGGATGTCGCGCACGTGCAGCAGCGTCACCAGCGTCCGCGCGTCGGCCGCCTGCGGCTCGAGGTCGTCGGAGTAGCAGAGCACCAGCACCTGGTCGAGCTCCGCGTGCACGTGCTCCTCGAGTGTGCGGCGGTCGGTCGTCGGGCCGGGCGACACCGTGACCCGGATGTTCTCCAGGCCCGGGACCGCCGGGACCGCGAACGAGGTCAGCACGGTCAGCGTCGACCCGGCCGGCGCATAGTGGTCGAGCTCGCGCAGCACGATCGGCGCGCGCTCGTTCCAGCCGATGAGCAACGCCTGGGTCGGGCGGTCGTCGGATCCGGTGCCGGCGCCCAGCCGGTCGAGGTCGGGCCCGACGGTGGCGTCGGGCGCGCCCGCGAGCATCGAGTCGTCCTCGGCCACCACGATCAGCGTGTGGCCGGCGATCACGGTCTCCGGCGCCGGGTTGAGCTTCGGCACGCCGTCGCCGATCACGCCGACGACCGCCGCCCGCTCGAACGCGAGCTGCGCGTCGGCGTACGTCGTGCCGTCGAGGGCGTGGTCCTCGAGGAAGTAGATCTCGTCGCCGCCGTAGTCGAACAGCTCGGTGTAGACGGCGGCGGCACCGGACTGGCGCGAGGTCTGCACGAGCAGCTTGGCCACGGTCTCGCGGATGTCGAGCAGCACGGTGCGATCGGCGCCGACCAGCCGGGCCGCCTCGAGGTTCGTGGGGTTGCGGATCTCGGCCACGATGCGCGGCCCCTCGGGCCCGGCGTGGGTGAGCGCGAGCAGCGTCTTGATGACCTCGCTGTCGGGGTCCTCGGAGCCCTCGGGCGCCAGGAGGATCACCGAGCGGGCGGACCGGTGGCTGCTCAGGCGCAGGTCGTCGATGTCCATCGGCGAGCCGCTGCGGCAGATCACCCGGGTGCCGCGGAAGTCGTCGACCTTGGCTCGCAGCTCCTCCTCCATCTCGACCTTGTCGCGGTCGGCGAGGATCACGACCACGGGCTTCCTGCGGCTCTCGTTGGCGAGCGTGAGCTCGCGGACGATCGTGAAGATCGAGTCCGACCAGCCCAGGATCACCGTGTGGTCCTTCTCCAGGACGATGGAGCGGCCGCGGCGCAGGTCGGTGAGCTTGGTGTCGATGCCCGCTGCGATGACGCCGATCAGCGCGCTGACGATGAACAGGCCGGCGATGGTGAGAACGAGCATCGTGAGCAGGAACCGCCACGGGCTCGCTGCGTCGCCGCCGATCGTGCCGGGGTCGAGCGCGTGGAACAGGCTCTGCGCCAGCTCCCGGAAGAACCCCTCGTTCGTCCCTCCCTCGCGGAGGTCGAAGACCGTGGTGATGACCGCGAAGACGAGGATCAGCAGCAGCGTGACCACCGAGAGCCAGGCGATCAGCGCCGGGGTGCCGCGCGACATGCTGTTGTCGAAGCGGTAGCGCAGGCGGTCCCCGAGGCTCGACCGCGGCGCGGCCGCCGTCCGGTTCGGGCCGGTCGCGCCCCTCGACTGCGTCATCGCCTTCGCCGTGCGCTGGCGCAGTTGCTGGCCGGTCCGTGCCATTCTCAACTCCCCGGGGGTCCGTCGTGGTCGGTCGCATCGTCGCGCACACTCGCGGTCCCGGCACCGCTTTTCGGACAACCCGTGCCACGATGCCGCCCATGGGCATCACCCGGTCGCGCGTCGCGGTCGCCGCCGGATTCCTCACCCAGGGTCTGGTCCTGCTCAGCCTCACGACGCGGCTGCCGGAGTTCCAGGACCGCTGGGACATCACGGACGTCGACCTGTCGCTGATCCTCCTCATGATGATCCTGCTCGCGGGCGCCGGCTCGGTCGTCGCGGAGGCGCTCGCGAGGCGCCGGGACAGCGCCCTGCTGCTGCGGGTCGGCCGGCTCGTGGTCGCGCTCGGGGTCGCCGTCCTCTGCACCGCTCCGGCACCGCCGTTCTTCGTCGGCGGCATCGCCGTCTACGGGCTCGGCCTGGGCATCGTGGACGCGTCGACGAACATGCAGGCGGTCGCGCTCGAGCACCGCTACGAGCGCCCGATCCTGCCGTCCTTCCACGGCGCGTGGACCCTCGGCGGCGTCGTGGGCGCGGCGACCACGCTGGCGACGTCCCACCTCGCGCTCGAGGCCAGTGCCGCGGTCGCGGTGGTCCCGCTGCTGGTCGCGTTCGCCCCGTTCCTCCCCCGCGACCACGGCCCGACCGAGCTGCCCGAGGCGCTCGCCGTGCCCTGGCGGCCGATCCTGCTGGTCGGCGTCGCGATGGTGCTCTTCTACATGGTCGACACCGCCGTGCAGACCTGGGGCCCGCTGTTCCTCGACCACACCTTCGGCAGCTCCGACCGGTACGTCGCCCTCTCGGCGCTCTGCTACCTCCTCGCCTCCGGCTTCGTGCGCCTGGCCGGCGACGGCATCGTCGCGCGGCTCGGACCGGTGGCCGTGCTGCGCGCCGGAGCGGTCGTCGGTGCGCTGGCGCTGGCGATCGTGGTGTTCTCCCCCACCTGGCAGGTCGCCGTCCTCGGCTTCGCCGTGCTGGGTGCCGGCGTCGCGTTGGTCGCACCGCTGAGCTTCTCGGCGGCCGCCCGGATCGCGGGCGGCCAGGGCCTCGAGCTGGCCCAGCGGCAGGCCCGGGTCGACGCGGTCATCGCCCGCTTCAACCAGTTCAACTACGTCGGCGCGCTGCTCGGCTCGGTGCTCACCGGCCTGGTGGGGTCGGGCTCGCTGCGGATCGGCTTCGCCGTCCCGATGGTCCTCGTGCTCGGCCTCATCCCGCTGGCGTCGGCGTTCGCGCCGCGGGTCGGGGCGTCACTGCGTCGCGGCTGACCCCGGCCAGTTCTTGTCGGGCTGCGGGGCCGGGCGGCCCGGCTGCTCGCCGCCGCGGGCCTCGAGGTAGCTGTTCTTCGGGACCATCACCTTGCGGCGGAAGATGCAGACGACCTTGCCGTCCTGGTTGTAGCCGATGGTCTCGACGTGGACGACGCCGCGGTCGTCCTTGCTGGTGCTCTCCCACTTGTCGAGCACGGTGGTCTCGCCGTAGAGGGTGTCCCCGTGGAACGTCGGCGCGACGTGGCGCAGCGACTCGATCTCCAGGTTGGCGATCGCCTTCCCGGAGATGTCCGGGACGCTCATGCCGAGCAGGAGGGAGTACACGTAGTTGCCCACCACGACGTTCTTGCCGAACTGGGTGGTCTCCTCCGCGTAGTGCACGTCGAGGTGCAGCGGGTGGTGGTTCATCGTGAGCAGGGAGAACAGGTGGTCGTCGTACTCGGTCACGGTCTTGCCGGGCCAGTGCTTGTAGGTCGCGCCGACCTCGAACTCCTCATAGCTGCGTCCGAACTGCATGGCGACACTCTGCCCGGCTCCGGCGCCGACCGCACTGTGGGGTGTCTCACCAGCGGCTGCTGGCGACGAGGGGCTGGCTCACGAGCCCCCGCCGCCGGCCTTGCGCCGGTGCATCTTCGGGCCGCCGCCCGCGACCTCGGATCCGTGCGCCTTCTCGCGCACCGGGCCGTCCTGGTGGACGCCCCGCTCCTTGCCGTTCTTCCGGTCCAGCGCCTCCCGCATCTTGGCCTTGAGGTCGTCGTTGGCGTGCGAGTCGGTCATGGTTCCTCCTGCGGGGCTCCTGGACGGTCCGTTCACCATGTCACGGGGCTGGTCTGCGGGCCACCCATCCACGCACCCCCTCCCTACACTGGCGCGGTGGCGGAACGGGACGCGGAGTCGGTCTGGGTGACCGTGCCGATCGTGCTGCTGCTCGCCGTCGTGATCGCCGCGGTCGTCAAGCTCGCGCACGACGACAACGCCCGCGACGCCGCGCCGGGAGCCGGCCCGAGCGCCCGGTCGAGCGCACCGGTGGCGGTCCAGTCCGCGACACCCGCCGACCGGGGCACGCCGGGCTCCGCCGGCAGCACGCCGCCGAGCGCGACGTCGACGGTGTGCGTCGACAGCGACGAGGCGACCCGCCTGCACGTGATGACGTTCAACATCCACTCCGCGCGAGCCGCCGACGGCAGCGTCCGCCTCTCGACGATCACCGAGGAAATCCGCCGCTGGCGCGCGGACGTGGTGCTGCTCCAGGAGGTCGACCGCGGCCGGGACTGGACCGGGCGGGTCGACATGCCGGCGACGCTGGCCGAGGCGCTCGGGACGAGCTGGACCTTCGGCGCCAACGTCCGGCGGTCGGCGACCAACCAGTACGGCACCGCGATCCTGTCGCGCTTCCCGATCACGGACTCGCGCAACGTGCCGCTGCCGGCGCCGCCGGGCACCCAGCAGCGCGGCCTGCTCGGCGCGACCATCGACGTCAACGGCACCGAGGTCAGCGTCTACAACACCCACCTCGAGCACACCTCGAGCGCGGCCCGGCTCCAGCAGATGCGGGTGATCACGCAGGTGCTCGCGAGCGACCCGCGGCCGATGGTGCTCGGCGGCGACCTGAACTCCCGGCCGGGCTCACCGGTCATGGACCTCGCCACCCGACAGCTCACCGACACCTGGCCCGAGGTCGGCCGCGGCCCGGGCTACACCCACTCCGCGCGCAACCCCCGCTCGCGCATCGACTACCTGCTCCACGACGGCGGCGAGGACGCCGACCTCGTGTCGGTCGACGCGATCGTGCTGCGCTCCGGGGTCTCCGACCACTGGGCGGTCCGCGCGGGCTACCGCCTGGTCAGCGACTCCGGCGAGATCTGCGTTCCGCTCCTGGGCGGCGACGACCTCCCCTAGGACCCTCTCCCCTCGGACCGTCTCCCCCGCCCTCGGCCTGCTGGCGCAGCTTGCGACGCACCTCCTTGGCCCCCACGCGCCGCGCGGAGTCGGCCGAGGACTGGGCGATGGCCTCGGCGTCGGCGTACAGCTCGACGTACGCCGCGCGCAGCTCGTCGAGCCGCGCCTGGGCGCCCTCGTCGAAGCCGCCGCTGCCGGCGAGGACGATCAGCTGCTCCCACGTCGCCTCCGCAAGGTCGCGGACCGGGTCGGGGCACTCGATCTCGTCCCACCCGGTGCGGACGCGGCGCAGGTCGGGGTCGACGAAGCCGTCCACCTCGGCCGCGGCCTCCGCGGAGACCTCCCGGCCGGCGACCAGGTCGAGCTCGGGAGCCACGCGGGCGACCACGGCGCGCCAGTCGTCGAGCAGGTCGTTGTAGGGCACGAAGGTGCGGCGACCGTCGCGGGTCGTCGCCTCGGTGAACAGCGCGACGTTGAGCCAGCTGCCCACGCGGGTCGTCTGCACGTGGCGCACGGTCTCGCCCGAGGTGACGCCGCCGTAGTACTTGTCCTTGGAGCCGACGACCTCGGCCGGGTGGCGCAGCATCGTGAGGAACGAGATGCCGGCGCCGTTGTCCGCGGCGGCCTGGCGCCACATGGGGAGGAACCAGCTGTTGCGCGGGTCCTTCACCAGCAGCTCGTCGGCGTCGGCGAGGTGCTCCCCGATCCAGGCCCCGACCTCCGCGCGGACCGGCTCGCGCGCGGCCACGGCGGCCGTGGCGTCGAAGCCGGCCGGGCGGGCATCGGTCAGGGCGACCGCGGCCTTGCGCAGCAGCCCGGTCTGGAAGTCGACCGCCCACTGGGGCTCGAAGAAGCCCCGCGGGTTGGTGCGGTTGCCCGGGACCTCCGGCGGCGGGATCCGGAGACCGACCGACTTCAGGACGCCGGCGATCGTGCTGGTGCCGCTGCGGCCCGAACCCGCGACGACCACGACCCGCTTGTCGGGCATGCGGGTACCTTCCCTTCCGGATCGGACGACGTGGGTGGCGGTTCGAGGGGCCACCCGCGGCCACTACTGTAGATGCGCCGGCGAACGCGGAAGGAGCCAGCATGGCCCAGCGGGTCGACCTGCACGTAGGCACGCCCAAGTCCGGCACCACGTTCCTCCAGTCCACGCTGTGGGCGAACCGGGAGCAGCTGCTCGAGCGCGGGGTGCTCTACCCGGGCAGGAAGGCCTTCGACCAGAAACGCGCGTCGATGCAGGTCCGCGCCGGCGCCCACATCGACGTCGGCCGCGCGGCCCCGGTGTGGCGCAGCTTCTGTCGCCAGGCCGCGGCCCACGACGGCCAGGTGGTGCTCAGCAACGAGTGGTGGCTGGCCGCGAACCGGCGCCAGGCCGAGGCGGCGGTGGAGCAGATCGGCGGAGGACCCGGCAACGACCCCGACGGCATCGTGCACGTCGTCATCACGACGCGCAGCCCGGTGCTCGCCGTACCCGCCGCATGGCAGGAGTCGCTCAAGGTCGGGCGCGGCCACAGTCTCACCGACTTCGTCGCCGCCCTCGACGGCGACGGCAAGTGGACGTGGGACGTGCTCGACCCGGCCGCGGTCGCGCAGCGGTGGGCCGCGATCGTCGGGCCCGAGCGGGTCCACGTCGTCACCACGCCCCCGACGGGCGGCGCACCCGACCTGCTGTGGCGGCGGTTCGCCGAGACCATCGGCTTCTCCCCCGAGGGCACCGCGCTGCCGCGGCCGGCGAACGAGTCGCTGTCGGTCCAGGGCGCTCGGCTGCTCCAGGAGTACGGCCCCGCCCTCCTCGCGGAGATCGAGCGCACCGACGACCCCGGCAACGGCCCGGCTCGCTGGCTGCGCAACACGCTCGTGCGCCAGGTGCTCGTCGGCGTGCCGGGCGAGCCGATCGGCGTCGGGCCCGAGCTCCGCGACCGGCTGCTCGAGCGCGGCGCCGACGCCGCCCGGCGGCTCCGGGAGCTCGGCGTGCAGGTGACCGGCGACCTCGACGACATCACCACCGGCGACGACCGTCCGGGGGCGCGCCACCCGGACTCGGTCACCGACGCCGAGCTCGTCACCGCGGGGCGCACGCTCGCGGTCGGCCAGCTCCGGCTCCAGATGGCGCCCGGGGCCGAGCAGGAGCCCGAGCAGGAGCCCGCGCCGGCCGCGAGGCGGCGCCGCATCCGCTCCGCGGGTGAGCGCACCCGCCGGTGGACGTTCCTCGTCCCCTCGGCGTACGCCACCGGCGGCATCGCCCGCACCACCTCGATCACCGCCAACACCCTGGTCGAGCGCGGCCACGAGGTCCGCGTGATCACGCTGTCGCGCTCGTCCGAGCAGCCGGCGTTCGCCTTCGACCCGCGGGTGCGGCTCGTGCCGCTCTACGACCGCTTCGATCCCGAGAACCCGAGCCGGCCCCGGCCGGTCCCGCGCAAGGACCCGCAGGCGAAGCGGAGGATCCGCAAGCTCGACGAGCAGCCCTCGCGGCTGGTCGCGGACGAGCAGGCGCGGCAGTCGTTCACGGCGTTCGTCGACAAGCGGCTCGAGGAGGAGCTCTCGGCGCTCCCGCCGGGTGTCGTCGTCTCGACCCGGCCCGAGTTCGGCGTCGCGGCGGCCCTGTGGACCCATCCGGACTCGATCCTGGTCCATCAGGAGCACCTGTCGTTCCTGCCCCGCCCCGAGCCGCTGCGCGCCGCGCTGCGCCGCGTCGCGACCGGCGCCGGCGGCGTCCGCAGCCTGGACGCGCTGCTGACGCTCACCGAGGCCGACCTCGAGCGCTGGAGGGAGTACGTCGACGACCCGTCGCTGCGGATGGGGGCGATCCCGAACCCCACGCCGTTCACCGGCGGCGAGCCCGCCCCGCTCACCAACCCGGTCGTGATCGCCGCGGGCCGGCTGAGCCTCCAGAAGGGCTTCGAGCGGCTCGTCGAGGCCTGGGTCCCTCTCGCGACCTCCCACCCCGACTGGCAGCTGCGCATCTACGGCGACGGCCCGCAGCACTCGGTCCTCGCGCAGGCTGTCGCGGAGGCCGGCGTCGGTGACCGGATCCTGCTCGCCGGCGTCACCCGCGAGTTCGAGCAGGAGCTGGCCGGCGCGTCGATCTACGCGATGTCCTCGCGCTACGAGGGCCTGCCGATGGTGTTGCTGGAGGCGTTGAGCAAGGGCGTCCCCCCGGTCTCCTTCGACTGCCCCGAGGGCCCCCGCCAGCTGATCCGGAGCGGCACCAACGGCCTGCTGGTCCGCCAGGGCGACATCGACGGCCTCACCGACGCGCTCCGCTCGCTCATGGACGACCCGGCCCGCCGCCGGGAGCTCGGCGCCGCCGGCCTGGAGACCGCCCGCGACTTCGAGCCCGGGGCCGTCGTCGACCGCTGGGTCGAGCTGGTCGAGGACATCGACGCGGACCGCTCCTAGCCGAGCGCTCCGTACAGTCGGCACGTGTCCTCACCGTCCGCCTACCCGGGCCGCTGGCTCGTCGGCACGTCGTACGCACTGGCGGCCCTGTCCGCCGCGATCATCGTGTTCTGGCTGTGGACCGCGGAGAGCTCGCTCCGGTGCGACTTCGCGATGGCCTCCTCGTTCTACGGGACCGCCGAGCGGACCTGGCTCCCGCCCGGGACGACCTGCAGCTGGCACGCCGCCGACACCGAGCACGTCGACCGCCCCGACCCGGCACGTCTCGCCGTGGTGGCGATGGCGCTCTGCGGCGTGCCCCTCGGCCGCTACCTGCGCCGGCTCCTCGGCCCCCACGCGGAGCGCTCGTAGCTCGGCTGTCTGCCGATTCATCACGGTAGGCAGTCGAATCCGCACTCCCCGCGGTGGGTATGCCGAGGGGAGTGCAAGCTCACCTGCCTACCGTGATGAATCGTCGGCGGCGGCCACGGCCACCACCACCACCACCGAGCGCTCAGCCCTTCTTGCGCGGGTTGTCGCGCAGCACCATCGGCGCCATCACCTCGAGCGCGCGGTCGAGCAGGGCGGTGTCGGTGACCTCGTCGGGCGAGACACCGTCGGAGCGGTACGCCGGCGTGAGGTCGTCGAGCGACCCGACGACCGGGTAGCCCGCCTCGCGCACGGCGTCGAGCATCTCGGACTGGATCTCGGCGATCCGGGGGCGGTACCGCTCGGGGACCGTGATGGGGCCGCCGGCCTGGCGCTGCACGAGCTCGCGCTGGGCGAGCCGGCGCTTGACCTGGCGGGTGTAGACGGGCCAGGGGACGTCGGCGGGCAGCGAGGAGACGATCCGGCGCAGCAGCTCGGTCTCGACGGCGCCGAGCGAGGGGTTGCGGGTGGCTGCGGGGAGGTCGTAGTCGATCGCCGGCAGGCCGGCGGCCTCGCGGAACCGCTGCCACAGCACGTCCGGGTCGGCGCCGGGCGGCGGGACGGTCACGAGCAGCACGTTCTCGGGGCCGAGGTGCCGGGCCCAGCGCCGGGCGATCGTGACCAGGTTCTGGCCGCGCCAGAAGCCCTTCGCCGCCCCGGGACCGGCCCAGCCCTCGAGCGCGGCGTCGAGGAACTCGGCGTACGTCTCGGTGTCGCCGTTCTTCACGCCCTCCTGCCACGCGGCGGGCAGCTGGCGGCCGAGGTCGCGGCAGGTGATGACCGCGCGCAGCGGCCGACCGGGGAACGACGCGACCGCCCGCTCCACCACCGGCTGCTTCGACCCCCCGAGGATCTCGTGCGAGACGAGGACCGGCCCGCGGTGCCGCTCGACCTCGCCGACGAGCCGCTCCCAGGCACCCTCGGACGACGCGTAGCTGTGGCCGCGGAAGCCCCCGTCGCGCAGCCCGAGCACCTCGATGAAGTGGCTCGGGTTCTCGCCCGGGTAGAGGTAGCCCGCCTTCCTCAGCCGCCGCCGGTTGTGCGACAGGATCCCCTGGAGCGACGTGGTGCCGCTCTTGGGCGTGCCCAGGTGGAAGGTCAGCGCGTCGCTCACCGCCGCCACACCCTGCTCCACAGGGACCGCGGCCGGGTCAGGTCGGCGACCTGGGCCTCGAGCATCTTGTTCGCCGCCTTCAGCTCGGCGATCTGCCGCCGGTCGTCACGCACGCGGAGCAGCATGGCAGCCAGGACGTCGGCCAGGCCGGCCAGCTGGTCCTCGGCCGACGCGTCGTCGGGGTGCGGCGTCCCGTCCGGGGGTACGGCGGGGAGCAGCTCGGCCAGGTCGCCGTGGACCCGGTAGCCGTCGGTCTCGACCAGCTCGATCCACGTGCGGGCCACGCCGGCCAGCTGCTCGGCCACGGGCGCGGGGGTGACCGGCTTGCGGGAGCGGACCTGGCTGAGCATCGACTGCGCGAACCAGCGCTTGGCGACGAGCGAGTACCACGGCTGCTCCAGCCGCCCGTCCAGGGACGAGACGACCTGGCGCAGGAGCGCGATCTGCGGCGTGCCCAGTGACTCGTTGCTGCCCGGGACCGTCGAGGTGTCGATCGCGTCGGCCGCGAGGTCGATCGCCTCCGCGAACCGCCGCCAGAGCACCTCGGGGTCGGCGCCGCCCGCGGGACTGACCACGACGTGGGTCCGCTCCGGCGGGACGTACGGGCGCCAGCGGTCCAGCAGCCAGGCGAGGTTCTGGCCGCG
Source organism: Nocardioides pyridinolyticus (assembly GCF_054653575.1). Classification (NCBI taxonomy): domain Bacteria; kingdom Bacillati; phylum Actinomycetota; class Actinomycetes; order Propionibacteriales; family Nocardioidaceae; genus Nocardioides; species Nocardioides pyridinolyticus. Next base: position 71,320 of record NZ_BAAIFY010000002.1, on the reverse strand, counting down.
CCAGAAGCCGGCCATCACCCGGTCCCCCGGCTCGGGCAGCGCCGCCAGCTGGCGCTCCGCGAAGTCGGCGAACGACTCGGGGTTGCCGTTCTTGACCGCCTCCTGCCACTGGGCCGTGAACATCCGCCCGATGTTGCGGACGGTCACCACCAGGTGGACCTCGAAGTCCGCCAGCCGCCCGACGATCTCCTCGACCTGTGCCGGCGAGGCGGCCCCGAAGATCTCGTGGCTGATCACCACGGTCCGCCCGAGGTCGCGGCCCCGCTGGAGCATCGCGTCGAAGGTGCCGTCGACGTCCTCGCGGCTCAGCCCCCAGTGCTCGGGGTTGCCGGCCATCTCGACGGCCGCGTGGAACATGCCCTCCTGCTGGACGTACGGGTAGGCGTACCCGTGTTCCTTCAGCGCGGCGCGGTTGCCCCCGATGACCGACTGGAGGAAGGTCGAGCCGCTCTTCGGCAGACCGAGGTGCAGGTAGAGGCGTTGCGCCAAGTCAGGATCCCAGCTTGTAGTCCTTGAGCAGGCTCCGGCCGATGATCATCTTCTGGATGTCGCTGGTGCCCTCGCCGATGAGCATGAACGCCGCCTCGCGGTAGAGGCGCTCGATCTCGTACTCCTTGGAGTAACCGTAGCCGCCGTGGATGCGGAACGAGTCCGACACGACCTCGTTGCAGTACTCCGACGCGAGCATCTTGGCCATGCCGGCCTCGACGTCGTTGCGCTCGCCCTTGTCCTTCTGGCGGGCGGCGCGGACCATCAGCGCGTGCGCGGCCTCGACCTTGGTCGCCATCTCCGCGAGCCGGAACATGATCGCCTGGTGGTCGGCGATCGGCTTGCCGAAGGTCTCGCGCTGCTGGGCGTAGGCGATCGCGAGCTCGAAGGCCCGCAGGCCGATGCCGCAGGCGCGGGCCGCGACGTTGACGCGGCCGACCTCGACGCCGTCCATCATCTGGTAGAAGCCCTTGCCGGTCTCCCCGCCCAGGATCTGCTCCGCCGCGATCCGGTGGCCCTCGAACACCGCCTCGGTGGTGTCGACGCCCTTGTAGCCCATCTTGTCGATCTTGCCCGGGATGGTCAGGCCGGGCGCGACCTCGCCGAAGCCCGGCTCCTTCTCGACCAGGAAGGTCGTCATGTTCTTGTAGACCGAGTCGTGACCGTCGTCGGTCTTCACCAGCAGCGCGATCAGCGTGGACGTGCCGCCGTTGGTCAGCCACATCTTCTGGCCGTCGATGACGTACTCGTCGGAGTCATCGGAGGCCTTGACGGCCTTCGTGCGGATCGCCGCGACGTCCGAGCCCAGGCCCGGCTCCGACATCGAGAAGGCGCCGCGGACCTCGCCGGCGGCCATCCTCGGCAGGTACTTCCTCTTCTGCTCCTCGGTGCCGTGCTGCATGAGCAGGTAGGCCACGATGAAGTGGGTGTTGATGACACCGGAGACGCTCATCCAGCCGCGGGCGATCTCCTCCACGCACAGGGCGTAGGTCAGCAGCGACTCACCGAGCCCGTCGTACTCCTCGGGGATCATCAGGCCGAAGATGCCGAGCTCCTTGAGCCCGTCCACGATCTCCTGCGGGTACTCGTCGGCGTGCTCGAGCTCCGTGGCGACCGGCAGGATCTTGTCGTCCACGAAGCGGCGTACCGCCTTGAGGATCTCCTGCTGCTCCTCGGTGAGACCGTCGGTCTGGCAAAGGCGACCCATGGAAATCCTTCCGTGACGAGGTGCGTGGACCGGCAGTGATGCTATCCCCCGCGCTACCAGTCAGTACCCCCGGTGTGACCCACTCGTCACCGGCCGCGGAGCCGCGCCTTGACCCGGCTGAGCCTGCTGGTCGGCCGCACCCGGATCTCCCCGGTACGCCGCCCGGCGACCGCCGTGCCGCGCTCGCCGAGCATCGTGGCCAGCGCCGCGACCGCCGTGGAGGCGACGTCGCGCTGCCGCGCGCGCTGCGGCTCGGTCGCGAAGTACCTGTCGGAGCAGGCCAGGTCGTCGAGCGACCCGACGACGTCGTACCCGCGCAGGGCCTCGACCTGGCGGGCCGTCACCTCCTCGCACCAGTCGCGGTACTCCCCCGGCACCAGGATCCGCTCGCCCTCCTGGCGCCCGAGGACCCCTCTGGCGAACGAGCGCTTCACGACGTCGCTGTAGACGTAGCGCCGGTGCACCTCGTCGGGCAATTCGGCGTTGACCCGGCGCAGCACCTCGGCCTGCACGAGCCCGAGGCTGGTGTTGGCCGGCCGCTCCTCCGGCTCGAGCAGGCCGGGGTCGACGCCCAGCACGGCGGCGAAGCGCTCCAGCAGGAGCGTCGGCGCGCTGCCGGACGGCGGCACCGTGACGACGTGCAGTCGCTCGGCGGGCACGTGCTCGCCCCAGCGCGCGAGCACCGCGGGTGCGTCGAGGTGGATCCACGGGTTGCGGCCCGCGCCCTCGCGCTCCTGCCGCTGCAGCTTGCGCAGGTGCCGGCCGAAGCGGGCCGTGCTGCCGGCCTTGATCTCCTCCTGCCAGGCCGAGGGCAGGCCGCGCGGCAGGTCGCGGACCGTCACGACGGCGTGCACCTCGCGGTCGCCGCAGGCGGCGAGGAGCCGCTCGATCTGCGCCGGGCTCGCCGCGGCCAGGGACTCCTGGCTGTAGACCGCCCGGGATCCCCTCGCCGCGGCCAGCTGCTGGGTGAACCGGTCGAGGATGTTGCGGTCGGACTCGTCGTCGCGGCGGTCGGCGTACCGGTCGCGCACCACGACCATCAGCTCGAAGGACTCGCGCTTGGTCGGGGGCACCAGGTCGAGGCCGGCGTCGGCCAGGCTCTCGCGGCTGTTGAGCAGCGCGGCCTGGAGGTACGACGTGCCGGTCTTCTGGAGACCGACGTGGAGGTACAGCCGGGGGGCGTCGGGCATGCGCCCAAGGATGTCAGCCGGCCCCTCCAGCCAGGAGAGCCGCTCCACCCTCGAGCGCGATCGGGCCGCTCTGGATCTTCACGCGCGACGGCATCGCGGTCAGGTCGGAGACGACCATCCGGTTGGCGTCGAAGCGGGTGGTCCACTCGCCCGCGGCGTCGCCGACCATCAGCAGCGCGGGCGGCATGCCGGCCTCGCGCCACGACGGCAGGCACCCGCCGCCGCACGCCTGGACCCAGCTGTCGGGGTCGCCGTGGGCGGCCACCGCGCGACCCAGCGTCCGCTCGCGACCGGTCGGGGCGTCGTTCGCGGTCATGACCTGGACGTGGACGCCCCGCTCGAGCGCCTTGCGCAGGGAGCGCAGCACGCCGCGGAGGTCGAAGACCGAGGTCCGCAGCGCGACGGTCGAGCCGGCCTCGGCGGCGTCGATCGCGCGGGTCAGCGCCTTGACCACCGCGCGCTGCTCGGGCCTGGTGCCGGAGGGCTTGTTCCGCACCGAGCTGATCGTCGCGGGGGCGTCGACCAGCCAGGTGTACTCGCCGACGACGGCGTCGTGGTCGGACTTCAGCTCCACCGCGTAGTGGTTCGTCGCGGTGAGCTGCCCCTCTCCGCGGCTGAACAGGTAGTCGATGGTGTTGCCGAAGTGGTCGCCGGTCGGGAAGGACGTCCCGAGCACGTCATAGGTCGGCGTCAGCCGGCTGGCGTCGAAGAGGTCTCGCGGGTAGCGGCCGCTCTTGTAGTGCACGTTGAAGTCGCCGCCGACGAGCACCGGGCCGCTGGGGGCGAGCTTCGCGACCAGCTTGTCGAGGCTCTTGATCGAGCGGCGCAGGAGGTCGGGCATGCCGCGGGTCGGCGGCGCGATGTGGGTGGAGACGACGTTGATCACCCTGCCGTCGACGCTCTGGAGCCTCACCCAGTTCGCGGTACGCCGGCCGAGCTCGACCTGCTTGCCCGGGGGCCGGCCACGCCAGTTGGAGATCCACTGGTTGCCGGTGGCGACAGCGGTCCAGCGATCGGTGCGCCAGGCGACCGGGGTGGCCGCGGTGAAGCGGTTCGACATGTCGCGGTACATCGCGTAGCCCTCGGGGGCGAGGAACACGTCGTGCCGGAACGGCACCTCGTTGTAGCTGATCACGTCGGGCAGGAGCGAGGTCACCGTGCGGGCGTCCTTCTGGAAGGGCGCCGGCTTGAGCGTGGTCAGGATGTTCGCCTGGATCATCGTGACGGTCTCCGAGCCGGCCGGGGTCGGCTCCTCGGGCACCTCGTTGTCGCGCGCCAGGGCCGACGTGGGTGCCAGCGCGGACAGTCCGAGCGCGAGCGCGACGACCGCGCCGACGCCGTACCGACCCATGCGTGCACCCATCACCGTCTCCTCTCGATCTCACCAGTCACAGGAATCACATCATCCTCATCCGTCACTGACAAGGCGTGCGCCGGAACTACAACGCTGTAGTTCTCCGGGTAGTTCTCAGGATCACCGTTCAGGCGATGTGGGCGGTCGCGCTGACGAAGATGTGGTCGCTGATCCGGCGCGTGGTCGAGGACGTGTCGCGCCAGTAGCCGCTCCACGTGACGCCGCTGCCGACGACCCAGTCGACCGGGATCTGGCCGGCCGGCGGGGCGCAGCCCGCGCCGCCGCCGTTGGAGTTCACCAGGCCGGCGGGGCTGACGACGTTGCAGTAGAACGGCACGCGGTCGTTCATGTCGCCGGTCAGCAGCACGGGCAGGCCGGTCGCCTTGAGGCCGGTCATCACGCGCACCAGCGTGGCCATGCCGTTGCGCCGCTCGGTGGCGTAGCGGCCGCCGCCGGCGGAGAGGTGGGTGTTGACGACGTAGAACTCGCGGCCGCTGGCGCTCTCGCGCAGCTTGAGGATCGGCGAGGGCCGCGGGCGGCCCATGAAGGTCACGGTGAAGCTCGTGCCCTCGATGTAGTCGAAGCGGCCGTCGTCGTAGAGGATCGAGTTGTCGGTCTCCTGCGCCCCCCACGCGGTGCCCGGCCAGGCGGTCAGGCCGGTGCGCGAGGTGAGCCCGGCGAGCTGGTCGCCCTGGAGCTCCTGGGTGCCGACGATGTCGATGCGGTGGGCCGCGATCAGGCTGGCCGCGCCGGGTGTGCGCACCGAGGCCGGCGGGTAGCGCCGGCGGTCCCCGCCGGGGGCGGTGTGCTGGCTGCCGAGCACGTTGAAGGTGCCGATGGTGACGTCGAACGGCGCGTCGACCTCGGCCTCCTGCTTCGCCGCGATCCGCTCGACCCGCTCGCGCTCGAGCACCTTCGGCGGCTTCGGCTTGACGACCGCGGCCTGGACGACCTTCTGCGGGGGCGCGGTCGTCGGCGCGGAGCGGGACACCGCGGCACCGGACCCGCTCGCGCTCGCGCTCGGCCAGGCTGTGGGGCTGCTCGTCGCGGCCACGCGCTCGCCGAGGTCCGCGGCGGTCGAGCCGCCGTCGGAGCCCGCGAGGCGCACGGTGGCGAGGAGGGCGACCAGGACGCCGAGCGCGAGGATCGCGACCGCGACCCGCGAGGTCCGCCGACCGGCCTTCGGGGCGCGGTGGGACGGTCCGGTCACGGGCATGACCATAACATCGGGCCCTGGTCCCTCCACCTTTACGCTGACGCCCATGTACTTCACGGCCACGACGGTCAAGGACTCCGCGGAGAACGTCCGGTTCTTCGTGGACGCCAACCTCGCGTCCGGCGTGGACCACATGTTCGTGTTCCTCGACGCGCCCCGGGAGGACGGCCAGGCCGAGGTCGCGGCGATGCTCGGCGAGCACCCGCACGTCACGTGCGTCCCGACCGGCCGGCGCGCCTGGTGGGCCGGCGACCGGCCGGCCAGCCTCAACGTCCGCCAGCGGACCAACGCGAACTGGGTGCGGACCGTGCTGGCGCCGTACGACTGGGCGGAGTGGCTGTTCCACGTCGACGGCGACGAGGTCGCGGTGCTCGACCACGAGGCCCTCGCGGCCGTGCCCGCCGGCGTGGACGCGGTCTGGCTGACCCCGTGGGAGGCGGTCAGCGAGTGGGAGACCGACGGGCGGCCGACCCGCTTCAAGCACCTGCTCGACGACGCCGAGCTCAACCTGCTGCACGTGCTGGGGGCGCTGCCCGAGCCGACCAACCAGGCCTACTTCCACGGCCACGTGCTCGGGAAGTCGGGGGTGCGCCCCGGCTCCGGGCTCGGCCTCACCCTGCACGAGGGCGTCTCGGCCGACGGCGTGCGCCAGCCGCGGCACGAGGACCCGCGGCTGCACGTCCTGCACTACGACGCGCCCTCCGGCGAGGAGTTCGTGCGCAAGTGGACCGCGCTCGCCTCGGCCGGGCCGGCTCGCTACCGCCCCTCGCGGCAGCCGTCCGCCCGCGCGCTCAAGACCCTGCTCTCCGGCGACCTGCCGCCGGCGACCCGGGAGAGGTACCTGCGCCGGATCTACGAGCTGACCACCCGCGACGACGTCGAGACGCTGGCCGACCTCCAGCTGCTGGTCGACGCCGACCCGGAGCGCGGCGGGCACACGCCGCGCGCGTTCCCCGCGGGCGCCGCCGAGCAGCTCGCCCAGCGGGTCGCCGAGCTGTCCGAGGGCCCCAAGGCCGGCTACTACGTCGAGGACGCCGCTCCGGTCGGCCGCCCGGCGTCGGCCAGGCAGGGGCTCAAGCGTCTGGGGCGCCGCCCCTGAGCCTGCGGCGGAACCTCGAGCGCCACCCGGGTCCCCCGCCCCCGCGGGACTTCCCGCTCAGGTCGCGTACGTCGCCCAACATGGTCGCGACCAGCCCGACCGCGACCTCGGCCACCTCGGCGTCGGTCACCGACGTCGTGCTGCGACGCTCCTCCAGCTCCGCCGGGACCCGCAGGTGCTCCACGTCGCCGACGACGTCGTACTCCCCCGCCGCCAGGTGCGCCACGGCCTCCTCGCCGCGACGCCGGCAGTCCTCGACCTGGTCGGGCTCGGGCCAGAACCGCTCCCCGCCGCGCGGCACGAGCCGCTCGTCCGCGAGGTAGGTGCGCAGGTAGACGCCCTTGTCGAAGGCCTTGCCGAAGCCGGTCAGCTGCCCGTTGACCCGGCGCAGCGTCTCGGCCTCGGCCACGCCCATCGAGGTGTTCGGGAACGAGCCGGACAGGTCGATGCCCTCGGTCGGGAAGCCGACGATGGCGGCGAACCGCTCCCACACGTCCTCGCGCGGGGCGCCCGGGTCGAGCACGAGCACGTGCACACGCGCCGCCGGCACGGCCCGGGTCCAGCGCTCGAGGACCAGGCGCAGGTCCAGCGTGCGCCAGTTCCAGATGTCGGTCGGCTTCGCGGAGACGGTGCGGCCGTACTCCGGCATCGGCGTCGTCGCCCCGTTCTTCAGGCTCTCCTGCCAGCTCGCGGTGAACAGTCCCAGCGGCTCCCGCGCGGTCACGACCAGGTGCACCTCGGCCGGCGCGAGCGCCTCGACCATGGCCCGGGCCTGCTCGGCCGACGCCGCGGCGAAGAACTCGTGGCTGACCAAGCCTGTGCCCGGCGACGAGGCGAGCTCCGCACGGACCCGCGTCCACGCCTGCTGCTGGTGCTCGGGCGCCCTGCGGTGGCTCGTCTGCTCCCGGACGGTGCGCGAGGACCACAGGTGGTCGCGCCGCTCGGCGCCGGGCACGACGACGCCGCGCTCGCGCAGCCGGTCGCGGTTGGACCAGATGATCGTCTGGAGGTAGGACGTCGCGGTCTTCGGCAGCCCGATGTGCACGAAGACGCGGTCAACCATCGGCTACCACTAGAGCGACTCCTGGAACCGCTCGATCGCCGCCTGGATCGCGGCCTCGTCCCGGTTCGCCATCGGCACCAGCAGCTCCGAGACGACGTCGGCGAGCTCGGCCAGGCGCAGGTGGTGCCGGCGCATCTCGGCCAGGTCGGCCTCGAGGTCGGCGACCCGCTGCTCCAGCCGCTCCACGTCACTGCGCAGACCCATGCTCACCACACTCCCACAACTCTCGCGAGCGGCCGTCCGCCGCGGGCCTTCTCGGTCACGTCCACCCGCGTCGCGCCGGCGTCGCGCAGCAGCGTAGTGACCGCCTCCGGGTCCGGGCGCCCCAGCATCCACTCGGGCCTCTCGTCGGGGCGGTCCTCGTCGAGCAGGAAGAACTCGGCGAACACCCGGCCGCCGTCGCGCAGCGCCATCGAGCACAGCCGGCCGAACGCCTGCCGGCCCTCGGTCGTGGTGGCGTCGAGCAGGTGCCGGGCGACCACGACCTTCGGGCCGCGGCGGTGCGCGAGCCGCGCGCCCTCGGCGAGCACCGAGCGCCACTCGGTGAGGTTCAGGTCGCGGGTCGTGAGGTCGAGCGCCTCGGTCGTGGCCAGCTCGGCGGCGACGTTCAGCCCCCGGCGCGTGTAGTCGTAGGCCGTCACCGGCAGGCCCTGGCGCGCCAGCCAGACGCTGTCGATGCCCCGGCCGGCACCGACGTCGAGCACCTCGGCGCCGAGCTCGGTCGCGGCCGCGGCGGCGTTGCGGGCCAGCGCCGACGGCTTCTCGGGCAGCGTGCGCCGGGCGTTCTGGTAGGCCTTGCGGTCCCAGTAGCGGACCCCCGGCTGGGTGCCGCGGAACCAGTCCTCGAACGCGCGGACCGTGCGGTCGGGCGTCGTGAACTTGAACGCCGGGTCCGGGGTCCGCCAGCCCGGGCCGTACGTCGCCTCGAGCAGCTTGTCCGGGCGCGCGGGCACCGGCACCGGACGGCCGTCGAGCCGGGCCTCCCCCAGCGGCGTGATCCACTCCCGCTCGAACGGGACGCCGATCTCGCCCATCAGGTAGAGATGGCCCTGGTCGAGGAAGCCGCCGAACACGTCGAGCCCGCGGGTGACGTCACCCTCGGTGACGAGCATCTTGAACGAGCCGCCGCTGTAGCGGGAGATCTGCCAGCCCTCGGCGGCCAGCCGGCGCTGCACCGCGAACGACTCGCGCGCGACGTCGACCGGGTTCGTGTGCCGGCTGACGTAGCCGAGGTCGGCGTCCGAGTCGTGCCCGAGCACCCGGCCCTCGCGCACGGCGCCGAGCAGCGTGCCGTAGGCGACGAACGGCTCCAGGCCGGCCGAGCGCAGCGCCGCCAGCACCGCGCCCACGGCGTCCAGCAGCGCAGCGATGTCGCGGTCGGAGCGCCCGGCGAACACCGGCACCAGCCGCCCCGACTTGTCCATGCCGACGTCGAGACCGTCGCGGTTCTGCACGAGGATCGGGCCCTCGCGGTCCCCGAAGGCCAGCTCCCGCTCGAAGTACGTGCGCCCGGACGCCGAGTCGCGGACCGTGATCGTCGACCGTCCGTCGAGGCGCCGCTGGAGCGGCGTCGGCCACGGAGCGCGGCGCAGCGGCCACGGCCCCCGCCCGACGGGTGAGTGGACCGGCACGGTGTCGCGCCCGGTCCAGAAGGTCCACACCCGGCGCCCGTCGACGAGGAGGTCGAGGGGCCGGTCGGCCGTGACGAGCAGGGACACACCGGCGTCGTCGACGCCTCGCACCCGGAGGTAGGAGGGCACGCGTGCCACCGCGGATCAGTCCATCCGGTCGAGCTTCGCGTACGGGTCGAGGCCGGTCGTGGAGTACGGCGTCCCGTCCTCGTACACCGCGTTCGCACCGCTGCCGAAGACGAGCTGGCCCTCGGACGCCGCTCGACGCGCGGCCGGCGTGGTGCCGTTGGCCGCCCCGTTCGGGCTGCGGTCCGCCGGGAAGTTCTCGTACCAGTAGTCGATGTGCTGGCGGTAGCGGTCCGTGATCGGTGCCCGCCAGTAGACGCCGATGTTCTCGTCGCTGACCCCGCCGAGTCCGGAGAGGTTGGCCGAGCCGTTCAGGACCACCTTGTTCGCGCGCTTGCCGGCGACGTTGCCGATGATCGCCATCGCCTTGAGGTGGAAGTAGTTGTCGAACTGGCCGTCGCCGTCGAAGTCCTGCACGAGGTGCTTCATCGGGACCGGGCCGCGGCCGGACGTGCCGCGCAGGTAGCGGCCGATGTCGATGCCGAGCACGGTGTAGCCGATCCGGACGTCGCAGCCGGCCTCCCACAGCCCGCGGATCTTCCGCGCGAACTTCATGCCGCGGGCGTTGCGGATCACGTCGGGCGCGAGGCGCAGCACCGTGCGGCCGGAGGCGGTGTTCGTGGCGCCGCGGCACTTCACCTTGTTGAGGAGCCGGTACGCCGGGTCCACCTTGGTGCCCTGGAGCGGGAACATGTAGAGCGAGAAGTCGCCGAAGTGACCGGCGACGAACGGCGGCGAGGCCTTCTTGTCCAGCGAGGCCTCGCGGAAGACCTTGTCGTAGAAGCGCCACACCGGCTTGCTGCGGGTGTGGATCACGGCGTCGTTCCACTGGTTGTTGGTCGACGCCAGCGTGAAGTTCGCCGAGCCCTGGAAGACCACCCGCGGGACCTTGCCGACCTGGGAGAACATGAAGAACTTGGCGTGCGCCGCGCCGCCGGAGCCGCGGCAGGAGTTCTGGCAGGTCTTGGCCCAGCTCTTCGGGCGGTGCGGGCGCTCGAGGTTGCGCTTGTGCAGGCCGGCCCGCAGGCGCCGGAACGGCGGGTTGCCGATCTCGTCCTTGTTGTTGCTGGCGTCCATGAGGAGCCGGACGGTGACGCCACGGCGCTGGGCTCGGAGCAGCGCGTCCGTGCCCTCGCTGGTGAGGAAGTTCCAGGTGAAGAACTTGATCGTGCTGCCGCGCGGCGCGGAGTCGATCGACCGCATGAGCTTGCGGTAGATCTGGCGCCGGTTGTCGCGGTCACCGGTGGGGTTGTTGAACGTCACCCCGGGCTGGGGCCGGTAGTTGTCCGGCGCGGCCTCCGCGGCGGTCGGGACGCCGACCGGCACCAGGAACGCGGTGATCGCAACGAGCAGGGCAAGACATCTGGTCACGCAGGAAACTCCTCGGTGGTGTCACGCCCGGCAGCTGCGCACGTCGGTGCGGAAGTCCGGGTCGTCGGCGAGCGTGGACGACGCCTCGTGGATGGTGCCGCCGAGGACCGCCCAGAAGCGGTCGTCGTGGCGCACCAGCCGCTGCCCCGAGGAGCAGCCGAGCGCGTCGCGCGGGACCAGGGTCCCGGTGCTGTCGACACAGCCCCGGTAGGTCCGCGGCAGGGTCTCGTCGACCTGCCACACGGTCTCGCAAGCGGGCCTGTCGGCCGGCGTCGACCCCGGGGTGGAGTCGGAGGTCGCCGGCGGGCTGGACGCGTCGGTCCCGACCGCGTCCGGAGTCGAGGAGCCGGAGCTCCCGCAACCGAACGCGCAGAGCGCGACGAGCGGCAACGCCGCCCTGCGCAGGCTCTGTCCACGGGCACCCGACATGCCTCGGAGTATAGGTGGGGTGCCGCCTCGCCCCCTCATTGCACCGCGGGGGCCGCCCACGCCGGTAGCCTGTCGAGACGTGAGCCTCACCCCACGAAAGCGCGGGCTTCCCCCGCTGCGCTCCTCCATCCCACGCTTCCGCGGGGACCCCGGATGAGCACCACCCCCTCCCGCGTCTACGCGGCCCGCCTCGTCGGGCTGCCGATCTTCGACCCCCAGGGCGACCAGGTCGGCAAGGTGCGGGACCTCGTGGTGGCGGTCCGGTCGGAGATCCACCAGCCCCGCGTGCTCGGCCTGGTGGCCGAGGTCTTCGGGCGCCGCAGGATCTTCGTGCCGATGACCCGGGTCACCAACATCGACAGCGGGCAGGTCCACACGACCGGCCTGCTCAACATGCGCCGGTTCGAGCAGCGCCCGACCGAGACCCTCGTGATCGGCCAGATGCTCGACCGCACCGTCACCGTCCCGAGCTCCTCCATCGTGGGCACCGTCTACGACGTCGCGATGGAGCAGGCGCGCAACCGCGACTGGGTGCTCAGCCGGGTCGCGATCCAGGAGCCGGCCAAGGGGCTGCGCCGCCGCGGCCAGACCCATGTGTTCGAGTGGCGCGACGTCTCGGGGCTGACCGGGCGCGAGGAGGCGCAGGGCGCGACCCACCTGATCGCGGCGCTCAACGAGATGCGCCCGGCCGACGCGGCCAACATGATCCACGACCTGCCGCTCGAGCGCCGGACCGCGGTCGTGGCCGCCCTCGACGACGAACGCCTCGCCGACGTGCTCGAGGAGCTGCCCGAGGAGGACCAGGTCGAGATCCTCGAGCACCTCGACAACGAGCGCGCCGCGGACATCCTCGAGGAGATGTCGCCCGACGACGCGGCCGACCTGATCGCCGACCTGGCGCCCGAGACCGCCGAGGCGCTCCTGGAGCTGATGGAGCCCGAGGAGGCCGAGGACGTCCGCCGGCTGATGTCCTACGCCGAGGAGACCGCCGGCGGCATGATGACGCCGGAGCCGGTCATCCTCGGCCCGGACGCGACCATCGCGGACGCGCTCGCCCACGTGCGCAACCCCGAGCTGACTCCGGCGCTCGCGGCGCTGGTCTACGTGTGCCGCCAGCCGCTGGAGCCGCCCACCGGCAAGTTCCTCGGCGTCGCGCACATCCAGCGGCTGCTGCGCGAGCCTCCCTCGACGCTCGTGGCGGGCGCGCTCGACGACTCGATGGAGTCGCTGCGGCCCGAGGCGACCATCGACGAGGTCGCCGCCCACCTGGCGACCTACAACCTGGTCGCCGCGCCGGTGGTCGACGACGCCGGCCACCTGCTCGGCGCCGTCACCGTCGACGACCTGCTCGACCACATGCTGCCCGAGGGCTGGCGCGACCAGGCGATCCGGCAGGGGCCCCGGCGATGAGCGAGCGCGACCGCGCGCCGCGCCTCGACGCGCCGCGGGAGCTCCGCCGCCGCCGGCTGGTCCGCCGCCCGGCGTACGACACCGACCGCTTCGGCGTCTTCGCCGAGCAGTTCGCCCGGTTCATGGGCACCGCGACGTTCCTCCTGTACATGACGCTGTTCGTGGCGTTCTGGGTGCTGTGGAACTTCACCACCCCGGCGGACTGGCGCTTCGACGACTACCCCTACATCTTCCTCACGCTCATCCTCAGCCTCCAGGCGTCGTACGCCGCCCCGCTGATCCTGCTCGCGCAGAACCGCCAGGAGGCGCGCGACCGGGTCATCGCCCAGCAGGACCGGCAGGCCGACGCCCGCGCGCACGCCGACATGGAGTTCCTGGCGCGCGAGGTCGCGTCGCTGCGGATGGCCGTCGGAGAGGTCGCGACCCGCGACTACCTGCGCTCGGAGCTGCGCAGCCTGCTGGCCGAGCTCGACGAGCGCGAGGTCGAGCGTGGCCAGACTCACCCGGCCGACGCCGATCCCGATCGACCGTCCACGTAGACTCGGGGATCATGAGCAGCCCCCTTCTCGAGCAGGTCACCGCCGCTCTCGCGACGGTCAACGACCCCGAGATCAAGCGCCCCATCACCGACCTCGGGATGGTCGACTCCGTCGCCATCGACGACGCCGGTCTCGTGCACCTGACCGTGCTGCTGACCGTCGCCGGCTGTCCCCTCAAGGACACCATCAACCGCGACGTGACCGCGGCCGTCGGGGGCGTCCCCGGCGTCACCGGCGTCGACCTCCAGCTCGGCGTGATGACCGCCGAGCAGCGCGCCGGCCTCAAGGAGATCCTCAGCAACGGCACGGCCCAGCGGGAGATCCCGTTCGCGCAGCCGGGCTCGCTCACCAAGGTCTTCGCGATCGCCAGCGGCAAGGGCGGCGTCGGCAAGTCGTCGGTCACCGTGAACCTCGCCCTCGCGATGGCCCAGCAGGGCCTCAAGGTCGGCATCGTCGACGCGGACATCTACGGCCACTCGGTCCCCGCGATGCTCGGCGTCGCGGACAGCCGGCCCACCCAGGTCGACGACCTGATCATGCCGGTGCCGACCGCCTCCGGCGTCTCGGTCATCTCGATCGGCATGCTCAAGCCGCGGCGCGACCAGGTCGTCGCGTGGCGCGGCCCGATGCTGGACCGGGCGCTCGTGCAGATGCTCGCCGACGTCTACTGGGGCGACCTGGACGTGCTGCTCCTCGACCTGCCCCCGGGCACCGGCGACGTCGCGATCTCGCTCGGCCAGCACCTCCCCGGTGCCGAGGTGGTCGTGGTGACCACCCCGCAGGAGGCCGCGGCCGAGGTCGCCGAGCGCGCCGGCACGATGGCCTCGATGATGCACCAGCGCGTCGTTGGCGTCGTCGAGAACATGAGCTACCTCCCCTGCCCCCACTGCGACGCCTCCGCCGACCACCGGTTGGAGATCTTCGGCAGCGGCGGCGGCGAGCGCGTGGCGAGCACCCTCTCGGCCCGCTTCGGGTACGACGTGCCCGTGCTCGGCCGGATCCCGCTGGACACCTCGCTGCGCGAGGGCGGCGACGTCGGCAAGCCGATCGTCGAGTCCGACCCGACCGCCCCCGGCGCCCGCGTGCTCGTCGAGGTCGCCGAGAAGCTCGCCGGCCGCGGCCGCGGGCTGGCGGGGATGCAGCTGGGCCTCACCCCCACCAGCAAGTTCTAGGCAGTAGGTTTACCGCGTGTTCGGGGTTGGGTTGCCTGAGTTCGCGGTCCTTGCGTTCGTCGCCGTCCTGGTCTTCGGCCCGGACCGGCTGCCGGAGCTCGCCCGCCAGCTCGGCCAGTTGGTGCGCAAGGTCCGCAGCATGGCCAACAGCGCGCGCGACGAGCTGCGCGCCGAGCTCGGCCCGGAGTACGCCGACCTCGAGCTGCGCGACCTCGACCCCCGCGCGATCGTCCGCCGCCACATCCAGGAGGCGCTCGACGAGGACGACGAGCCGGTCCGCCGACCCACCCGGCGCGGCCAGCGACCCCTCGACGACGGCGAGGTCCCGCCGTACGACGCCGACGCGACCTGACGCCGAGTCGGCGCGGATTCACTCCCGCCGCCCGCCGAGTCGGCGTGGATTCACCCTGCCAAGGATGAAACCGCGCCGACTCGGCATCAGCGGGACTGGACGGCCGCGAGGGCGCTGAACGCCACCAGCAACGTGCGGTCCGCGCCGACGGTCGCCTCGACGAAGTCCGCGCCGACCCGGCGCGGCACGGCGTCGTACCGGCTCCCGTCGCGCAGGTGCAGCACGCAGCGCTCCCCCGCGTCGGCGAGCCGGCGCAGGGCCGAGCCGAGCCCGAGCCGCGCCGTCGCCGGCCACGCGACCTCCGGAACGGAGCGCTCCGAGGCCCCGTGCACGGCCGCGACGGCCGGGATGCAGACGATCCAGTCCTGCGCGGGGCCGCGGAGCAGGCACCAGCCCTCCGCGACCCGCTCCAGCACGCCGGCGACCGCCCCGACGCCGACGACTTCGAGCCGGACCCCGGCGTCCACCGAGGCCGCCAGCCGGCTGGCCAGGGTCACGTCGCGGTACGCCGCCCGGCTGCGGTCGGCCAGGTCGGCGTCGCGCTCCGCGTCGTAGAGCGCCTCCGCCTGCTGCTCGAGCTCGTCGAAGACGGCGAAGAGCTCCTCCTCCCAGGCCATGTCCTCCCCTGCCCCGCCGGGGGTGTGGAGAAACCGTTGACTCCGTTGGTAAAGACGCGCATCGTAAAGCAAACGGAAGCAAACGCATAGATTGGCTCTCGGGATGCCTGCTCCGCTCCACCGCTGTCTGGCTGTCTGGCTGGTCGCCACCGCGGCGGCCTCCGGGCTGGTGGCCGTGCTGCTCCCGGTCGCGCTCGCGCCGGCAACCCGGTTCGACGAGCTCCTGACGCGCGCGTGCGCTGTCGCCGGCGCGCTCGTGGCGACCTGGCTGTGGGTGGTCGCGACGGCCGTGGCCGTCGAGGCGCGCCACGGCCGGGCCCGGGTTCCCGCGCCCGCGGCCGTGCGCCGGGTGCTGCTGGCCGCGTGCGGGGTCGCCGTGGTCGCCGGCCTGGCGACGCCGGCCGGTGCCGCGCCACGCGGGGACGTTCCGCAGACCGCGGTCACCGTCGTGGCGGACGCCCTGGCCGGACTGCCGCTCCCCGACCGGCCGCACGGCCACGCGGCAGCACCCCGCGTGACCGTGCGGCCCGGGGACACCCTCTGGGGGCTCGCCGAGCACCACCTGGGCAGCGGCGACCGCTGGCCGGAGATCTACGCGCTCAACCGCGCCGTCGTCGGCGCCGACCCGGACGTGATCCAGCCGGCCCAGCGGCTGCGTCTGCCCGCGAAGGAGAAGTGATGAACCAGAACGTCTACCCCCTCCACCGGCCGGCCCCGGTCGCGAGCGTCCAGGGCACCCTGGCGCTCGACCTGGAGCCGTGCTTCGATCCGCCGCAGCCGGAGGCCGAGCACGGCCGGGCCGCGGACGTCATCTCGATCGACGCCCCCCTGCGCCGCGGCCTCGAGCAGTGGGCCGGCCGCTACGTCCAGGCCGCGGTCGAGATCGTCGGCGGCGACCGACCGGTCAGCCAGCTGCTGCGCTGGAGCTCGCGCGAGGTCTTCCAGGACCTCGACCGCCGCGCCCAGCTGGTCGCCCGCGCCGGTCGGCACCAGCCGGGTCAGGCCCGGGTGCAGCCGGTGCGGCCCCGGGTCGTCGGCGTGCACACGTGCTTCCTCACCCGCGGCCGGGTCGAGGTGAGCGCGCACGTCCGGTACGGCGACCGCTCCCGCGCCGTGGCCGCGCGGTTCGTGCGCACCACCGACCAGCGGTGGTGCTGCACGGCGCTCGAGTTCGCCTAGGACGACGAACGGCGGCGGTCCGGAGGACCACCGCCGTTCGTTCAGATCTGCGCGTCAGCTGATCCGGGCCGTGAGCCCGGTCGGGCCGCCGGGGCGGCCGTGGCACTGCTTGTACTTCTTGCCCGAGCCGCAGGGGCACTGCTGGTTGCGGCCCACGCTGGCGAACTCGTCGTCCGCCGGGGCCACCGCCCCACGGACCTCGGCCTCGCCGCCCTCGTCGGGCGCGGAGTAGGCGAGGTTCTGCGGCTGGCGGGGCCGGTCGAGGCCCTTGGCCCGGATCTGCGGCTGTGCGGGCGCCTGCGCCGGCGGCTGGGAGGCCTGGTCGAAGTCCGGCAGCGTGCGCCGCATCGGCTCCTCGACCTCTTCCTCCAGCTCCTCCTCCTCGACCTCGACCTGGACGTCGAGGTTGAACAGGAAGCCGACCGACTCCTCCTTGATGCCCTCCATCATGGCGGCGAACATGTCGAAGCCCTCGCGCTGGTACTCGACCAGTGGGTCGCGCTGCGAGTACGCCCGCAGGTAGATGCCCTCGCGGAGGTAGTCCATCTCGTAGAGGTGCTCGCGCCACTTGCGGTCGAGCACGGAGAGGACGACGCGACGCTCGAGCTCGCGCATCACCGACTCGCCGATCTCGGCCTCCCGGCGGGCGTAGGCCTCGCGGGCGTCCTGCTGGAGCGTGGCGATCAGCTCGTCGCGGTCGAGGTGGTCGACGCCGCCGGCCTCCTGGGTGAGCCGGTCCTTGTCCACGCCGACCGGGTAGATCTGGCGCAGCGCGGTCCACAGCGCGTCCAGGTCCCACATCTCGGAGAGGTCCTCGGTCGCCGCGCGCACGTAGCTCTCGACCGTGTCGTCGAGGAAGCCCTGGATCTGCTCGCTGAGGTCCTTGCCCTCGAGCACCTCACGACGCTCGCCGTAGATCACCTTGCGCTGGCGGTCCATGACGTCGTCGTACTTGAGGACGTTCTTGCGGGACTCGAAGTTCTGCGACTCCACCTGCCCCTGCGCGTTGGCGATCGCGCTCGTGACCCGCTTGTTCTCGATCGGGACGTCGTCCGGGATCTTGAGGACCTGGAGGACCCGGTCGACCCAGTCGGACTTGAACAGGCGCATCAGCTCGTCCTGGAGCGACAGGTAGAACCGGGACTCGCCCGGGTCGCCCTGACGGCCGGAACGACCGCGCAGCTGGTTGTCGATGCGGCGCGACTCGTGGCGCTCGGTGCCGACGACGTAGAGGCCGCCGAGCTCCTTGACCTCGTCGTGCTCGTGGGCGACCTGCGCCTTGATCCGCTCGAGGGTGCCCGGCCACTCGGCCTGGTACTGCTCGGCGGAATCGCCGGCGGGCTCGAGGCCCTTCTTGCGCAGCTCGAGGTCCGCGAGGAACTCGGTGGAGCCACCGAGCATGATGTCGGTGCCTCGACCGGCCATGTTCGTGGCGACGGTGACCGCGCCCTTGTGACCGGCGAGCGCGACGATCTTGGCCTCGTCGGAGTGCACCTTCGCGTTGAGGACGCTGTGCGGGATGCCGCGCTTCTTGAGCTTCTGCGAGAGGTGCTCGGACTTCTCGACCGACACGGTGCCGACCAGCACCGGCTGGCCCTTCTCGTGGCGCTCGGCGATGTCCTGGACCACCGCGTCGTACTTGGCCTCCTCGGTCCGGTAGACGAGGTCGGCCTGGTCGACGCGGGCCATCGGCTTGTTGGTCGGGATCGGGACCACGCCGAGGTCGTAGATCTTGTCGAACTCCGAGGCCTCGGTCATGGCCGTGCCGGTCATGCCCGAGAGCTTGTCGTACATGCGGAAGTAGTTCTGGAGCGTGATCGTGGCGAGGGTCTGGTACTCCTCGCGGACCTCCACGCCCTCCTTGGCCTCGATCGCCTGGTGCAGGCCGTCGTTGTAGCGGCGGCCGGCGAGCATGCGCCCGGTGTGCTCGTCGACGATGAGCACCTCGCCGTTCATGACGACGTACTCCTTGTCGTTCCGGAACAGCTCCTTGGCCTTGACGGAGTTGTGCATGAACGAGATGAGCGGGGTGTTCACCGAGTCGTACAGGTTGTCGATGCCCAGGTGGTCCTCGACCTTGGTGATGCCGGGCTCGAGCATCGAGATGGTGCGCTTCTTCTCGTCGACCTCGTAGTCGACGTCGCGCTCCAGGGTGCGGGCGATCTTCGCGAACTCGCCGTACCACTGGACCTCGTCCTGGGTCGGGCCGCTGATGATGAGCGGGGTCCGCGCCTCGTCGATGAGGATCGAGTCGACCTCGTCGACGACGGCGAAGTTGTGGCCGCGCTGGACGCACTCCTCGATGGATCCGGCCATGTTGTCGCGCAGGTAGTCGAAGCCGAGCTCGTTGTTGGTGCCGTAGGTGATGTCGCAGGCGTACTGGGCGCGCCGCTCGTCGGGCCGCATCTCGGGGAGGATCACGCCGACCGTGAGCCCGAGGAAGTGGTGGACGCGGCCCATCATCTCGGACTGGTACTTGGCCAGGTAGTCGTTGACGGTGACGACGTGGACGCCCTTGCCGGTGAGGCCGTTGAGGTACGACGGCAGCACGGCGACGAGCGTCTTGCCCTCACCGGTCTTCATCTCGGCGATGTTGCCGAGGTGGAGCGCGGCGCCGCCCATGACCTGGACGTCGAACGGGCGCATGCCGAGGACGCGGCGCGCGGCCTCGCGGACGGTCGCGAACGCCTCCGGCATGATGTCGTCGACCGTCTCGCCGTTGGCGAGGCGCTCCTTGAACTCCGCCGTCATGCCCTGGAGCTCGGCGTCGCTCATCGCGACGAAGTCGTCCTCGATGGCGTTGACTGCCTGGGCGATGGCCTCCAGCTGACGGAGGATCTTGCCCTCTCCGATGCGGAGGAGCTTGTCGAGAATGGCAGGCACGAGGGTCGGACTCCTGAACAGATGAAGATAGGCCTCCGCCACTCTACCCAGCCGTAGAAGTCCGCCCTAAACGAACCGGCGCAGCGCGGGGGCCAGGTCGCCCCGCGGCTCCAGGGTGGTCGACCCCAGCCCGAGCCACGCCCGCAGCCGGTCGAGCTCCGCACCGAGCTCCTCGGCCGTCGTGTCCGGCGCCCCCGGCTCGGCGTAGGCCGCCTTCACGACCAGCCGGCCCGCACCCGTGTCGAACTGCCGGTCGGCCTTGAGGTCCACGCGCGCCACGATCCGGTCGCCGAGCAGGAAGGGCAGCACGTAGTAGCCGTGCACCCGCTTCTCGACCGGCACGTAGATCTCGATCCGGTAGTGGAAGTCGAAGAGCGCCTCGGTGCGCGCCCGCTCCCACACGACCGGGTCGAACGGGCTCAGCAGCGCTCGGGCGTCCACCCGGCGGGGCAGCCGCGCGTCGCGGTGCAGCAGCGCCGGCCTTCGCCAGCCCTCGACCCGCACCTCCTGGAGCTCGCCCTCCTCGCGGAGCTCGTTCACGGCCTGCACGGTGTCGGCCACGGACATCCGGTAGTAGTCGCGCAGGTCCTGGACGGTCGCGACCCCGTGCGACCGGGCGGCGCGGCGTACCAGCTCACGGTTGGCGTCGGCCACGGTCGGCGTCGGCCGGGCGAGGACGTCGGCGGGGATGACCCGCTCCGGCAGGTCGTAGCGGATCTCGAACTGGGTGTTGCGGCCGGCGATCGCCACCTGGCCGGACATGTAGAGGTAGTCGAGGGCCTTGCGGGTCTCGGACCAGTTCCAGCCCCAGTTGCCCTTCTCGCGGGGCAGGCCGTCGTCGAGGTCGCGGGCGGTCGAGGCGCCGAGCTCGCCGATCTCCTCGAGGAGGCGCCGCTCGAGGGCGTCGTCGGCCACGAAGCCCCACTTGCCGCGGGCCGCGCGGTAGGTCGCCATCCGGTGCTGCATCACCGGCCACAGCTCGACCGGCATGAACGCCTGCACGTGCGCCCAGTACTCCACCAGCCGCCGCGGCCGCTTCTCGGCCGCGCGGCGCAACAGCTCGACGTCGTAGGGACCCATCCGGGAGTAGAGCGGCATGAAGTGCGCGCGCTGCAGCACGTTGACCGAGTCGACCTGGAGGACGCCGGTGCGCTCGACCGTGCGCCGGAACGTGCGCATCGTCGGCGCGGTGTGCGGCTTGTCGAGGAAGCCCTGGGCGGCGAGCGCCACCCGGCGGGCCTGGGCGTTCGTGAGGCGGTCTGGCACGGGGCCACTCAACCAGTCGCCGGGGACATCGTTGCCGCCGATTCATCACGGTAGACGGGCGAGTCTGCACTTCCCGTGGCGTACCCACCGAGGGAGGTGCTCAACCGGCTGCCTACCGTGATGAATCGGCGGTGGCTACGGAAGTTCGAGCAGCTTCTCCTTGACGGCATACATGACCGCCTCCATGCGGGAGTGGAGCTGGAGCTTCTCGAGGATGTTGCGGACGTGGTTCTTGACCGTGTTCTCGGAGATGTAGAGGTCCTTGGCGATCTCCCGGTTGTTCATGCCCTTGGCGACCAGGCGGAGCACCTCGAGCTCACGGTCGGTGAGGCGCAGGCCCGGGACGTGGTCGCGCTCGGGGCGCGACATCTGCTTGAACTCGTCGATCAGCTTCACCGCCATCGACGGGCTGATCAGCGACTGGCCGTCGGCGACGACGCGGACGGCCTGGGCGACCTCCTCGATCGAGGAGTCCTTGAGCAGGTAGCCGGAGGCGCCGCTCTTGACCGCTTCATAGAGATCGGCCTCCTCGTCGGAGACCGTCAGCATGATGATCTTGGTGGTGGGGACCGCGTCCTTGATCGCGAGGCAGGCCTCGATCCCGGAGCGCTTGGGCATCCGGATGTCGAGCAGCACGACGTCGGGTGCGGCGGTCGCCGCGAGCGAGGTGCCCTCGACGCCGTCACCGGCCTCACCGACGACCTCGATGCCGGTCTCGGCGGCGAGGAGCATGGTCAGGCCACGGCGGAACAGCTCCTGGTCGTCGACGACGAGGACCCGGATGGGCTCGCGCTCGGCGTCGGTCGGTTGCTGGGCCACGGGACGATCATGGCACGACCGGGCGGTCTCTGGCTTCTGCCCGGGTGGGGAAAACCACCAGGCGGGATGGCCCGGATGGGCCACCCCGCCTGCGTGGACGTTCCCAGACCGGTCTCAGCCCTCGGTGTCGAGGTCCAGCGAGATCACGCCGTAGTCGTAGCCGCGCCGGCGGTAGACGACCGACGGGCGCTCACTCTCCTTGTCCACGAACAGGTAGAAGTCGTGGCCGACCAGCTCCATCTCGTAGAGCGCCTGGTCCAGGGTCATCGGCGCGGCGGGGTGCGACTTCTCGCGTACGACGAGCGGACCGTCCCCGGCCACGTCGATCGGTCCGACCTGCCGGTCGTGGGTGGTCACGTTCGCGTCGTCGGGTTCGGCGGCGACGTCCTCGACGGTGCCGGCGAGCGCCTGGCCCACGGACACCGGCGCCTTGGCGCCCCGGTGCACGCGACGCCGGTCGGCGGCGCGACGCATCTGCGCGGCCATCTTGTCGACCGCGAGGTCGAGCGCGGCCATCTTGTCGGCGGCGCACGCCTCGGCCCGGATCACGGGTCCCTTGGACAGCGCCGTGAGCTCGAGCCGGACGGCGCGGTCGGCCTGCCGCGGGTTCCTCTCGCACTCCACCTCCACGTTCACGCGGATGATGCGATGGTCGTGCTTCTCGAGCCTCGACAGCTTGTCCTCGACGTGACTGCGATATCTGTCCGACAGCTCGCAGTGACGGCCCGTGACCACAACTTCCATGTGAACCTCCCGTTAGACGATTGGTTGCGTGCAGCCCGCACTCGGGGCGGGCAGAGGAGTCCGTCCGGCCGACCTGGTCTTCGACCCCACAACCGCCTGCTGAGGCTTCCGCAGCTTCTCTGCCACTACTGGCCTTCTCCCGCCGGCCGTCGCATCTGACGACGGTGACGAGGCAGGACTTACCACTAAGCCGCACCGTGATCCCGGGCCCTGCTGCAGCAGCGGGGCCTGGTTACGTGGACCGCTTCGCCTGCGACTGGCATCGGCTTGCCGACGTGGCGCCCGGGCTGGCCGGGGCGCCTCGACGACGCAACCACGGACCCGGACGGACTCCATGCAGAGACGTTAGTCCAGCACTGGTGACGATTAAAGGGCGGGAGGTCCCGACCTGCGGGCGGTCGCCGCGACGGCGGCGATCGCCGTGACCTCCAGGCCCACGGACTCCAGCGCCCGCTGCGCCTCCCGCGCGGTGGCACCCGTGGTGATCACGTCGTCGCAGACGACGATCCGGGCGCGCGGCGTCGCCCGCGCGAGCCGCCGCAGCCCGGCCGAGGGGCAGTGCAGCGACCCGGCCAGGTTCGCCGCCCGCTCCGCCGCGCCCAGGCCCGCCTGGTCGCGCAGGCCCGGCCGCGTCCGCAGCAGGGGTACGGCGAGGAGGCCGGTCTCCCGCGCTGCGCCCGCCACCAGCGCGCCCGTGGGGTCGTGGCCGCGGGCGCGGACGGTGGCGGGCCGCGACGGCACCGGCACCAGCACGACGGGACGGTCGGCCTCGGCGGCGCGAACGGCCGCGGCCAGCATCCGCGCGAGCGGCGGGCCGAGCGAGAGCACCCTGCGCTCCTTGTGCGCCAGCACGAGCGACCGGACGGCGCCGGCGTACTCGTCGGCCGCCCACGGCGGCGCCAGCCCGGCCGGCACGGGGGTGGGCCACGCGGGGCGGCCGGCGTCGGGCAGCGCGGCGGCACAGGCGCGGCACAGCGACCGGCCGGGGCGCCCGCAGGCCAGGCAGCACCCACCGAGGAGCAGGTCGAGCGCGCCGTCCACGAGGTCCCGGTTCACGCCCCGATGCCAGCACCCCGGCGCCGGCGTCTCAACCGGCGCCCGCACGCCTGTGGATCACCCGACGTAGACGACGGCCCGCGTGCGCGGCTCGACGGCCAGCGGCCGCTGGTCGGGGTCGCCGAGGTCCACCAGCCCACCGCGGAGGATCCCGTAGATCGGCTCCGTGCTCACCGGCGACCCGGCCAGCCCGAGGAGGTCGCCCTCCACGGTCGTGGCCGCGACCTCCGGGTTCATCGGCGCCCCGTCGACCGAGGCCGGCGCGATCTCGGCCAGCTCGGGACCGAGGGGGTTGAGCACCGCCAGCGTGGAGCTGGTGCGCCACGCGATGTCGTCGATCGGCAGCCCGGCCTCGTCCCCGACGTCGAGCCGCTCGGCGCTGACCGCGCCGATCACCCGGCCGCTCGCCGAGTGCTCGATCCGGCTCAGCAGGAGCTGGTCGCCCGTCGCACCGCGCACGACGGCGACCAGGCGGGTGCCGTCGCGGGACACCAGCAGGTGCTGGACGTCCTCGCCGGTGATGCCCGGGACCCGGACGAACCGGCGGCGGTCGGTCCGGGCGTCGACGTACGACACGCGGGCCGCGGTGCCGTCCGGCCCCCGGTCGAGCAGCCACATCCGGTCGAAGAAGTCCCACGCCGGCCGCAGGAAGTCGTCGCCGAGCGCCACGGTGCGGACGGCGTCGTCCTCACCGATGGAGGCCGCGAGCACCTGCGCGCCGTCCCGTGTCACGCCCGCGACCGAGGTGCCCTCGAGGTTCACGCCGACCGAGCGGAGGTCGTACTCGGGCTCGCCGAACGGCCCGTTGACCGGGGCGAGCAGAGGTGCCGAGCCGGACACGACCCGCCCGCGGCTGAGGCCGAAGAGCAGCGGCGTCGCCTGGAAGCCCGACGGGTCGTACTGGAGACCGCTGTCCACGGGGTACGACGCCACGCCCCCGGGCAGCGGCACCGGCTGTCCGCCGATGGACAGCGTGACCGACTCGATCCGCTGCTCCTGGCGCAGCGTCCAGGCAAGCTGCACCATCATCCGGTCGACCGTGTTCGGCGACAGCTGGCCGGGGTCGCCGGTCAGCAGGACGTCGGCCACCCCGTCCTCGGACACGGTGACGCCGACGGCGACCTCGAGCCCGGGTGGCACGAAGCTCTGCTCGACCTGCTCCAGGCCGGGGCCGGGGCCCATCAGCAACGACTCGGTGAGGGTGGTGGCGAGCTGGTCGCCGCGCGGCACGAAGATCGGCTCGGGGCTGAGGATCGAGGCGGTCGGGTCGAAGAAGTAGAGCGAGACCTGGCGGAAGCGGTCGGCGAACCAGCTCTCCGGAACCATGAGTGCGTTCGGCACGGCGTCGATGCGCCACTCGCCGTCCTCGTAGACCATCGGGAACTCCACGATCCGCTGCCGGGCCGGCAGCGCGCCCTGCCAGGCGCCGCGCTCGTCGAGGTGGTTCGCCCCGGGCAGCGTGATCACGACGTCCTGGCCGTCCTCGCGCGGGCTCGGCGGCGCGGAGTAGGTGATCGTCGACTTCTGCGGGCGCCAGGCCGCCGCGGCGTCGGAGGTGAGGTACTTCACCGCGGTGTTGGTCTGTGACGGCCAGGCCTGCATCGCGTTGATGAAGCCGCGCACGATCTCCGGGCGCGAGGCGCCGTCGCGCGGCGGCAGCGGGTCGATGAACGGCGCGCCCTGGCCCGACGGGGTGAGCTCACCGGTCTCGGTCTCGACGACGGGGCCGTCGTGGGGCAGGGAGGCGCACCCGGCCAGCAGCAGGACCACGACGAGCAGGAGCGGCAGCCGCCTCACGGGACCGGCTCCGCCACGTCGGTGGGCACCAGCGGGAGCGGGCTGTGCCGGAGCACGCCGCCCGCGCGCCGGGGCAGCGTGAGCCGGAACTGCGCGCCCTCGCCGGGACGGCCCCAGGCCTGGAGCCAGCCGCGGTGCAGGTGGGTGTCCTCGAGTGCGATCGAGAGGCCGAGACCGGTGCCTCCGCTGGTGCGGGCGCGGGCCGGATCGGCGCGCCAGAACCGGTTGAACACCATCGAGGCCTCCCCGGCCGCCAGTCCGACGCCGTAGTCGCGCACCGCGATCGCGGCCGCGTGCTCGTCGCCGGCGACGTGCACCACGATGCCGTCCGGCCCGTCGGCCGCCGCGTGGTCGATGGCGTTCGTGAGGAGGTTGCGCACGATCCGCTCCACGCGGCGCACGTCGGCCTCGGCCAGGCAGGCGTGGCCGGGGGCGTCGACGGTCACGTGCACGCCCCGCTGCTCGGCGAGCGGCCGGGTGGCGTCGACGATCCGGTGGGCGACGTCGACGAGGTTGACGTCGTCGGTGTCCAGCACCGCGGCGCCGGCGTCGAAGCGGCTGATCTCGAGCAGGTCCGCGAGCAGGGTCTCGAAGCGGTCGAGCTCGGTCTGGAGCAGCTCGGCGGCGCGGGCGGTCGCGGGGTCGAACCCGTCGCGGGCGTCGTGGAGCACGTCGCCGGCCATGCGCACCGTCGTCAACGGCGTACGGAGCTCGTGGGAGACGTCCGAGACGAACCGGCGCTGCACCCGGCTGAGCTCCTCCAGCTGGCGGATCTGGCGCTGGAGGTTGCTCGCCATCTGGTTGAACGACGTCGCCAGGCGGGCGAGATCGTCCTCGCCGGACACCTTGAGCCGCTCCTGGAGCTGGCCCGCGGCCAGCCGCTCGGCGACCCGGCGGGCCATCCGGATCGGGCTGACCACCTGGCGGGTCACCAGCCAGGTCATGCCGGCCACCAGCACGAGCAGCAGCGTCGCCGCGGCGAGCAGGGCCCGCGTGACGAGGTCGAGCGTCTCCTCCTGCTCGTCGAGGGGGAAGAGGTAGTAGAGCGTGTAGGTCTCGCCGTCGGCCGGCAGCAGCACCTGGGAGCCGACGACGATGGCCGGCTCCTCGGTCGTCGCGTCGCCGTCGACGGTGCGCATGGTGGTGTAGGTCCACGCGGTCGAGGCGTCGGTGGCGTCGAAGTGCTCCTGGAGCGCCTCCGGGACGCTGCTGGTGTCGAGGTTCTCGGTCGAGGCGGTGCCGCCGTCGTCGATCCGCGCCCCGGGCTCCGCGGGACCGACCAGCACCACCGAGAAGCCCCGGGTCTCGCCCCGGGCGATGAGGATGCCGGCCAGGTTCTGCTGCTGCTGCACGGCGTCGCTGCCCGACGCCCGGGACGCCACGAGCAGCTCCCGGGCACCGGTCGTCTCGTCGTTCGCCTCGGCCACGACCGTGTCGACCCGGTGGTCGAGCAGGCCCTCCCGGGTCTGCTGGAGCAGGAACCAGCCGACGATGCTGATGACCGCGGCCGAGAGCAACACCGTGCTGGCGACGACCCGGGCCTGGATCGAGCGGCGCCAGAAGGTCAGTCCCCGCCGGATCGACTCCGGGAGCCGCCGGGTGCCGCCCAGCGAGCTGCCCAGTGAGCTGCCGAGTGAGCTGCCCAGAGAGCTGCCGGGAGAGCTGCCGGGAGAGCTGTCGGGGGTACGCAGGCGCAGCATGGCCCTAGGACGTTCCGGCCTTGTACCCCACGCCCCGCACGGTCACCACGATCTCGGGGTTCTCCGGGTCGTGCTCGACCTTGGACCGGAGCCGCTGGACGTGGACGTTGACCAGCCGCGTGTCCGCGGCGTGCCGGTAGCCCCACACCTGCTCGAGCAGCACCTCGCGGGTGAAGACCTGCCAGGGCTTGCGGGCCAGGCACACGAGGAGGTCGAACTCGAGCGGGGTGAGGCTGATCCGGGCACCGCCGCGGGTCACCGCGTGCCCGGCGACGTCGATGCTCAGGTCGCCGATGGCCAACGTCTCCGGGCTGGGGGCGTCGAGCCGCCGGACCCGTGCCCGGATCCGGGCGACCAGCTCCTTGGGCTTGAACGGCTTGACGACGTAGTCGTCGGCCCCGGACTCGAGGCCGACGACGACGTCGACGGTGTCGCCCTTCGCGGTGAGCATGACGATCGGCACACCGGACTCCGCCCGGATCTCCTTGCAGACGTCGATGCCGTCCTTGCCGGGCAGCATCAGGTCGAGCAGGACCAGGTCCGGGCGGTAGTCGCGGAACTCGTCCATGGCGAGGTCGCCGCGGGTCACCATCCGGCTCTCGAAGCCCTCCTGGCGGAGCACGATCGTGAGCATCTCCGCCAGGGATGCGTCGTCGTCGACGACCAGCACGCGACCCTTCGCGGCCGACTCACCGGTCGCGGCAGCCGTTGCCCCCACAGACTCGCTCATGTCCCCCATAGTGCCTCAATGCGCGCGGCCTGAGCTCGCGAAGGCTGAGACTCAGGCATCGAGGCCTCGAACAGGCTCAGTAGCGGTACTGGTCCGGCTTGTACGGGCCGGCGACGTCGACGCCGAGGTAGGCGGCCTGGTCACCGGTGAGCTCGGTCAGCTTCACGCCGAGCGAGTCGAGGTGCAGGCGCGCGACCTCCTCGTCGAGGTGCTTGGGCAGCACGTAGACGCCGACCGGGTACTCCTCGGTCTTGGTGAAGATCTCGATCTGGGCCAGCACCTGGTTGGTGAACGAGTTCGACATGACGAACGACGGGTGGCCGGTCGCGTTGCCGAGGTTCATCAGGCGGCCCTCGGAGAGCACGATGATCGACTTCCCGGTCGGGAAGGTCCAGACGTCGACCTGCGGCTTGACGTTCTTCCGCTCGGCGACACCGGGGGCCTCGAGGCCGGCCATGTCGATCTCGTTGTCGAAGTGGCCGATGTTGCCGACGATCGCCTGGTGCTTCATCGCCTTCATGTGCTCGACGGTGACGACGTCCTTGTTGCCGGTCGCGGTGATGATGATGTCCGCGATCGGGAGGGCGTCCTCGAGCGTGGTGACCTGGTAGCCGTCCATCGACGCCTGCAGCGCGCAGATCGGGTCGATCTCGGTGACGATCACACGGGCACCCTGGCCGCGCAGCGACTCCGCGCAGCCCTTGCCGACGTCGCCGTAGCCGCAGACGACCGCGACCTTGCCGCCGATGAGGACGTCGGTGGCGCGGTTGATGCCGTCGATCAGCGAGTGGCGGCAGCCGTACTTGTTGTCGAACTTCGACTTGGTGACCGAGTCGTTGACGTTGATGGCCGGGAAGAGCAGCGTGCCCTCGCGCATCATCTCGTACAGGCGGTGGACACCGGTGGTGGTCTCCTCGGTGACGCCCTTGATCGAGTTGGCGATCGGGGTCCAGTGGTTCGGGTTCTGCGCCAGGACCTCGTTCAGGACCTCGAAGATGATCCGCTGCTCGGTGCTGGTGGCCGAGGCCGGGTCCGGCGCCTGACCGGTCTTCTCGGCCTGGACGCCGAGGTGGACGAGCAGGGTCGCGTCACCGCCGTCGTCGAGGATCATGTTCGGCAGCTGGCTCTCCCCGTCCTTGGCGGGCCAGTCGAGGATCTGCTGGGTGCACCACCAGTACTCCTCCAGGGTCTCGCCCTTCCACGCGAAGACCGGGACGCCCTGCGGGTCGTCGACGGTGCCGTTCGGGCCGACCGCGATCGCGGCGGCGGCGTGGTCCTGGGTGGAGAAGATGTTGCAGGAGGCCCAGCGGACCTCGGCGCCGAGCGCCACCAGCGTCTCGATGAGGACGGCGGTCTGGATCGTCATGTGGAGCGAGCCCGCGATCCGCGCGCCGGCGAGGGGCTTGTGGGCGCCATAGCGCTCGCGCATCGCCATCAGACCGGGCATCTCGTGCTCGGCGAGCTGGATCTCGGTGCGGCCGAAGTCGGCCAGGCTGAGGTCGGCGACCTTGAAGTCCATGTCTGCTCCTGGGTCCGGAAAGAGGCGGAAGCTGCCAAGGACCCGAGCGTAGAACGGGCTACTCGTTTCGGGAGAATCCTCGACACATCCGGTCGACCGCGGGCCTGAGGAGCGTCAGCACGCCGATGATCAGCAGGCCGAGCAGCAGGCCGAGGACCGCGGAGAGGGCGGTGTTGACGAGCCAGCCCTGGACGCCGTGGTGGACGGCCTCCTCGGCGTGGTGCACGAGGTCGTAGAGCGGGTGCCAGCCGAGCTCGTGCAGGCCGAGCAGGACGATGTGGCCGCCCACCCAGAGCATCGCGGCGGTGCCGACGAGCGAGATGACCGCGAGCAGCCGCGGCGTGCCGACGACCAGGCCGTGGCCGACCGTCCGAGCGAACGACGAGGTGCGCTGCGCGAGCGAGAGGCCGACGTCGTCGAGCTTCACGATGATCGCCACGACGCCGTACACGGCGATCGTGATGGCGATGGCGACCACGACCAGGATCGCCAGGCGGGTGAGGAACGGCTCCTCGGACACCTCGTTGAGCGCGATCACCATGATCTCGGCGGAGAGGATGAGGTCGGTGCGGATCGCGCCGGACACCATCTGCTTCTCGGCCTCGGGCCCGCTCTCGGCGACCGGGGTGTCGTGGTGGTCGCCGCCGCCACGGACCTTGTGCCAGACCTTCTCGGCGCCCTCGTAGCAGAGGTAGGAGCCGCCGACCATGAGGATCGGCGTCAGCAACCACGGCAGGAACTGGCTGAGCAGCAGCGCCGCCGGCAGGATGAGGAGCAGCTTGTTGCGCAGCGAGCCGATGGTGATCTTCTTGATCATCGGCAGCTCGCGGTCGGCGGTGACGCCGTGGACGTACTGCGGGGTCACCGCGGTGTCGTCGACGACCACGCCCGCGGCCTTGGTGGTGGCTCGGCCCGCGGCCGCCCCGACGTCGTCGATGGACGCCGCCGCCATGCGGGCCAGCGCGGCCACGTCGTCGAGCAGCGCGAAGAGCCCTCCAGCCATGGGGCGGAGCCTAGCGGGAGGACCCGACCTGCCCGGCGACCGACTCGGAGGCCGACTCGGAGGCCGACTCGGAGGCCGACTCGGTGGCCGACTCCAGCTCGGCCTGCACCTCGGGCTGGACCTGGTCCTTGGCGATGGTGAGGTCGACCGCGTGCTTCACGTGCCGCTCGGCGTACCCGAGCGGGTCGACGAGGTCCTGGAGGCGCGACGCGAGCGGACGCCAGGCCAGCACCAGGGCGAGCAGCACGGCGGCCACGGTGGTCACGGCGAACGTGATCGGCAGCGGGTGGGCGTCGGCCCAGCCGCCGTAGCCGGCGTACTCGGCGCCCTTCACGAAGAACCCGTGGAAGAGGTAGACGACCAGCGTGTAGGCGCCCATCCGGGTGAACCATCCGGTGACCCGCGGCACGAGCGCGAAGAACGCCCACGCGCCGAGGACGCCGATCGTCAGCACGAGCGCGCGGGTGAGCAGGGCGCGGACGTCGTCGGCGTAGCCCATGTCGTCGTAGCGCGAGCGGTAGTAGAGCCACTCGGTGCTCGCCCAGACGTCGATCCAGGTGGTCGCGATCCAGATCCCGATGAAGACGCCGACCGCCGCGACCTGCGAGGGGCGCCGGCGGAGCAGCTCGAGCCGCTCCGGCGTCGCCTTGAGGCCCATCACGAAGAACGGCAGCAGGCCGAGGACGCGGGCGATGTCGAGGGTGTCGCCGGCGTAGATCCCGGCGACGAGGCTGACCGCCACGGCGACCACGATGCCGAGCGGCATCGGGCGGAAGATCGGCGTCAGCAGCCGCCAGAAGAAGAGGGCCGCGAGGTACCACATCGGCCAGTGCGGGTCGCGGAACAGGTCGTTGAGCTCCTCGCCCCCGACGAGGATCCGGAACATCGCGATCGCGCACTCGAAGAGCAGGTAGGGAACCACGACCGTGCGGACCAGCTGCCACATCCGGACCTTGGTGTAGGCGAACTTCTTCGACAGGAAGCCGGTGACGAACACGAACGCCGGGACGTGCCAGGCGTAGAGGAAGTCGTAGAAGTGGTCGGTGACCGCGTTGTCCGGCAGCAGCACCCAGGCGTGGCCGACGACGACGAGCGTGACGAGGGCCATCTTGGCGTTGTCGAACCAGGGGTCGCGGGTGGTGGTGGACACCCTTCCGGTCTACCCGGCGGACGGTGAACTCAGTCCTCGACCAGGCCTACTCGCAGGTACTCCGAGGCGTAGGTGCCGCTCAGGAGCAGTGAGGCATATCTCGCCACCTCGGAGGGGGCGTCGGTGGTGACGGTCTCGACGCGTACGCCGCGGGCCGCGGCCGCCGCCTGGAGCCGGCCGCGCTGCTCCCGGACGACGGGCTCGTCGCTGCCGTCGTCGAGCACCACCAGCACCGGTCGCCGCTCCCCCGTCTCGTCGGCGAACGGGTCGTCGAACACATCGCGCTGCCGCGCGCCCTCGAGCACCGGCAGCAGGTGCTCGGCGTCGCCGGCGAGCGCGGTGCGGCCGGTGACCCGGCGGACCGACTCGGCGACCCGGCGGGCCGCGCGGGCGGCCAGCACCGACCCGCCCCACACCAGCGGGCTGGCGTCGGCGAGGGCGATCGCGGTCATCTTGGCGGGGTTGACCGCGAGGTCGCGGTGCGGCGAGCAGCCGATCGCGACCTGGTCGAGCGCGTCGGCCACCTGCTCGGCGTCGGCCTCGGGCCCGAGCGAGACCCGGTGCAGGAAGTCGAGGACGACCACGGCCGTCGCGAGCTGGTCGCGGGTGCCGGTCGGGAGGATCGTGCTCCAGCGACCGGCCGCGTGGTCGGCCACGAGGCAGCCGGGCGGGCACGCGACGACGACCTGGCAGCCCCGGCGGACCGCCTCGGCGACCGCGGACGCGGTGCCGGTGTCGGCGCCGTCGGGCGCGAGCACCACGACGAGGTCGAGGCTGCCGGCCCAGCCGGGCAGCGCGGGTCCGGGCCAGGCCACGAACGGCACCGGACACCACGGCTCCAGGACCGCGCGCAGCAGGCGGGAGTCCGGGCCGGCGGCGACGACCGCGCGGGGGCGGGCGAGCCCCTCCGCGCGGCGTACCGCCTCCTCCAGCGACTCCGCGGCGTCGCCGGCCGCGAGGCGGACGCGCGAGCCGGACTCGGCCAGCGCCCGGAGCCGGACGTCGCCCTCCAGGGCGGCGTCGTCGAGGCGGGACTCGTCGAACCAGGTGGCCATGTCGTGTCCGGTCAGTCGGGCTTGCGGGCCTCGTCGACCAGCAGGACCGGGATGTCGTCGCGGATCGGGTAGGCCAGGCCGCAGCCGCTGCACACCAGCTCCTCACCGGTGAGGGCGAGGTCGGAGCGGCAGGCCGGGCAGACGATGATCTCCAGCAGCGCGGGGTCGATGTTCGGCATCGGTCTACTTCCTGATCTGGGCGAGCACGGCGTCGCGGACGCTCACCATCGTGGCCTCGTCGCGGCCCTCGGCGTTGAGGCGGAGCAGCGGCTCGGTGTTGGAGGGCCGGACGTTGAAGGTCCAGTCCGCGTGGCTGACGGTCAGGCCGTCGAGGCGGTCGGTGGTGACGCCGTCCTGGGCGGAGTACGCCGCCTCGAGGTCGGCCACCACGGCCGCCGGGTCGGCGACCTCGCTGTTGATCTCGCCGGACAGCACGTAGCGCTCGAACTCGGCGAGAAGGTCCGAGAGCGGCCGCTCGGTCTCCGCCAGTGCGGCGAGGGCGTGGAGCGCGGCGAGCATCCCGGAGTCGGCGCGCCAGAAGTCGCGGAAGTAGAAGTGCCCGCTGTGCTCGCCGCCGAAGATCGCGCCGGTCTCGGCCATGGTCGCCTTGATGAAGGAGTGGCCGACGCGGGTGCGGACCGGCGTGCCACCCAGCTCGCACACGATCTCGGGGACGGCGCGGCTCGTGATGAGGTTGTGGATCACGGTCGCGCCCGGCTCCTTGGCGAGCTCGCGGGCCGCGATCAGCGCGGTGAGCGTCGAGGGCGAGACGAGCCGGCCCTTCTCGTCCACGAGGAAGCAGCGGTCGGCGTCGCCGTCGAAGGCCAGGCCGATGTCGGCGCCCTCCTCCAGCACGCGGGCCTGGAGGTCGCGGAGGTTCTCCGGCTCGATCGGGTTCGCCTCGTGGTTCGGGAAGGTGCCGTCGAGCTCGAAGTACATCGGCACCAGCTCGACCGCGTCGCCGAGCCGGGCGAACACCGCGGGCGCGGTGTGGCCGGCCATGCCGTTGCCGGCGTCGGCGACGACCTTGAGCCGGCGGCCCACGACCGGGGCGAGCGAGAGCAGGTGGGCGGCGTACGCCTCGAGCACGTCGTGCTCGGTGATGTCGCCGGGCACCGGGCCGGGACCCGGCCGCTCGAGCGCGAGGTCGCGGATGTCGGCGAGGCCGGTCTCCATGCCGATGGGCCGGGCGTGGCCGCGGCACATCTTGATGCCGTTGTACTGCGCGGGGTTGTGGCTCGCGGTGAACATCGCACCCGGGTGGCCGAGGTGGCCGGAGGCGAAGTACAGCTGGTCGGTCGACGCGAGCCCGATCATCACCACATCGGCGCCGGCCGCGCTGGCGCCGTCCGCGAACGCGCCCGCCATGCCCGGCGAGCTGGGCCGCATGTCGTGGCCGACCACCACGGTCGCCGCCCCGGTGACCTGCACGAACGCCGCCCCCGTCGCCCGGGCCAGCGCCTCGTCGATCTGGTCGGGCACGGTCCCCCGGACGTCGTACGCCTTGAAGACGGCGTGCACGTTCGCCGGATCGAGGGTGTCGGCCATGGCGGCGACTCTAGTGCGCCGGGGTCAGTCGGAGGTGAGCACCCGGAGGTGCCCGCGGCGGGTGACCTCGCGGCCGGTCTCCTCGGCGCGTCGGATCTGCGCGGGCGGGGCCGGTCGGGCCGCCTCGCGGACGGCGTCGGCGAGCGCGAGCAGGTCGTCGCTGGAGGGGCCCTGGGCCGCGGGGTCGGCCGCCAGCCGCAGCACCTCCCAGCCGCGCGGTGCGCTCAGGCGCTCGCTGTGCTGCTCGCAGAGGTCGTAGGCGTGCGGCTCGGCGTAGGTCGCCAGCGGCCCGAGCACCGCCGTCTGGTCCGCGTAGACATAGGTCAGCGTGCAGACCGCGGGCCGGCCGCAGGCGGTGCGCGAACAACGGCGGGCAGGACTCACGCGGCAGACGGTACCTCCCACCCGGGTCCGCGCCGATTAGGCTCGCGGCGTGGATCGCAAGCCTCGTCAGCGGGACCGTCGCGGCCGCGGGATGCGCGGCCCCGCCGTCCTCCCCCGGACCCCCGGACGGCCCGAGACCCGCACCCGCCGCGAGCGCTTCGACGACCTCGCCCTCGGCATCGTCACCGACATCGACGAGCGCTGGCAGGACCGCCTCGGCCTGGTCGAGTACGCCGTCGAGGACACCCCGCAGCTCCCCGACGACTGGGACCCGGGCACGGTGCCGCTCTCCTCGCTCGTCCGCGGCTCGGGCACCGACCCCACCCGGCTCGTGCTCTTCCGCCGCCCCATCGAGCACCGCGCCGAGACCCGCGAGGACCTCGAGGCCCTGGTGCTGACGATCGTCGTCGAGCAGGTCGCCGAGCTGCTCGGCATCGAGGCCGAGCAGGTCGACCCGAGGTACGAGAAGGACTGAGGGCCGGGTCCGGCGGTGAGCTGGCCACCGAAAGCGCCGGCCGAACGGTGGCTCACACACCGCCGGCCCGCGTCCGCCCGGCCGGCGGTGAGCTGGCCACCGAAAGCGCCGGCCGAACGGTGGCTCACACACCGCCGCCCCGCGTCCGCCCGGCCGGCGGTGAGCTGGCCACCGAAAGCGCCGGCCGAACGGTGGCTGACGCACCGCCGGCCCGCGTCCGCCCCGAATGCCCGGCCACCCCCTCGGGAACCGGGCCGCATGCGGATCGCGATCACCGGCGCCAGCGGCAACGTCGGGTCGGCGCTGGTGCGGCGGCTCCAGCGGGACGGCCACGAGCTCGTCGGGATCGTCCGCCGGCCACCGGACGACGACGGCGTCGAGTGGTACGCGGCGGACCTGACGACCGACGCGAGCGACGAGGTCCTCCGGGAGGCGTTCGCGGGCGCCGACGCGGTGGTGCACCTGGCGTGGGGCTTCCAGCCCACCCACCGGGTCGCCTACCTGGAGGCGCTCGGGGTCGGCGGCACCCAGCGGGTCGTGCGGACGGCGATCGAGCAGCGCGTGCCGCACCTGGTCCACCAGTCCTCGATCGGCGTCTACTCGCCGCGGCGGGACGCGGTTCCGGTCGACGAGGACTTCCCGACCCACGGCATCCCGTCCTCGCCATAGAGCCGGCACAAGGTCGCCGCGGAGCGCCTCCTCGACGACGTCGAGCGCGAGCAGCACACCATGACGATCACCCGGATGCGGCCGGGTGCCCCGCAAGCCCGCCCGCCGGGTGCTCGACGAGGTCGTCGCGGGCCTGGCGTCGGCGGACGCCGGCGACACCCCGGTGCTGCGCCAGCACAGCGTCTCGCGGGAGGTGGCCCGGCTGCTGGACCGCGGTCCGGTCAGCCGGCGACGCCACCCCTAGCCGCGCCGGGCAGATCGCGCCGGACTGACCCCGGGCTCACGGCAGGCCCGGCCGGACGGCCGGCACGAGACCGTTCATCGCGGGTTCGGTGAGCGGGACCACCGCGGTGCCGTCGCCGGTGGCCAGCACGGCCCCGGACACGGTGGTGCGCGACGGGCTCACGGTCACGAGGACCGCACCGGAGGGCAGGTTCACCGCGTAGCCCCGGCCCGGGGCCACGTCGACGGTGCGGGTGGCGAGGGGCTTGCCGGCCGCCGTGCGCGCGACCACCCGGACCGAGCCGGCGCCGGCCGCGCCGGCGAGCAGCAGCTGCTTCTCGCCCTCGGACACGATCACGGTGGCCGCGCCCGTCAGCGCCGGATCGGGTACGGCGTGCGACAGGTCGCCCTCGACGTAGGTGCGCAGCGTCGTGCTGACCGGCTCGTTCGTGGTGACCAGCAGGCCGGTCGCTCCCTGGAGCGCCTGGGCGAGGGCGCCGCCGACGGTGAGCCGGGCGGTGCTCTGCGGCGGGATGCGGAGGTCCTCGACCTCCCGGGGCGTGAACACGGACTCCTCCGTCACGACCTTGACCGAGGCGAGCACCTCGTCGGCGCCGCCGTTGACGACGACGAGCGTGCGCCGGGTGGAGCTTCCCGGCCCGAGGCCGAGCAGCAGGTTCGAGGTCGACGGCTCGGCCTGCGCCGGGAGCCAGTCGCTCACGGTGGCGCCGCGGCCGAGCGGGTCGATCCGGTCGAGCAGGGTCGCCGCGATCCGGCCGCGGGCGGACACGACCTGGAGCGAGAGCTCGTCGCGGCGCGGCACGAGCGAGGCGAGGTCCAGCTGGACGCTGCTGCCGCCGGGGACCGACACCCCTCGCAGGCGCGGCGCGTCCACCACGCCGCTGCGGCCGTAGACGGTGACGTCCGCGACCGCCGTGCCGGAGTCGGGGTTGGTGAGCTCGAGGACCGACCGGTGGCCGGCGCCCGACCCGACGCCCGCGAACCACGAGCTCGACGCGGGCGGGCGGCAGCCGGCCGCCGCGCCGGAGGTGACCCGCGACGCGACCAGGCCGGGCGCGGTGTCGTCCTCGCCGGCCACGACGACCGGCTCGGCGCCGGCGTCGACCGAGGTGACCCGCCCGCTCGCGGCCCGGACCTCACGGGGGCCGACCCGCACCGTGCCCTGGACGTCCTCGGCCACGGTGGTGACCACGACGTCGCCCTCGCCGGAGGGGCAGACGACGGTCGCGCGGGTCAGCGGGGTACGGGTGGGCGGCGCGGAGGTGTCGGCCTGCTCCGGCGGGCGCACGAGGAACAGCGCGAGCGCGCAGACCAGCGGGAGCGCGACGGCGAGCACCGTGGTCAGGTTCGGGCCCCGGCGGCGAGCGGCCGACCGGCGGCCGGGCGTCGTGCTGCTCATGCCGACCTCCTCCGGCTCGTGGTGGGCAGGCAGAGTACGAGCACCACCACGATCGCGAGGGCCTGCACGGCCAGCAGCACCACCCGCAGCCATGACGTCGGTCCGTCGAGCACGCCGGCGTCGAGCGGACGGTCGACCTGCCAGGCCCGGGTGGTGCGCTCCTCGGCGCTGGCCTGCACCAGGCCGGCCGCGGCGTCGAGGACGGCGGCGACGTCGCCGTCGGCGGGCGAGGGCAGGACGACGTACTCGATCCCGTGCTCGCCCAGCTCGTCGACGACCGCCGGGGTCGGCCGCGACGCGAGCGCGGTGACCAGCTCGGTGAAGTCCTCGTCCTCGGCGGTCAGGTCGAGGATCTCGTCCTCCCCGAGCGTGACGCCGTCACCGCGGCGGATCGTGTAGGTCAGGCCGTCGTCGACGCTGCCGCGCACGACGAGGATGCCGTGCTCGGGCCCCTGCTCCGAGCTCTGGACCATGTAGACCGGGATGTCGGTGTCGATGCCGTCCTCGATCGCCGGGTCGGCGTCGACCAGCCACCAGCCGAGCGTGCCGACCGGCACGCAGACCGCGGCCACGGCGACGGCCCCGGCGGCGACGCGGCGCCAGGACGTGAGGTCGTGGGCGGCGCCGACGGCTCCGAGCACGACCGCCACGACGAGCGCGCCCTGGAGGACGACGACGAGGGCGCCGAGCCCGACGGCCGTCGAGATCGCGGCGAGGTCGAGGGAGAACGCCGCGAGCAGCGCGGCCAGGAGTCCCGCGACCAGCGCGACGATCCAGCAGACGAGGACCGGGATCCGGGTCGCCCGCGGCACGAGCGCGACCAGCGCGAGGACGGCGATCACCAGCCCGAGCCACCAGGGCGCACCGAGGCCGTCGAGCCGGCCGGAGGCCAGGTCGAGGCCGTCGACGACGGGGGCGGGCAGGCGGCCGCTGTCGAGCAGCAGGCCCTCGGCGGCGCGCCGCTGGACGGCCGGGATCCACCACGGGGCGAGCAGCACCGGGACGATCCCGACGGCGAGTGCCGGCGGGCCCCACACCGAGCGCTCGGCGGTCCGCACGATCGCGAACGCCGCAGCGGTGGCCACGACGCCGAGCACGACCGCGAACAGCCACAGCACCGGGGCGAAGGCCGCGGTGATGGCGAGCAGCAGGCCGGTCCGCCAGGCCGCGCGCCAGCGGCGGTCGGCGTCCGGGTCGGCGAAGCCGAGGGCGGCGTGCGCGAGCCACGGCAGCAGCGCCGCGAGCACCACGACGCCGAGCCGGCCGTCGCCCCAGGCGCCGCTCGCGACCGGGACGAGCGCCCAGGTGATCGAGCCCCAGAGCAGCACCGACCGCGGCGCACCGGCCGCGGTGACCAGCCGTCCGGCGACGCGCAGGAACCGCCAGGCGCCCCACAACCCGACCGGGACGGCGAGCAGCAGCACCGCCGACACTGCGGCGGACGCGCTGCCGAGCAGCAGGGTGCCGATCAGCGACAGCGGGAGGAGGTACGCCGGAGCGGGGACCGCCGTCCCGGTGCCCAGCGGGTGCCAGGTCTCGTACTGGAGCCGCCACCAGTCCGACACCCCGGCCGGCGTCGGTGAGAGCCCGGCGCCCGCGACCGGGTCGAGCGCCCCGCGGGTGCCGGCCAGCGCGACGAGCACGAAGATCGTCAGGGCGAGCGCGATCGGGTTGGTGAGGAACCGCGCGACGGCGCCGGTGTCCTCCACGAAGTCGTCCTCGCCGTCGATCGTCGAGCCGCGCGGCCGGGCGACGGTGCTCGCCGGCGCGTGCTCGGCGGCGGCCATCCGGCGGCGCTCGGCGACGTCGGCGGCCTGGTTGGTGGCCGCGGTGAGGAGGTCGCCGAGGAAGTCGAGCCCGTGGCGGTAGGGCACCCACCACGGCGAGAGGAGCGGCCGCGCCCGCTCGGGGTCGCTGCCCCGCGCCCGCCGCGCCTGCCGGGCCGCCCGGATCTCGCCGGGGTGCGCGTAGAGGTTGAGCAGCGCCGCCAGGTCGTCGAGCGCCTCGCCGACCGAGCGGACCACGAGGAAGCCGAGCATCCGCAGCAGCGTGCCGAAGAACAGCCGGACGACCAGCCACGGCAGCGCCCGACCGCGCGCGTTCGCGAGCAGCGTGTAGAGCGCGGCCCGCCGCTCCTGGTAGTGCGTGTGCCGCCCGGTCAGCGGCGTCCGGCGTACGCCGCGGTGCGCGGCCTCGGCGTGGAACACGATGGCCTGCGGCACCACGACGGTCTTGTGGCCGCGCGCGGCGGCGCGCCAGCCGAAGTCGATGTCGTTGCCGAAGATCGGCAGCTGGGCGTCGAACCCGCCGAGCTCCTCGAGCACCTCGCGCTTCACCAGCATGCCGGCGGTGTTGACCGCGAGCACCTCGCGCACCTCGTCGTGCTGGCCCTGGTCGTACTCGCCGCGCTCGAGGCCGGTCTCGCGCCGGCCGGTGCCGGAGATCGTGACGCCGAGCTCGAGCAGCCGGCGCAGCGAGGGCCACTCGCGCAGCTTCGGGCCGAGGACGTCGGCGTCCGGGTCGGCGGCGGCGGCCTCGAGGAGGGCCGCGAGCGCGCCGGGGTCCGGGTTCGCGTCGTCGTGGAGGATCCAGACCCAGTCGCTGGTGGAGGCCGAGACGAGCATCCGCTCGACGCCCATCGCGACGGCGGCGGGGAACGAGGTCGAGCCCGGGGCGCGGAGCACGTCGCCGAACGCGCGCTCCAACAGGTCGGCGCTGTCGTCCTTGCTGCCGGTGTCGATCGCGAGGACCGCGTCGACCGGGGTGGTCTGGGAGGTCAGGCCGTCGATGACGGCCGGAAGCCAGCGACTGCCGTCATGGCTGACGAGCAGTGCCGTGACCGAGGAACCCACGGCCCGAACCCTAACGGCCGGGAGGTGAGCGCCCGAACTCCGGAGCAGTGACTCCGGCGGGGTGCCTCTCCCCCGAGGCACCCCCACCGGTCGTGAGTCAGACGGCGCGCTTCTTCAGCTTGCGGCGCTCCCGCTCGGAGAGACCGCCCCAGATGCCGAAGCGTTCGTCGTTCATCAGCGCGGACTCGAGGCACTCGTCGCGCACCTCGCACGTCAGGCAGACCTTCTTGGCCTCCCGCGTCGACCCTCCCTTTTCCGGGAAGAACGCTTCGGGATCGGTCTGCGCACACAGTGCGCGGTCCTGCCAACCTGCATCCTCGGCGTCCCCGTCGAGGAGAAATAGTTCTCTCACGGCTTTCGCCCTTTCGACCCGGTACTGCTCCCACATCCCCGTTGTCCCCGCGGCCCCGGTCCCACGGGCCCGGATCACCGCGAGGGAAACGCGAACGACACTGTGGGAATTACATGCCTGTCGTACCCAGAAAGTCAACCCCGCATGTGCTATCAGTGCGGGGACCGCGGCGCCGCCGCGGCTCCCGTGTGCGAGAAGGTATCCGCATGCACAACATCACGGTGCTCTCGGGGGGCATGGGCGGCGCCCGGTTCCTCCAAGGCCTCCTGCACGGCATCGCCACCGGACGGCTCCCCGGCGTCGCCGCCGACGCCCGCGTCACGGTGGTCGCGAACACCGCCGACGACCTGTGGATCCACGGACTCAAGGTGTGTCCCGACCTCGACACCGTGATGTACACGCTCGGCGACGGCATCGACCTCGACCGCGGCTGGGGCCGCCGCGAGGAGTCGTGGAGCGTCAAGGAGGAGCTGGCGGCGTACGGCGTCGAGCCCACGTGGTTCGGCCTCGGCGACCGCGACATCGCGACCCACCTGGTCCGCACCCAGATGCTCGACGCCGGCTACCCGCTCTCCGAGGTCACCACCGCGCTCTGCCGGCGCTGGCAGCCGGGCGTCACGCTGCTGCCGATGACCGACGACCGGGTGGAGACCCACGTCGCGATCGCCGACCCGGACGCCCCGAGCGGCCGGCGCGTCGTCCACTTCCAGGAGTACTGGGTGCGGCTGCGCGCCGAGGTGCCCGCCGAGGCCGTGGTCGTCGTCGGCCTCGACGACGCGACGCCGGCGCCGGGCGTCGTCGACGCGATCACCGACGCCGACCTGGTCGTGCTGCCACCGTCGAACCCGGTCGTCTCCGTCGGCACGATCCTCGGCGTCCCCCGCGTCCGCGAGGCGTTGGTCGCCACCCGGGCTCCGGTCGTCGGCCTCTCCCCCATCGTCGGCGGGACCCACGTGCGCGGCATGGCCGAGCAGATGCTGACCTCGATCGGCGTCGAGGTGAGCGCCGCGGGGGTCGGCCTGCACTACGGCAGCCGCGCCGAGGGCGGCGTGCTCGACGGCTGGCTGGTCGACGAGCGCGACGCCGACCAGGTCGAGCGGATCACGGCGGGCGGGCTGGCCTGCCGCGCCGTACCCCTGATGATGACCGACCACGACGCCACCGCCGCGATGGCCGCCGCCGCCGTGGAGCTGGTGGCGCGATGAGCCGCGTCCAGGTGGACGCGCCCGACGGCGCGCCCGAGATCCGGCCCGGCTCCGACCTGGTCGAGGTGCTGCTGCCGCTGGTCGACCTCGCCGACGGCGACATCGTCGTCGTCACCAGCAAGGTCGTGAGCAAGGCCGAGCGCCGGGTCCGGCCCGGCAGCCGGGACGACGCGCTGCCCGGGGAGACGACCCGCGTGGTCGCCCGCCGCGGCCCCACCACGATCGTGCGCAACCGCCTCGGCCTGACCATGGCCGCCGCCGGCATCGACAACTCGAACGTGGCCGCCGGCTACGTGGTGCTGCTGCCCGAGGACCCCGACGCCTCCGCCCGCGGGATCCGCACCGGCCTGCGCCAGCGAGCCGGCCGCAACGTCGGCGTGATCGTCACCGACACCGCCGGCCGCCCCTGGCGCGAGGGCCAGACCGACATCGCCATCGGCGCGGCCGGACTCACCGTCGCCGAGGAGTACGCCGGACGCACCGACGCCCACGGCAACGAGCTCGCCGTCACCCTGCCCGCCGTCGCCGACGAGATCGCCGGGATGGCCGAGCTCGCCCAGGGCAAGCTCGGCGGCCGGCCGTTCGCAGTCGTGCG
The DNA here is from genome assembly GCF_054653575.1 of Nocardioides pyridinolyticus. Classification (NCBI taxonomy): domain Bacteria; kingdom Bacillati; phylum Actinomycetota; class Actinomycetes; order Propionibacteriales; family Nocardioidaceae; genus Nocardioides; species Nocardioides pyridinolyticus. The sequence continues at coordinate 29,432 of NZ_BAAIFY010000002.1, read as the reverse complement.
GGGGCGCGCCGACCTGGTGCTCCCTCCCGGCGAGGACGGCCCCGGCGCCGCGTCGCTGGTGCGCGACGAGGGCGCCGACCTGTTCGGGTTCGGTGCGCGGGAGGCCGTCGTCCGGGCCCTCGCCGGCGATCCGTCCGACCGCGTCGTCTTCGGGGCGCCCGCGTCCGCCGAGGAGATGGGCGCCGCGATCACCCAGGCCCTCGGCCTCCTCGCGTCGCACTCGGCCAAGGAGGGCGGCTCGCTCGTGGTGACCCACCCGCGCGGCATGAGCCGGGCGCTGAACGCGCTCGCCTTCGCCCATGGCTGGGAGGTTCTCGCGACGGATTCGCCGAGCGATGCACGGCTGCGACCCGCCCGCAGGTGCGACGCCTGAGCCGGCGCCGTCGCGCAGCAGGCGCATCCGGTTCAGGGGTCGTGCCATAGAATTACGCCTCGTGTCCAAGCATGACAAGTCCGTCGACCGCCGTGCCGTCGTCGACCAGATGCGCAAGAAGCAGAAGAACGCCGACCGCCGGCGCAACTTCGCGATCGTCGGCGTCTGCGTCCTCATCGCCGCCCTGATCCTCGGAGCGGCCGCCGTGCCGATCCTCAAGGACAAGTGGGACCAGCGCGCGTTCAACGACCAGGACGTCGCGGACATCGGCGCCGCCGCCTCGGTCTGCCAGGACATCGAGACGAAGAAGGCGGACGGCAACCAGGAGCACGTGCCGTACCCCACCCCGGTCGAGTACTCCACCGCGCCGCCGGCCTTCGGCTCGCACTGGAACGAGGCCGGCGTCGCGCCCGCCCCGTTCTCGCGCAAGCTCTACACCGACGACCGCCCCGAGCTCGAGGCGCTCGTGCACAACCTCGAGCACGGCTACACGATCCTCTGGTACGACGAGACCATCGCCGACGACGAGGCCCAGATGGACCAGCTCGAGGCGATCGCCGACAAGTTCGCCGCCGGCTCCGACAACATGCGCGACAAGTTCATCGCCGCGCCCTGGACCTCCGAGGACGAGGACGGCGCCACGTTCCCCGACGGCCAGCACGTCGCGTTCACCCACTGGTCGGTCGGCGGCGAGGGCGAGACGGCGGCCGCCCAGCAGCAGGGCGTCTTCCAGTACTGCACCGAGGTCAGCGGCGCGGCCCTCGACTCCTTCATGGAGGAGTACCCCTACTTCGACTCCCCCGAGCCCGGCGCGATGTGAGCCCTCGTCTCCCTGAGCTTGCTCGGGGGACGAGCGTTCGGCCTCGCACACCGGGTCGCGGTTTGGTCACCAACCGCAGGATCTGAGCCCGCCGGCGTGCGGTTCGTGACCAATCGACACCAATCGACGAGGTCGGCGGGCCCCACGCACCGAGCCAGCGTCAGGTCAGCTCCGACCGGCCCGAGTCCTTCAGCTCCGCGACCACGGCCTTGACGTCCTGGGCGCGCGCCCGGGTCGTCACCAGCAGGGCGTCGGGCGTGTCCACGACGACGACGTCGTCGAGGCCCACGACCGCGACCACCCGCCCCGACGCGGGTACGACGAGCCCGCTGGTGTTCTGCGCGATCACCTGACCGGCGTCGCCGAGGACGGTGGTCGCCGCGGCGTCGCCGAGCAGCGTCGCCAGCGAGTCGAAGTCGCCCACGTCCTCCCACCGGAAGGCCGAGGGCACGCAGGCGACCCGACCGGCGTCGGCGGCGGGCTCGGCGACGGCGTGGTCGAGCGCGATCTTGGGCAGGTTCGGCCAGAGCTCGTCGAGCCGACCCGGCTCGGCCGCGATCGCGCGCAGTGCGGCCGCGAAGGTCGGGTGCCAGGTGCCGAGCAGGTCGAGCAGCACGGTCGGCCGGACGATGAACATGCCGGCGTTCCAGCGGTAGCGGCCGGTGGCGAGGTACTCCGCCGCCGTGCGCACCGACGGCTTCTCGACGAACTCCTCCACCGATCGGGCGCCGGCGTGTCCGGGCAGGTCCCCGCCGAGGTGGATGTAGCCGAAGGCCGAGGACGGGAACGCGGGCTCGATGCCGAGCGTGACCAGCCAGTCGTCACGCGCCACCTCGACCGCCGTACGCACGGCGTCGGCGAAGAGGTCCGGGTCGGGGATGACGTGGTCGGCGGCGAACGAGCCCATCACGGCCTGCGGGTCCTCGCGCTCCAGCACGGCCGCGGCCAGGCCGATCGCGGCCATCGAGTCGCGCGGCGACGGCTCGGCGAGCACACGCCCCGGTGCGACCTCGGGCAGCTGGGCCAGCACGGCGTCGCGGTGCGGGCGGCCCGTGACGACCACGAACCGGTCCTCGGCCAGCGGCGCCAGGCGCGCGCGGGTGTCCTGGAGCAGCGTGCCGCCGCCCCCGGTGAGGTCGTGGAGGAACTTCGGCGCCGAGGACCGGGACAGCGGCCAGAGCCGGGTGCCGGCCCCGCCGGCGGGGATCACGGCCCAGAAGTGGTCGATCGGGGGCATGCTGGCAGCCTAGGTGCGTGACCACCTTCTCCGAGGTCCTGACTCGCCAGCTCCGCGCGGACGCGGGGCGCCCGTTCATCACGTTCTACGACGACGCGACCGGCGAGCGGGTCGAGCTGTCCGTGACGACGTACGCGAACTGGGTCGCCAAGACCGCGAGCCTGCTCAGCGAGGAGCACGACCTCGAGCGCGGCCAGACGATCCGCATCGACCTGCCGCCGCACTGGCTCGGCCCGGTGTTCCTCGGGGCGGCCTGGACCGTCGGGCTGGTCGTGGGCGAGGACGACCCCGACGCGGTCGTCTGCGGCCCGGCCTCGCTCGACCGCTGGGCCGCGCACGCCGACGAGATCCCCGTGCTCGCCTGCTCGCTGCTGCCGCTCGGCGTGCGGTTCGCCGACCCGCTGCCGCCCGGCGTGCACGACGTCGGGATCGAGGTGTGGTCGCAGCCGGACGCGTTCACCGCCTGGGACCCGCCGGGCCCCGACGACCTCGCGGTGCCCGGGCTCACCCAGGGAGAGATGTGGCGGGCGGCCGCCGCCGGGAGCCTTCTCACCGACGGCGGCCGCCTCCTGTCGGAGGCGAACCCGGCTTCCCCACCGGGACTCGCCTCCTTCACCGAGCCGCTCGCCAGAGACGGCTCGCTGGTCCTGGTCACCCACCCCGGCCCGGGGCGTCTCGATGCGGTGTCGACCGCCGAGCGCACCACGGCCCGCTTCCCTTGAGGCATGGGTCAACCAGCCAGGTCGTAGGCCCCCATTCCGCTCCCCAGGTAGCGCCGCGCGGAGAACCCCGTCTCGGTGCCCTGGACCAGATAGAGGTCGCCCGTCGCCTTCTGGCGCACGATCAGGTCCGCGTGACCGGTGAGCAGGACGTCGCTGACGCCGATGACCCAGTCGTACGGCTTGAGGTTCAGGCTCAGCGCCTTGGCGCCGGTGAGGCCACCGGGGCCGTTGCCGGGGTAGAGCGTGAGCTTGTTGCCCTTGCGGAACAGCGAGTCGGGCGCGCCGTCGGCGTTCCACCGGCCGACCGCGACCTGCTTGCCCGCGTCGATCGGGCTGTGCGCGACGTAGCTGGCCCGCAGGCCGTCCGCGCCGGCGCCCGGGTAGATCCGGATCGCCGAGCCCGCCGGCTGGCCCATCAGGTCGGGGTAGCCGTCGCCGGTCATGTCGCCGACCGCGGCGAGCAGGCTCACCTTGCTGAAGTCACCCGGCAGCTTGATCGAGCTCCCGAACTGGCCGGTGCCGTCGCCGAGCCGCACCATCAGCGAGCCGGTCTTCTTGATCCGCACGATCACGTCGCCGTGGCCGTCACGGTCCCAGTCGCCGGCGTTCAGCACCAGGTCGGCGTTGCCCAGGGCGAGGTTGGTGACGATCGGCCGGTTCAGCTCGGTGGTCCCGGCGTTCGGGAGCGTCACGATCGAGGTCCCGTTGCGACCCACCAGGTCCGGCGTCCCGTCGGAGGCGACCTGCGCGGCGCCGACCAGCCCGCCGAGCTTCTTGGTCCGCAGCACCGGGCCGAGGGGGCGGCCGTAGGTGCCGTCGCCGTTGGACGGGATCACGTAGCCGTACTTGCTGGCCGCCACCCGGCCGAACAGGTCGGAGTCGCCGTCCTTGTCGAAGTCGCCGATGCCGGTGATCGAGGAGAACTTCGACCAACTGCCGGGCACGGGCGCGGCGGCACCGAATCCACCCTTGCCGTCGCCGGGGCGCAGCCAGAGCGCGCCGTCGGCGTCGCGGCCGATCAGGTCGGCCTTGCCGTCGCCGTTCGCGTCGCCGGCACCGATCAGCGAGGTGTAGCCGCCGTAGCCGGTGCCGAGCTTGACGATCTTGAAGCGGGTCTGGGTGCGCCCGAGGAAGACGTCGAGGCGCCCGCCCGGGCCCCGGGCGACCAGGTCGTTGTGGCCGTCGGCGTTGAGGTCGCCGACCGCGGTCACCAGGTCTCGGCCGCTGAACCTCTTGAGCGTCTTCACGCTCGCGCCGAACGCGCCGTCACCGTTGCCCGGGCGCACGGTCGCGGCGCCGTTCGGTGACACGACCAGCAGGTCGCCGTACCCGTCGCCGGTGAGGTCGGGCGACACCACGACCTCGTCGGCGGTGCCGATGCCGCTGGTCGCGGGGAGCGCGGCGCCGAAGCCGGTCAGCCCGCCGGTGGGCAGGATGACGCCCTTGCCGTCGCTGGTGCGCCGGACGATCAGGTCCGGGTGCTCGGTGCCGGCCAGGTTGGACTCGAGGTTGCGGCCCGACCAGCCCTTCTGCCCGGCCGCCGCGAGCTTCCGGATCTCCGGGATCTTCGCGTAGAGGTAGCGACCCGGGCAGGCCGTCGAGGCCGCGTCGCGGTGGCCGTTGATGGCCGGGAAGTACTTCGACCCGACCCACTGGCGCGTGGACGAGGCGTCCACGCCGTGGAGGGAGAGCTTCCAGGCGAACAGCGCGCCGTACGCCTGGACGGTCGCCTTCGACGGCTGCTTGACGTCGTAGTTGCCGATCGCCGACATCGCGAAGGCGTAGTCGTTGTAGTTGAGCGTGTGCGCACCGACCACCGGGCGGTCGACACCGCCGTAGCGGCCCTCCCAGATCCGGCCGAACCGGTCGACGAGGAAGTTGTAGCCGATGTCGGACCAGCCGCGGGACTGGGTGTGGTAGGCGTAGATGCCGCGCAGCAGCGCCGGCACCTGGGCCCGCGAGTAGTCGTTGGCGTTCACCGTGTGGTGGACGAAGCCCGCGTGCACCTCGAAGTAGCTCAGCGAGCTCTTCTCGCGCAGGCGCTCGTCGGCGCCCCACTGGGCGCGGGAGAAGATCTGCGGCTTGGGGGTGTACGTCGCCGCGCTGAGCGCGATCGCACCGTCACCGTCGCCCTCTGCGGTGGGCTCCTCGGGCTCCTCGCCCTCGTCCATCGTCGCGGTGTCCAGCGCGGGGCGCTCGAGGACCGTCGTGGCGTCCGTCCCGGGGTCGATGACCGCGAGCTTCATGTCGGCGGGGAGCCGGTCGGTGGCGGCCGCGCGGACCTGGACCTGGTCGACCTCGCCGACGAGCAGCGCGTCGGTGCCGGGGCGGGCGTGCTGCCCCTCCTCGCTGTCCGGGTCGGGGCCGTGCTCGTCGTGGTACTCCAGGTCCGTCCACTCCGACCAGGTGTCGCCGGTGCGCGTGCGGACCTTGACGGTGAGGTCCTCGTCCGGGACCTCGTCGCCGTGGGCCCAGGTGACGCCGACGGCGCCGTACCCGGAGACGTCCTCGGGGACGCTGACGACCTCGGGGCCACCGAGCTCGCCGACCTTGCTGCGCGCGCTGACCGAGGGCGGCGCGTCACCGAGCACGCCGGCCTTGCGGCCAGCGGGGGCGGTGAGCGCGAACTCGTCGACGACGGGGTCGACGGCCGCGGCCGAGACGCGGGCCGGCGTGGCGGCGGCCTTCGAGTACGCCGCCAGGCTGCCGCCGAGCGTGGGCGTCCCCCTGGCACCGGGGGTCTCACGCACGACGTCGAGGCTGACGACGTTGGCCGCCGGGGTCAGGGCGGCGATGACGACACCCAGCGCCAGCAGCTGCTGGCAGAGGGTGACGAAACTGGTCCTTCTGGGGGGCATTGACGTACTCCATGTGCGCGGGGAAGTTCACACGAGACGCAACTTTCACACGCGCAACAGAGGCCACGGAAGGGAATCCGAGTAACTACAAACGTGTAATTTCTACTCGACACGCCGACGATTCCGAGATTTGTCAAGAAATCTCATCCCTGTAATTCCCGCCGAGTCGGCGCAAGTTGCCCGCGGTCGCCGCGCGCTGGCGGCCTGCGGGCCGCTGGGCGAGTGCCGAGTCGGCGCTATTTCACGACGGGGGCGCTTCGCGCCGGGATGAACTAGCGCCGACTCGGCTTCTATCTGACGCTCCGCGTCAGATGTCCCCGCCGGCCTCGTCCTCGGACGTGTCCTCGCCCTGGTCGTACTTGACGAACTTGATGCCCTCGTCGACCGGGCCGTCGAAGGCCAGCTTGCCCTGCTCGAGGACGAGCACGCGGTCGCACATCCGGCGGACCGAGCCCGGGGCGTGGCTGACGTAGAAGAGCGTGCGGCCGCCGTCGCGGATCTCCTGCATCTTCTGGAGGCACTTCTGCTTGAAGGGCTTGTCCCCCACCGCGAGCACCTCGTCGGCGAGGAAGATGTCGGAGTCCACGTGGATCGCGACCGAGAAGCCGAGGCGGGCGAACATGCCCGAGGAGTAGTGGCCGACCTGGGTATCGAGGAACTTGCCGATGTCGGCGAACTCGATGATGTCGTCGAACTTCCGCTTCGTCTCCGCCTCGGACATGCCGAGGACGGCGGCGTTGAGGAAGATGTTCTCCCGCCCGGTCAGCTGCGGGTGGAAGCCGGCGCCGGTGGCGATCAGGCCCGCGATCCGGCCGCGGGTGAGGACCTCTCCCCCGTCGGGCCGCATGACGCCGTTGATCAGCTTGAGCAGCGTGCTCTTGCCGGAGCCGTTGAGGCCCATCAGGCCGATCGACTCGCCCTGCTCGACGGTGAACGAGACCCCGTCGAGGGCGTTGAACGTGTTGCGGAGCTCCTGGCCGCGCAGGCGGGCCACCGCCATCTGCTTGAGCGTGCGGTGGAACTGGAGCGTGAACGACTTCGTGACGTCGTCGACGACGATCGAGGTGTTCGACGGGTAGGTCATCAGAGGCGCTCCGGGATGCGGTTCTCGAAGCGCCGGAAGATCCACTGCCCGAGGACCAGCATCAGCGCGGAGATGCCGAGCGCCAGGAAGCCGAACGCGAACAGGTGCTCGGGGATGTTCTGCGCCTGCACCGCTTCCGGGTCCTTCGTCGTGCCGACCCAGAACGCCTGCTGCACGAGCAGGACGGCGTCGGCGATCGGGTTGAGCAGGAAGAACTGCCCGGCCCAGCCGAAGCGCTGTTCGACGAGGAAGTACGGGTAGACCATCGGCACGCCGAAGCGGACGAAGTTCGTGAGGATCGAGACGAAGCTGCTCACGTCGCGCAGGAACACGTTGGCCACGCTGAACATCAGCGCGAGCGCCGTCCCGAGCAGCGCGATGATCGCGACCGCCAGCACGAAGCCGAGCAGAGCGACGGGGTCGGGCGTCCAGCCGGCGATCGAGCAGACGACCACGAGGATCACCAGCTGCGGGCCCATGTGGTAGAGCGACACCAGCATCGAGGCGACCGGGAACATCTCGCGGGGCAGCGCCATCTTCTGGACCAGCGCCCGGTTCCGGACGATCGAGCGAGTCCCGGCGTTGAAGGTCTCGACGAAGAACTGGACGACCACCAGGCCGCAGAAGACGTGGATCGCGAAGTTCTCGACCCGCCCGCGGCCGAGGATCATCCCGAAGATGAACCAGTAGATGAACAGCTGCGAGAGCGGGTTGATGTAGGACCACATCAGCCCCAGGAACGAGCCCTGGTACCGCGCGCTGATCTCGCGCTTGACCAGCATGGTCAGCAGGTAGCGGTGCCGGAAGACCTCGAAGAGCCCCGCCCGCGGAGACGGCGGCGACAGGGGCGCGTCGACGACGTGCGCGCGTCCTGCGTCAGTCATCGCCACCCGTCCACGGACGGAACGTCTCGTCCCACGCCTCCGGCGAGGTCACCTCGGCGAGCTTCGCCCGGTACTCCTCGGCGAGCCGCGGCCACTCCTTGCGGAAGCGCCGGTGGATCGCCACGGTCTTGGCCATCAGCTCCCGGAACTTCTCGGGGTCGCGCTGGTAGAGCGCGGCCGAGGTGCCGTCGTTCATCGAGACGATCGCCGAGTCGTACTTGGTGATCCGGTACCACTGCGTGTCCATGGCCGGGAGCTCCGCCTCGGGGAACTCCTTGCTGAGCGGGCGCACCGGCATGAGCAGCTGCCGGATCGGCGCCATCAGCGCGGCCATCTTGACCTCGCGGGGCATCGGGACGGCGGTGTCGTCGCGGCCCTTGCGCGGCGGCTTGGTGCGCCGCACCGGCGGGAACGCGTCGCGGTCGGCCTCGAGCCGCGCGTCGGTGAACTCCTTGACCAGCGTCCGGATCTCCTGGAGCCGCGTCGGCAGCATCTCGTGCAGGTGCTCCGGCCCGGCCAGCACGTCCTCGAGCGCCTGGTGGCGGATCTCGACGGTGGAGTACTGCATCGACACCAGGTGCTTGACCTGGTGGTTGAAGCTCTCCTGGACCATCCGGCCGCCGTTCTTGTACGGCGAGTGGAGCAGGGCCGCGACGAACCGGTTGCGGTGGTGGAAGTAGGACTGCCAGTCCAGCGCGTCGTTCTTGTCGGTCCACGGCACGTGCCAGACGGCCGCACCCGGGAACGTGACGGTCGGGTAGCCGGCCTCGCGGGCGCGCAGGCCGTACTCGGAGTCGTCCCACTTGAGGAACAGCGGCAGCGACAGGCCGATCTCGGCGATCACCTGGCGCGGGATCAGGCACATGAACCAGCCGTTGAAGTCGACGTCCACGCGCTTGTGCAGCCACCGCGCCGAGCGCAGGTTGCGCGCGGAGAAGTCCCAGTCGCCGAAGACGCCGGGAGCCGACTGCCACCAGAACTTCCAGGGCTGCACGATCTCGCCGAAGCTGTGGAGGCGCGACTTGGCGTAGAGGCTGAACATGTGGCCGCCCACGATCGTGGGACGGCGGGCGAGGTCGCCGAAGGTGACCGCGCGGATGATGCCCTCGGGCTCGCAGACGACGTCGTCGTCCATCATCATCGCGTACGTCGCCGTGCCCTTGCGCAGCGACTCGAGCTGGCCGCGGGCGTAGCCGCCGGAGCCGCCGAGGTTGCCCTGCTCGATGATCCGGAGCCGGTCGCCGAGCCCGGCCTCGGCCTTGGCGAAGTCGGGGCTGTCGACCACCTTGTCGGTGCCCTGCTCCATCACGTAGACCGTGTCGAGGTACGGCGCGAGCGCCTCGTCCTCGCCGATCTGGCCGAGCAGCTTGGCGCAGAAGTCGGGGCGGTTCATCGTGGTGATCGCGATGTCGACGGTGCCGTTCTGGACCCGGTCCTCCGGGACGTCCGTGGACCACTCGGCCGACTCGACGACGACGTCCTCGTCGCCCGCGACGACGTCGTACCAGTACCAGCCGCCGTCGACGAACGGCTTGAGCGTCAGGTCGAAGGTGAAGGTCTCGGCGTTGGACGACTCGGCGGTCGCGGCGTCGACGCGCTGCGAGCGGCCGTTGGCCATCGACTTGTAGACGATGACGGTCGCGCCGTGGCCGCGGACCGTGATCGCCAGCCGCACGTCCTTGACGATGCTGTAGCGGCGCCAGTAGCTCGCCGGGAACGCGTTGAAGTAGGTGCCGAACGAGAGCCGCTCCCCCGACTTCACCGCGATCGCGGTGCGCGACTCGATCTGGTCGGGATGGATCGTCGAGCCGTCGCCGAGCGCCTGGCGCATCGCGGCGGCGTTCATCTCGCGCGCCTGGCGGTTGTGGCCGATCTCGTACTTGTCGGCGTCGAGCACGGCCGGGCCGGCGTCGACGTAGAGGGCCAGGACGTCGAGGTCGTGGTCCAGCGGCAGGATCTGGCGCTGGAGCAGGCGGGTTGCCGTGGTGGTCGTGGTGGTCGTCATTCGTCGACACCTCCGCTGGTCAGCGGCGCACCTTCGGCGAAGTGCGGCCGGAGCTTGTTCTCGAACATCGACAGCGCGGAGCCGATCGCCATGTGCATGTCGAGGTACTTGTAGGTGCCGAGGCGGCCGCCGAAGAGCACCATCGGCTCCTTCTTGGCCAGCTCGCGGTACCTGAGCAGCTTCTCGCGGTCCTCGGCGGTGTTGATCGGGTAGTAGGGCTCGTCGCCCTCCTCGGCGAAGCGGGAGTACTCGTGCACGACGATCGTCTTGCCGGGCAGGTAGGTCCGCTCGGGGTGGAGATGCTTGAACTCGAGCACCCGGGTGAACGGGAGGTCCTCGTCGTTCGCGTTCACGACGCCGGTGCCCTGGTAGTCATCGACGTCGACGGTCTCGCGCTCGAGGTCGATCGTACGCCACGACAGGCGGCCCTCGGCGTTGCCGAAGTACTCGTCGACCGGGCCGGTGTAGACGATCGGGACCTGGCCCTTGAACTCGTCGGCCACGCCATTAGACGTATCCAGGAAGTCGGTGTCGAGCCGGACCGTGATGTTCGGGTGCGCGGCCATCTTCTCCAGCCAGGCGGTGTAGCCGTCGACCGGGAGACCCTCGTAGGTGTCGTTGAAGTAGCGGTTGTCGAAGTTGTAGCGGACCGGGAGGCGCGTGATGATGTCCGCGCTCAGCTCCTTGGGGTCGGTCTGCCACTGCTTCGCGGTGTAGCCCCTCACGAACGCCTCGTAGAGCGGGCGGCCGATCAGGCTGATCGCCTTCTCCTCGAGGTTCTTCGCGTCCTTGGTGTCGATCTCGCTCGCCTGCTCGGCGATGAGCGCGCGGGCCTCGTCCGGGGTGTGGCTCCGGCCGAAGAACTGGTTGATCAGGCCCAGGTTCATCGGGAAGGAGTAGACCTGCCCCTGGTACTTCGCGAAGACCCGGTGCTGGTAGCCGGTGAAGTCGGTGAACTGGTTGACGTAGTCCCACACCTTCTTGTTCGAGGTGTGGAACAGGTGCGTCCCGTAGACGTGCACCTCGATGCCGGTCTCCTCGTCGAACTCGGAGTAGGCGTTGCCACCGATGTGCGGGCGACGCTCGAGCACGAGCACGTTCAGGCCCAGCTCCGTCGCGCACCGCTCAGCGATGGTGAGGCCGAAGAAGCCGGAACCGACGACAACCAGATCAGGAGACGACACGATCGGTCAGTCTACGGATCGAGACGGCACGACCCGCATTCCCCGCGCGTCTCGCATGGCGCGGGTCACATTGCGCGCCTCGGCGCGACCGCCGCGGACCGGGCTGAGCAGGACGACGGCGGCCGTGATCAGCCACGGCTTGAGCCGGACGAGGGGGTTCTGGCCGTACCGCAGGTGGACGACGAACAGGTTGCGGTACATGTAGTACCCCTTCCACCCGCTCAGGTCGTGCTGCTGGTCGAAGGCGAGCTGGCGGACGAGGACGGCGTCCCGCACGGCCCAGATCCGGTAGCCGGCGCGCCGGGCCCGGAGGGCGTAGTCGGCGTCGTCGTAGAAGATGAAGAACGACGGGTCGGGCAGGCCGATCGCGTCGATCACCCGGCGGCGGAGCATGAAGCCCTCGAAGGCGACGTTCTGCACCTCGACCCGCTCGGGCATCCGGTCCCGGGCGCCGTACGCCGTCTCCACCGACGCGGTCTTGGGCCGGATCGCGAGCGGGTTGCGGAGGTCGAACCGGACCGCGGCCTTCTCGACGAGGTCGCCGGCCAGGTCCTCGCGGACGGCGATCAGGCAGTCCTCGTCCTGAGCCAGGAGGACGGTCAGGCAGTCCGGCGCCGGGACGACGTCGTCGTCCATCAGCCAGACCCGGTCGTGACCGGCCGCGTGGGCGGTGCGGACGCCGAGGTGGAAGCCGCCCGCTCCACCCAGGTTGTCGGTGGGCCGGATGACCTCCAGGCCGGGGTTGGTCGCGGCGGCGAGTACGTCGGCGGTGTGGTCGGTGCTCGCGTTGTCGACCACGAACACCGCGTCCGGCAGCCGGTCGAGCGCGGCCAGGCCGACGAGCATCCGCTCCAGCAGGTCGGCCCGGTTGTAGGTCACGACGACGACGGCGACCGACTCAGGCCCCGTCATCCGACGTACCTCCGGTGCCCGGAGAAGTCGCCGCGCAGGGCGGCCCACCAGGCGCGGGCGCTCAGCCCGAGGCGGCCCGGCGACGGCCGGGTGAAGGCGTAGAACCACAGCGTCTTGGCGACGAAGGCGAGCGCGTGCGGCCAGCCCTTGTACTCGCGCAGGTTGAGCAGGTTGTTGCGCGCCATGCAGTAGTGCTTGAGATCGCTCGGGCTGTGGTTGTACGTCGTGCGGCCGAACGCCATCGGCGTCCCGAGCTCGCCCACGGAGGGGTGCCGGACCTGCGCGCCGACGACGGTCGCGATCCGGGCGCCGGCGGCCTCGGCACGGAGGCGGTACTCGTGGTCGTCGCCCCAGATGAAGTACTCGGCGCGCGGCAGCCCGATCCGCTCCACCAGCGCACGGGTCACCAGGACGCCGTTGAACGGGATCACGATGCCGTCGATCCGGCCGCGGCGGCCGGCCGCCGCGACGTCGCCGAGCGCGTGCACGGTCCGGGTGCCGCCGGGCAGCCGGATCGGGAAGACCAGCCGGCCGGGGTCGGCCTCGTCGACGACCAGCGGGCCCCAGAAGTCCAGGTCGGTCTGCTCGAGCAGGGCCGCCAGGCAGCCGGGATCGGGCAGCCCGTCGTCGTCCATGAGCCAGGCCAGCTCGGCGCCGCGCTCCATGGCCCATGCCAGTCCGTCGTGGAAGCCGCCGGCGCCGCCGCCGTTCTCGGCCCGGGTGCGGCCGAGCACGGGCGTCGTGGGGTGGTCGTCGCCCGGGTTCCGGTCGTCCAGGCCGGCCAGCCACTCGCCCGTACCGTCGGTCGACGCGTTGTCGACCACGAGGATCTCCGTCAGTCCGGGCACCCCGTCGAGGCGCTCGAGCAGCCGCTGCAGCAGCGGCAGCCGGTTGAAGGTGACCACGACGGCGACGATGCGTCGCTCGTCAGGCTGCTCGGTCACGGCCCACACCCTACGGTGGCACCGGTCCGGTCAGTCGTTCTGGCTCGCTGCCCGCGCGATGTCGCGCTCCGCCGAGCGCAGATGGGCCACGGCGGCGTCCCGCGCGCCCTCGGGATCCTTGCGCACGATGGCGTCCATGATCTGGTGATGACCCTCGCAGGCCCGCTCCCGGCGCCCGGGGATCGAGACCGCGCGCTCGGAGTAGATCGCGTAGTGGGGACCGATCTGCTCGTGCATCGTGCGGAGGAGCCGGTTCTGCGACATCCCGGCGACCCGGTGGTGGAACTTGAAGTCGAGGGCCGCGAACTCCGCCACGTCGAGCCCGGGCTCCACGGACTGCTCCCAGATCTCGCGGAGCTCGTCCAGGTCCGCCTGGGTACGGCGGGACGCCGCCATCGCGGCCGTCTCCGGCTCGATCGCGTAGCGGGCCTCGAAGAGCTCCAGTGCGGTGATGTCGCCGGCCGTCAGGAACAGCATGTTGTCCGCCGCCTGCGGCGTCGGGTAGACCGCGAAGGTGCCGACGCCCTGGTTCTTCACGATGATGCCGAGCGTCTCGAGCTTGCTCACCGCCTCCCGCATGCTCCCCCGGCCGACCCCGAACTGGTCGGCGAGCGCCCGCTCGGCAGGCAGCCGTCCGCTGTCGCCGAAGTGGCCCTCGCGGATCAGCTCCTCGAGCCGAGCGGCCACGGCGTCGGCGACCTTCAGTCGCTTGACGGGCTTGATGCCCGCACCAGAGCTAGCCACCAGCGCTCCTCAGCACGTCGCCGACGACCCGAGACATCGCCGACGCTGAACTCACGAGTGCCTCCTCGGAAGGGGCGGGCCCGAGCTCGCCTCGGCAAGTCTATCGAGGCGGACCCGGGCGCCGGCGAGCGCCCGCCGCCGGCCGACCGGCCGAGCGGCCCGGTCAGCGCACTCCGCCGATGGTGACGCTGAACCGCTCGCTGGCGCCGTCGGCGATGGTCACGCCGATGCCGACGGCGTCGGTCGCCCAGAGCTCGCCGTTCTGGACGACCAGCGGGTTCTCGAGGAAGCCCTCCCAGCCGAGCCCCCCGTAGGCGTCCACCTCGACCAGCGGGGTGTTCTCGCAGCTGAGGATCACCTGGAGCCCGGCGGCGAGCCCGATGCCCGTGCCGGACGAGCACCCGATGTGAGGCACGCACTGGAGGTTCCACGAGCTGGCCATGTCCGCGATCCGCTTCAGCTCGGAGATCCCGCCCACGCTCGCGGCGTCGGGCTGGATCACGTCGAAGGGCAGCTCGCTCATCAGGTCGACGTACTCGTACCGGGTGAGCAGGGACTCGCCGCCCGCGAGCGGGATGTCGACGCGGTTGGCCAACCAGGCGTGCGAGGCGACGTACTGCGACAACGACCGGCTCATGATCGGCTCCTCGAGCCAGCTCACCCGCAGCTGCTGGAGCTCCCGGGCGAGTGCGAGCGCCCCGCGTCGGTCGTAGGCCATGTTGGCGTCGACCATCAGGTCCACGTCGGGGCCGACGGCGTCGCGCACCGAGCCCACGAGCTCGACCGCGGCGTCGATGTCGCCGTCGACGCGGAGCTTGATGGCGGTGTAGCCGGCCCGGGCACCGGCGACCGCGTCGGCCACCGACTTCTCGAGGCCCTTGAGGGAGGGCGCGTAGTACGCCCGGGCCGACGGCTTGTACGTGCCGAGCAGCCGGTGGACGGGCTGCTCGGTGATCTTCCCGAGCAGGTCCCAGAGGGCCATGTCGATCCCGCTGAGCGCGTAGGTCTCGACGCCCCGTCGGCCCCACATGTGCGTCGCGCGCATCATGTCGTGCCACAGCGCCGCGAGGTCGCGCGGGTCGCGGCCGGTGATCATCGGTCCCAGCTGGCCGTTGACCAGCGGCCCGACCGTGGGGAAGTACTCCGCCGAGAAGCCCGCCTCGCCGATGCCCAGGAGCCCGTCGCTGGTGGTGACCTCGACGATGATGCCGCCCTTCGTGCTCACCGACATCGCACCCCACCGGAGGTTCTCCTCGAGCGGGAGCCCGACCGGGTAGGCCTTCACACTTTCGATCTTCATCACTGGTCCACCGTTCGGCGTGCTGTCTCCTGCGTACGGGCTCGGGGCGCGAGGGCGAGAGGCCCGGTCGCGCGGGCGACCGGGCCTCTCCTCCTCAGGTGGGGAGATCCCACTTCGTCTGCACCTTGAGGTACGGGATCAGCTCCGCCCAGTCGTACTCCTGCACGAAGAACGGGTCGGTGGTGTACGTCCCGTCCATGGTGTCCTTCAGGCTCGCCGGGCCCTCGAAGCCGATCACGTTCCAGCCCTGCCGGTCCTTGTTCCCGCCGTAGACCGGGTCGGCGTAGAAGCCCTGCTTGACGTGCAGGCAGAGGGCGTCGAAGAAGCCCAGCCCGTCGTCGGTGAGGAACTGCGTGAAGGTGCTCGCCGGCTCCGTGGTGCCGAGCGTGACCGGACCGGGCTTCGGAGCGCCCGAGAGCGCCTCGAGCGCCTGGTCCTGCAGCTCGTCCGTGAGCGCCACGAACGGCTGGTCCCACCGTGACGTGCAGAGCTCGTCGAGCTCCTTCAGCCCCTGGCGGTAGGTGTGCTGCATGTCGGCGATCCGCGCCCGCCACGCGCTGGCGTACGGCCCGTCGATCTGCAGGAACCCGCTCCCGTCCGCGGCCGCGAAGATGTAGTTGATGCCGGAGAGGTAGCGGTCGATGAACACGACCACCCGCGCCTCACGGGCCCCGGGGTCGTGGTCGGTCGGGATGATCCGCGCGGACAGGGCTTCGACGGTGTCCCACTCGTGTGCGCTGAAGAAGAGCCGCTCGTCGGAGTCCGGGTCGACCGGCTCCAGGAACGTCTTCCAGTCTGCCTTGGAACTCATGTGCTTCCTCCGTTCCCCGGCCGTCAGGCCTTGGCCGGCGCGAGTCGCTCGACCCGGCCCTTCAGGTAGTTGTCGGCGATGTACTCACAACTGCGCCAGGCGTTCGCCATCATGGCGAGCGTCGGGTTCACGCCCAGGGACGTCGGGAATCCCGAGCCGTCGACCACGAACACGTTCTCGATGTCGTGGGTCTGGCACCACTCGTTCAGGACCGACGTGCTGGGGTCGAAGCCCATCCGCGCCGTGCCGTGCTGGTGGCAGGTGTTCCCGGTGACCTGGTCCAGGTAGACCGGGATCGTCTTGCGCGCACCGGCGACCTCGAGGATCTCGATGTTCTTGTCGACCTGCCACTTGCCCATGGCCCGGTCGTTCTCGTGCGCCCGGTGGGTGATCCGGGCGACGGGGAGACCCATGAAGTCCTTGTGCGTGGGGTCGAGGTCGACGCGGTTCCGCTCCTGCGGCATGTCGTGCAGGATCAGGCCGATCTTCATCGCCCAGTTGAAGAACGTGCGGTCGGCGTCCTTGAACGCCTGGCCCCACGTGGGTCGCCCGGGGAAGACCATGTTGATCGGGTGGCACGTCTGCGAGGACGAGACGATGCAGCCGCCCATGTGGCCACGACTCTCGTCGGTCTCGTAGAAGTCCATCGTGCCGCCGCTGATGTAGTTGCCGGTCCAGCCGTACACCGGGTCGTCGATCTCGTTGTCGAAGAAGCCGATCGCGAAGAGGTACTCGTGGAAGGTCGCGTTCTTGCCCACGAGGCCCGAGGAGTTCGCGAGCCCGTCCGGGAACAGCGCGGACTTCGAGAGCAGCATGAGGCGCGCCGTCTCGATCGCACCCATCGAGAGGACCACCACACGCGCGTCCTGCTCGATCTCGGCACCCGACTGGTCGACGTAGACGACGCCGGTCGCCTTGCCGTCCTTGCCGACCTTCACCTCGCGGACGAAGCAGTCGGACCGGAGCTCGAAGTTCCCGGTGGCCAGGGCCTCGGGGATGAACGTCGTGGCCGTGTTCGACCGGGCGCCGCTGGGGTCGCCGTACTGGTTCCAGAAGCTCGTCCGGTTGAACGGCTTGCGGCCCTTGTGCTCGTTGGCGACCATCGCGTGCGGGATCGGGAACGCGTTGATCCCCATCTCGTTGGCGGCCTTGTAGAACTTCTGGCCCCACCGGGTCGGCGGCAGCGGCTGGCTGGGGAACGGCTTGCTCCGGAACCCCTCCCCCTGGTCCGCACCGGCGATGCCGGCGACACCGAACTCCCACTCCACCTTCGTGAGGTACGGCTCCAGGTGCTCGTACTGGAACGGCCAGTCCGCGAGGCTCATCCCCTCGACGTCGCCGTGCAGGCTGCGCTGGAGGAAGTCCGAGGGCCGGGGCCGCGGCACCCATCCGGCCCAGTGGTTGGTCCCGCCGCCCACGAGCTGCGGGGTCATCGAGAACGGGTACGGCTGGGCGACCTCGTCGTCCTCCACCCGTCGGGTCCGCGGCGTCAGCTTGGCATCGGGCCACATGTAGCTGCGGTTGACGAACTTCAGCTCGTCACCCGAGAAGTGCTCGTTGTGCCGTAGATAGGGGCCGCGCTCGAGGCCGACCACCTTGAGGCCCGCCTCGCTCAGGACCTTCGCCGCGGTGCCGCCACTGGCACCGAGTCCGACGATGACCACGTCAACCGGGTCTGGCTTGCGCTGTGTTGCCATGCTTGTCACTCCTGTCGAGTCACTCGTCGTAGAAGGCGACGATCGCCTTGAGGAAGTCCGGGAGGTCCGGAGGGGTGCGGGCGGTGATGACGTGCCCGTCCACCACGGCCGGCTCGTCGGAGACCCACGTGCCGCCGGCGTTGACGAGGTCGTCCTCGATGGGTGCGTAGCCCGTGACGCGGCGGCCCTCGACGGCGCCCGCCGAGGCGAGGATCCACCCGCCGTGACAGATCGCGGCCGTCATCTTGCCCTGGGCCGCGATGTCTCGGACCAGGTCGATCATCGGTCGGTGCAGCCGCATGTTGTCCGGAGCGAAGCCGCCCGGCACGACCACGCCGTCGAAGTCGTCGGCGGAGACCTCACCCGGGGAGGCGTCGGCCTCCATCGGGTAGTGCTCCTTGCTCTCGAAGGTCTTCTTCTCGCCGTTGCCGACGACCGTCACCTCGGCGCCGGCCTCGATGAGGCGGAGGTAGGGGTACCAGCCCTCGAGGATCTGGTACTCGTCCTCGATCATGAGGGCGATGCGCTTGCCTTGAATGCTCACGTCAGTTCCAACCTGTCTCTTCCTGGGGTGCGGGGGCCGGAGGTCCGACCGCCCTGCTCGGGATCGTCGTACGACGACCTGACGGTTCCTAGTGGCTGACGAGTGACTTCGCTCCGTCGGCCGGTGAGTCTGGCTCCTCGACGGCGCTCACCAGGTCCTCCTCCGCTGCGAGGAGGTGAGCCCGCGCCTGCTGCTCCGCCTCGGCGACGTTGCGCTGGGCGACCGCGGCGAGGATCGCGAGGTGGCCCTGGTGTGCGCGGTCGCGACGCCCGGGCAGCGAGATGACCTTGGCGGAGTAGATCGCGTGAGCGCCGGCGAGCTGGTCGAACATCGGGACGATGAGGCTGTTCCTCGCCGACTGGGCGACGAGCCGGTGGAACTCGAAGTCGAGGCGCACGAACTCCGCGTTGTCGACGCCGGGCGCCATCGACCGGTCGAGCACCGCCTGGAGCTCCGTGAGGTCGCTGGCCGTCCGGCGCTGGGCGCTCAGGCCCGCGGCGAACGTCTCGATGGTGTAGCGCACCTCGAACAGCTCGAGTGCGGACACGTCCCCCGCGCTGAGGAGGCTCATCCGCGCGGGCCCGGCGCCGGCGACGGCGAACGTGCCGACGCCCTGGGCCTTGGTGATGATGCCGAGGGTCTCCAGCTTCCGGATGGCCTCCCGCATGCTGCCGCGCCCGACGGCGAAGCGCTCCGCGAGCTCGCGCTCCGCGGGCAGCCGACCCTCCTCGCCGAAGTGCCCCGAGTTGATGAGCGCCTCGAGCTGGGCGGCCACGGCGTCCGAGAGGCGGAGCTGCCGGACGGGCACGATCGCGGTCGGCTCGTCGGTCGTCATGTCACTCACCTCCTCGGGTCACGTCGTGCGGATGGGTGCGGTCACGCGGGTGGCGACCCGTCGCCGGCACCGGCCGCGCGAGCGGCCGGTGCCGGGAGCAGGTCAGGAGCCGTACTTCTTGGGTGCGGCGAGCGCCCACTTCGTGTACTCGCGGTGCCAGTCGACGTTGGACTTGTCGACGACCTGGGTGGGGTTGTTGATGATCTGGGTGACCGTCTGGCCGAGGACCGCGGTCATGAAGATCGCCTCGATCAGGTTCTGGCCCTGGTCGACCCCGCCGATGTCGACGGTGGCGGTCAGCTTGCCGGCGCTGATCTGGTCGTAGCCGGACACCAGGCCGTCCGCGCCGATCGTGAGGATGCCGTCCGAGCCGTCCCAGTGCTTGAGGCCGGCCTCGTCGATGGCCTGCGACGCACCGAGCGCCATCTCCTCGTTCTCGCCGTAGATGGCGTTGATGTCGCTGTTCTTGGTGAGCAGGTCCTGCGCGGCCGCGAAGCCCTTGTCGCGCACGTAGCCGCCGTCGGCCTCACCGACGACCTTGATGCCGGGGTTCTCGGCGAGCGCCTTGTCGAACCCGATCTTGCGGCCCCGGGTCCAGTCCGAGCCGGACGGGCCCCAGATCTGCAGGATGTTGCCCGAGCCGCCCAGCTTCTCCGCGATGTACTTGCCCGCGAGGTAGCCCGACTGCCAGCGGTTGTCGTAGCCGACGTTCGTCACGGTCTGCAGCTCTTCCTCGGGGTAGAGCTCGGCCGGCTGGTTGAACTGGTAGATCTTGACGCCCTTCTCGGACGCGTCCTGGTAGAGGCTCTGGACGGTCGCGAAGTTCGCGCCCGTGCAGACCGCGATCGCGTCGAACTCGCGCGACACCCAGGACTGGACGATGCCCAGCGTCCCCTGCACCGCGTTGAAGTCGCCGACCGGCGCCTGACGCTCCCAGACCCAGCTGCAGCCGAACCGCTGCTCGTACTCGTACATCTTGTGCCAGGCGGCGTGCTCGATCTGGGTGAAGTTCTCCGAGAGCACGGGCGGGGTGAAGCCCACCTTGATCTCGCGACCGTCGACGATCTTCTTGATCGCCTCGTCGTAGTCCTTCGCGGCACCACTCTCGAGGGCCCCGCCGGCGCCGGCAGCTGTGCCTCCGCCGGACGTGCAGCCGGTCAGTGCGACCGCCCCGATGCCGGCGCCGACCAGGGTGCCGGTGCGGAGCAGCCGGCGCCGAGAGATTCCGTCGATGTTCATGTCGGTTCCTTACCTTTTCTCACGGGATTGTTTCGGGGTACCGCTGTGTCGCAGGTGCTCCGCCATCGTCGACATCTGCATCTCGCGTCGATGACGACCGATCCCGAGAGACTGCGGGAGTGGTCCGGGTGAGGCCCCGGGCTCGGGAGCGGCTCAGCAGCACGCTCCACGTCTGGTTCGCGGCGACCGCCACGATGAGGACGAGACCGGTGACCACGGCCTGCCAGCTCGACTCGACCCCGGTCAGGTTGATGATGTTGCGGGTCAGCGTGAGCGTGAGCGCGCCGACCAGTGCTCCGAAGACGCGGCCTTTGCCGCCGAAGAGGGAGGCACCTCCGATCACCGCTGCCGCGATCGCGGTGATCTCGTACCCGTTGCCGATCAGCGGGGGCACGGTCGTCGTCCGGCCGGCGATGTGGATGCCGGCGATGCCGGCCATGAGGCCACTGATCACGTACGCCGCGATCTTCACGCGGTCGACGCGGACCCCGGCGTGGAGCGCGCCGGTGGGCGAGCTGCCCACGGCGTACAGCGTGACGCCGAACCGGGTGCGCCGGAGCAGGAACGCGACAGCGGCCGCGACGACGACGACCAGGATCATCGGAAGGGTGATCGGACCGAACAGCTTGGTCAGCCCACCGATGTAGTAGTACGTCTCGTTCATGTAGCCGAGGATCGGGACGCCGGCCGTCCAGTAGAGGAGGACACCGCCCGCGATCCCGAGCATCGCCAGGGTCGCGATGAAGTCGGGGATCCCCAGCTTGGTGATCAGCAGGCCGTTCACCAGGCCGATCCCGGCCCCGACCGCGAGGGCGCCGAGGAACGCGACCGGCATCGGGAACCCGTAGGTCAGCAGGTTCGCGGCAACCCCGGCAGACAGTCCCATCACCGAGCCGACCGAGAGGTCGAGCCCGCCGGCGATCAGGACCACCGTCATGCCGATGGCGAGGAAGCTGACCGTCACCATCGCGTTGACGATGTTGGTCACGTTGCCTGCCGTCGCGAACGTGGGCTCGAGGACCGACATCGTGATCGCGGCGATCACCAGCAGGAGCAGGATGCCGGCTGCCGGATCGCTGGCGACCCGGCGGCGCAGGGCCTGACCGGCCGATCGGGACGAGAACTGGTTCATTTCCCTTGACCTCCGCTCGCAGGAACAAGAGGCGTCTGCGGCGCGGTGCGCGGTGTGCCCAAGGTCAGCGAGAGCCGGAAGACGCCCCGGTCCACGATGACGCCGACGAGGATGCAGACGCCGATGATGATGGAGAAGACGAGCGGGTCCACGCCGGTGAGCCGGAAGCCCTGCTTGAGGGTGGCCAGCAGCAGACAGCCGACCGCCGCCTGCCAGATCGCGCCCCGTCCGCCCGCGAGGCTCACCCCGCCCAGCACCGCGGCCGCGATCGCCGTCAGCTCGTAGCCGCCGGCCATGCCCGGCTGCACCGAGTTCAGTCGGGAGGCGAGCAGGACGCCCCCCAGGCCGGCGAGGCTGCCTGAGATGACGTAGGCGTAGAGCTTGATCCGGCCGGCGTCGATACCGGCCACCAGCGCCGGGGCTGCCCCCGCACCGGTCGCCTTGGCCCTACGGCCGAACGCGGTCTTGACGAGCACCACCTGGAGCACGGCCACGACCACCACCGCCAGGACCAGCGCGCTCGTGACCGAGAGGACCGAGCTGCCGGCGATCCCGAGGAACTTGCTGTCGCTCGTACCGGTGATCTGGGTGTGGCCGGTGAGCACCACGAGCAGTCCGGCCGCGATGTTCAAGGTGCCCAGCGTGACGATGAAGTCGTTGAGCTTCAGCTTCACGATGATCAGGCCGTTGAGGAGGCCGAACGCCGCACCGGTGCCGACGCCGACGGCCACCGCGAGCGCGACGTTGGCCCCGTTCATCGACGCGAGCAGCGACGTGCCGGCGCTCAGGCCCAGGACCGCGCCGACCGAGAGGTCGATGCCTCCGGCGATGATGACGAGCGCGAGTCCCGCTGTGATGATGAAGACCGGGACCTCCTCGTTGAGGTAGTACCGCATGGCCTCGCCGTCCAGGAACGCCGGGACGGTCGCCGCGAAGTACACCGTGACGAGTACCAGGGCGGTGACGATGGGTAGCCCCTCGATGCCGAGGACCTTGGCGGCTCTGGCGCGTGCGTTGCTCACAGTTCTGCCCTCGATGCGCGGTCGATGATCTGGTGCTTGACGGACTCGATGCCCTCGCTGGCCACCCGGCTCGGGATGTCGGGGATCTCCCCCACGAGCGAGCCTCGGTTCATGACGATCACGCGGTCGCTCAGGCTGATCAGCTCGGAGAACTCGGAGGCGACGAGCAGGACCGACGTCCCTCCCTCCACCAGCTCACGGATGAGCCGGTGCACCTCGGCCTTGGCGTGCACGTCGATGCCCTGCGTGGGCTCGTCGAAGATGAGGATCGACGGGTTGGTGTTGAGGCAGCGCGCGATGATCGCCTTCTGCTGGTTCCCGCCGCTGAGGTTGCGGATCTTCTCGCCCGAGTTCGGTGTCTTGATGCCCAGCTGCCGGACGTAGGAGTCGGCCAGGCGTCGCTCCCGCCGCTTGCTGAGCAGGCCACCGAGCGAGACCGAACCCAGTCGGGAGACCGAGACGGTCTCCGCGACGGAGAACTCCGCCAGGATGCCCATCTGCTTGCGGTCCTCGGGCACCATGGCCAGCCCGGCGCGGTAGGCCTTGCGCGGGTGCTTGATGCGCCGGACCTTGCCGTCGATCTCGATGCGCCCGCCGCTGATCTTGTCCAGCCCCATCAGCGCCCGCACCAGCTCGGTCCGGCCGGCACCGGCCAGTCCGGCGATGCCCAGCACCTCGCCGGGGTAGAGCTCGAAGGAGATGTCGCGCAGCACCCCCGGCCGGGAGATGTTCGAG
Source organism: Nocardioides pyridinolyticus (assembly GCF_054653575.1). NCBI lineage: Bacteria > Bacillati > Actinomycetota > Actinomycetes > Propionibacteriales > Nocardioidaceae > Nocardioides > Nocardioides pyridinolyticus. The sequence continues at coordinate 6,350 of NZ_BAAIFY010000002.1, read as the reverse complement.
GCCCGCAGGCGAGGAACGTCCTGGCGCTCGCGAGCGACCGACCGGTCCTCGGAGCCCGAGACCGTCAGCAGTTCGGCGGCGTCGCCGCCGAACATGTGCGTGACGAGCGTGCGCTGGTCGAGGGACGCGAGCGGTGCCGTGGTGACGGTCCTCCCGTCCCGCATCACGGTCGCCACGTCGGCCAGACCGAACAGCTCGTCGAGGTGGTGGGTGACCCAGATCAGCGCGACACCGCGCTCCTGGAGGCTGCGCATGTGGTCGAAGAGCAACGACTTCTCATGCTCCTCCAACCCCGACGTCGGCTCGTCCAGGATCAGGATCTTCGGGTTGGCGGCCAGCGCCTTGACGATCTCGACGGCCCGCTTCGTCAGCGCTCCGAACTCGCCGACCGGCCGGCCCAGTTCGGCGGCGGAGATGCCGAACTCCGCAGCGAGGGTGGCGACACGGCGTGCCATCTGGCGACGGTTGACGAGGAGTGAGCCGCGGCCGTCCAGAGCTGTCTCGTTCCCGAGGAAGATGTTCTCCAGCACCGTCAGGTCCGCGACCGTCGACAGCTCCTGGTGGATCGTGACGATCCCCAGCCGCTGCGCTTCCTTCGGGTGGTCGATCGAGACACGCTCGCCGTCCACGTCGATCGTGCCGCCGTCGGGCCGGACGATCCCCGACAGCACGTTGAGGAGCGTCGACTTGCCGGCGCCGTTGCCGCCGAGGAGGGCGTGGATCTCGCCCCGGTTGACCGTGAGGCTCACGCGGTCGAGCGCCTGCACGCCCAGGTAGCGCTTGGAGATCTCCGCCATCTCCAGGATCGGAGCGGCGGGGAGAGTCCGCTCCGCGGTCAGCGACGCCGACGAAGAAGTGGTGTCCATCACGCCCGTCCTCCCTGCTCGAATGGCTCCGATGTGGTCATCCCATCGGACTATCGTGTGATCTTGTGATCGGGTGGTATGACCAATATCATCTGGGGTGTGACGTGGATGTCAAGGGAAAGTTTCGAGATGGTTACTGGTCCAGAGCGGCCGCGTGCTAGGGCCGGGGGCCGCTGATGCAGAAGTTCCTCAACGCCCCGGACACGGCCGTCACCGAGTACCTGACCGGCTTGGCCGCCGCGCATCCCGAGGTCGTCGCCTTCCGGACGGAGGACCGGATCGTCACCCGCGCCGCCCCCGCCCGGCCCGGCAAGGTGGGACTGATCTCGGGGGGCGGGTCGGGCTGCGAGCCCCTGCATGCGGGGTACGTCGGGCTCGGCATGCTGGACGCCTCCTGCCCCGGCGAGGTGTTCACCTCACCGGTCCCGGCGCAGATCATGGCCGCCACCGAGGCGGCCGACCACGGATCCGGCGTGCTCTTCATCATCAAGAACTTCGGCGGCGAGGTCATGAACTTCGGGCTCGCCGCCGAGATCATGAGCCGGCGCGGCATCCGCATCGAGAAGGTCCTCGTCGACGACGACGCGTCGTTCCCACCCGGGCTCGAGGCGCGCCGCCGGGGACTGGGGGCGACCGTCCTCGCCGAGAAGATCGCCGGAGCGGCCGCCGAGCGCGGACGGTCGCTCGACGAGGTGGCCGCTCTCGCCCGTCGCGTCGTCCAGAGCTCCCGGACGTTCGGCGTGGCCCTGAGCTCGTGCACTCCCCCGCGCCTGGGGCGGCCCACCTTCGAGCTGCCGGAGGGGCAGTACGAGATCGGCGTGGGCCTGGGCGGTGACCGCGGCCAGGAGCGCGGCGACCTGCCGCCGGCCGACGAGGTCGCCGACGTCCTCCTGGAGCGCATCGTCGACGAGCTGGACATCGCGGAGGACACCCGGGTCCTCGTCATGATGAACGACCTGGGGGCGACGCCCGCGATCGAGCTGTACGGCCTCTACGGCCTGGTGCACGAGCGGCTCCGCGCCCGCGGCGCGGTCGTCGAGCGATCGCTCGTCGGCGACTTCCTGACCTCGCTCGACACCCACGGGGTGCTGCTGTCGGTGCTCGTGCTCGACGACGAGCTCGTCGAGCTCTGGGACGACCCGGTCCACACGACCACTCTTCGCTGGAAGGCCTGAGATGACGAACGCACTGTCGACCGAGGACCTCCGGCGCTGGCTCGACCACTTCGGGGCCGCGGTCCTGGCCCAGGCGGACGAGCTCGACGAGCTGGACTCGGCGACCGGCGACGGCGAGCACGGCTCGAACCTGAAGCGCGGCGTCGAGGCGCTCGAGCCGGTTCTCGCCGACAGCGCGTACGACGACGTCCGGGCGCTGCTCGACGCGGTCGGCATGGCGGTCGTCAACTCGGTCGGCGGCGCCAGCGGCGCGCTCTACGGCACCGTCTTCCTGCGGCTCAGCGACGAGGGCGACGGGGTCGACCGGCTCGACCTGGCGCGGCTGAGCCGCGGCTTCGCGTCAGCCGCTGCCGGGATCGGCGAGCTCGGGCGGACCCAGCCCGGCGACAAGACGCTGCTGGACGCGATCGCACCGGCGGTGGAGGCGCTCCAGCGTGCGGAGGCCACCGGCGCGGATCTCACCACGGCGACCGAGCAGGCGGCAGCCGCGGCCGCGGCGGGCCGGGACGCCACCGCGGCCATGACCGCCCGGGTCGGCCGTGGCAGCTATCTCGGCGACCGGAGCATGGGGCACGTCGACGCGGGTGCCACGTCGATGGCCCAGCTCTTCCAGTCCCTGCACGCCGTGGCGGCAGCCGGCTCGCCGCCGGCGGCCGCCCCCTAGGGGCCGGGTCGCGGTCAGCAGGCGGAGCCGAGGTCGTCCGCCTGGTTGGCGGCGTACCCCTCGCTCAGCGAGCCGAGCGAGCCGCCGGTCACCGACGCGCTGCTCTTCTTCCTGCGCGGCTTGTCCTTGGGGGCGTCTCCCTCGGACTTGTCGATGGCCTCGACGACCTCGGCCCTGACCAGCTTGATGTCGGGGTCGGCGGTGTTGATCATCGGCGGCACGAGCGAGAGCGTCGAGACCTTCTGGTCGCGGGCCTTGAGCGCGAGCGAGATGAACGTGTCGACCTCGCTGGCCGGGATGTTCGTCGAGATCATCGCCGAGCTCGCCTCGGCGATCTTCTGGAAGTTCCGGACCGCGGTCTGCGGGCTGACCTGCTGGAGCATCGCGTTCATCACGCACTTCTGCCGCGCCATGCGCGAGTAGTCGTCGGAGTCGTAGCGCGCGCGGGCGAACCACAGCGTCTCGAAGCCGTCCAGCTTCTGCACGCCCGGGTCGATGTGGCTGTAGAACGAGTCGTGGGGCAGCCCGACCGGGATCGACTGGCGGACGTTGAGCGTGACGCCGCCGACCGCGTCGACGAGGTCCTTGAAGCCCTCGAGGTTCACCATCGCCCAGTAGTTGATCTTCAGGCCCGTGATGCCCTCGACCGCCTCGACCGTGGCGTCCACGCCGGGGTGGTCGGAGTCGGGGAAGAGCTCGGCGTTGTCCTCGGCCCAGGTGCTGACGCCGTTGAGGTAGTCGGCGTCGAAGCCGTCGGGGAACTGCTCGTGCATGACCGAGCCGCGCGCGAACGGGAAGTTCTGCATGTTGCGCGGCAGCGAGATCAGCACGGTGCGGCCGGTGTCCTCGTCGATGCTCGCGATCGTCATCGAGTCCGGCCGCAGGCCCCAGCGGCCGGCGCCCGAGTCGCCGCCGAGCAGCAGCACGTTGTAGCGCCCGTCGTGCGTGTCGCTGACCTGACCGTCGCCGAACATCGTCAGCATCAAGTGGCGCTGGACGCCGACGAGGTGGGCGCCGAAGAGCAGGGAGCCGGCCACGGCGAGGGCCAGCACGCCGTTGACGCCGACGACGGCGCGGCGGTGCGCCATCGAGAGGGTGAGGGGCTGGCCGATCCGCCAGGCGTCGAAAAACAGCAGCGCCCAGCCGACCGCGAGCACCATCAGCGCGATCCGCATCCAGAACAGCGCGAAGGTGTCGGTGCCGAGCTCGAGCAGCAGCCCATGGTCGATGAGTCCGCCGACGGCGGTGGCCAACAGGAGCAGGAGGGTCACGAACCAGGTGCGCAGCGCGATCCAGCCGATCCGGCGGTTGCCGGCGACGATCTGCGCGGAGCCGGGCAGGAGGAGCGTCATCAGCATGAGCGCCATGGCCCGGCGGAAGCGCACCCGAGCGGCGCGGTCGTCGGCGGTGAAGCGCGGGACCTGCCGCCCGTGGGGGAAGTCGTGCGACCCGGGGGAAGAGACGGGTGGCATCGAGATGCCTCTCTGCGATGGTGGAGCGGGGAAGAAGTGAGCTGACGGCCAGTATCACCAGTCACACCCGTCACAACGCGCCGCGACACACCGACGGATCCCGACTGTGCGCCCGGTACCGTCTTGCCCCATGAGTGACCGTCCTCGGAAGGATGGGGCGCCCGAGGACGGCGCACCGGACTACCACTGGCTGTACGGGCAGAAGGGCCAGCAGGGCCAGCGCGACCCGGGCCCCGACGAGACCCGGGTGATGCGCACCCAGCCCCGCTCCTCGAGCACGCCGCCACCCGCCCCGCCGCCGCGGCAGCCCCCGACCCCGGCGCCCGGCGGGCCCGGCACGCCGCGCCGCCGCCGCGGGCCGAGGTTCTATCTCGGCATCGTCGGCCTGCTGCTGCTCGCGTGGATCGTCTACCTCATCGCCGTGCCGCTCTACGCGTGGACCAAGGTCGACTCGGTCGCGTTCGAGCCCCAGGGCGACCGCCCCGACGACCAGCCCGGCACGACGTACCTCCTCGTCGGCAGTGACTCGCGGGCCGGCCTGTCGGCCGAGGAGCGCAAGCGCCTCGGGACGGGCAACGCCACCGGCCAGCGCACCGACACGATCATGCTGATGCACACCGGCGACGGCCCGAACCTGCTGATGTCGATCCCCCGCGACTCGCTCGTCGACGTGCCCGGTTACGGCAACACCAAGATCAACGCGGCGTACGCCTTCGGCGGGCCGAAGTTGCTGACGCGCACCATCGAGCAGAACACCGGCATCGAGGTCGACGCGTACGTCGAGATCGGGCTCGGCGGCCTGGCCGGCGTCGTCGACGCGGTCGGTGGCATCGAGATCTGCCCGACCCAGGACATGTTGGACCCGCTCGCCAAGCTCGACGTCCAGAAGGGCTGCCAGGAGGCCGACGGCGCCACCGCGCTCGGCTATGCCCGGTCGCGGCACACCTCCGGCATCGGCGACATCGACCGGGTCAAGCACCAGCGCGAGGTCGTGTCGGCGGTCGGCGCCGAGGTGATGTCGCCATGGACGTTCGTCAACCCCCTCCGCTACTGGCGGCTCTGGAACGCCGTGCCCGACTTCTTCGCATTCGGCGACGGCATGGGCCCCTTCGACGCCGCCCGCTGGGCGTCCGCGATGACGAGCATCGACCTCAGCTGCGTCGTCCCGATCTCGGACCTCGCGGTGCACTGGGACCCCGATCGCTCACAGCAGATGTTCGACTTCATCAAGCAGGACAAGACCGCTGACATCCCGAAGGCCCTCTGCACGCCGACGGGCCTCCCGAAGGGCGTGACCCGGTGACCTCCCCGCACCACTACGAGACCCTGCTGTGGGACGTGGACGACGACGGCATCGCGACCGTCACGCTGCACCGCCCGGACCAGCTGAACGCGTTCGACCTGACGATGGCCGCCGAGCTCGAGCAGCTCTTCCGGACCGACGCCTGCTCCGACGACGTCCGTGCGGTGGTCGTCACCGGCGCCGGCCGGGCCTTCTGCGCGGGCATGGACCTCAACGCCACGGGCAACGTCTTCGGTCTCGACGAAGGACTCCGGCCCACGGTCGCCGAGTTCCGGCAGCGGTACGACGAGGAGCCCTTCGAGACCGGCGTCCGCGACACCGGCGGCAAGGTCACGCTCGCGATCCACGCGCTGCCGAAGCCGGTCATCGCCGCGATCAACGGCCCGGCCGTCGGCATCGGCGCCACGATGACGCTGGCCATGGACCTGCGGCTGGCCTCGACCCAGGCGCGGATCGGCTTCGTCTTCGGCCGGCTCGGCATCGTCCCCGAGGCCGCGTCGAGCTGGTTCCTCCCGCGCATCGTCGGCATCCAGCAGGCGCTGGAGTGGGTCTACTCCGCCGGCATCCTCGACGCGGACGCCGCCCTGGCCGGCCGGCTGGTGCGCAGCGTGCACGAGCCGGACGACCTGCTGCCGGCGGCGTACGAGCTCGCGCGGTCGTTCGTCGTGAACCGCTCCCCCGCGGCGCTCGGCCTGGCCAAGCGGCTGCTCTACCGCAACAGCGCGGCGTCCGACCCGCTCGAGGCGCACCTGTCGGACTCGCTGGCGATGTACTGGCAGTCGATCGGCGACGGCAAGGAGGGCGTGACGGCGTTCCTCGAGAAGCGCACGCCGGAGTTCACCGGGCGCGCGTCGGAGCTCCCCGAGGTCT